>NZ_NCUL01000008.1:695634-1015364 GCF_002096455.1 Streptococcus oralis subsp. oralis | reverse complement strand
GCGACAAGGCAGAAGGTACAGCCGTAGAAAGCTGGACTTCAGAAGCTGGTAAGTCTAAAGACTTGAACTTGGCACCTGGCACTTACACCTTCCATGAGGAAGCCGCTCCAACAGGCTACCTCAAAGTAACCGACATCACTTTCCAAGTCAAACATGACGGCACAGTGGAAGTGACCAATGTTGGTGAAAAAGACTCTAAGGGTGAAGAAAACAAAGTTGCCACAAACGGTTCAACTGTAACTGTAACTGATAAAGATGATGACCTTCCACGTAAGATCACCTTCAGCAAGGTTAGCCTTGGTGGAACAGAAATCGCTGGTGCAGAGATTAAGATCTATAAAGGCGACAAGGCAGAAGGCACAGCCGTAGAAAGCTGGACTTCAGAAGCTGGTAAGTCTAAAGATCTCAACTTGGCTCCAGGCACTTACACCTTCCATGAGGAAGCAGCTCCAACTGGTTACCTCAAAGTAACGGACATCACTTTCCAAGTCAAATACGACGGCACAGTGGAAGTGACAAATGTTGGTGAGAAAGACTCTAAAGGTGAAGAAAACAAAGTCGTAACCAACGGCTCAACAGTAACTGTAACCGACAAAGACGATGACCTTCCACGTAAGATCACCTTCAGCAAGGTAAATCTAGCGGGTGAAGAAATCGCGGGTGCAAAAATCCAAATTTTCCGTGGAGAAAAAGTTGCAGGTAATCCTGTGGCTGAATGGACTTCAAAAGCCAAACAATCACATGTACTTGATTTGACTCCGGGAGTATATACTTTCCATGAAGAGGCCGCTCCAACTGGATACTTAGCAGTAACAGATATTACATTCCAAGTTAACTACGACGGAACTGTAACAGTGGTAAATGCTAGTGGAAATCAGGTTGAGTTCAAGGATGGTAAGTTAGTAGTAACGGACCAAACTGAACCAGAAAATCCTAACCTACCAAACACTGGAAGTGAATCTGGACAAGCTGCATTAGCAGCAGGTTTAGCTCTTCTAGCTTTAGGCGCAGGTCTTGTAGCAACTAAACGAAGAAAAGAAGACTAATCTCATTTAGTAGCCAATAAGTACAGTAAAGAAAGATCAGGGATAACCCCCTGGTCTTTTTTTATGGTTCAGAATAATGAAATATGCTAAATTAAACTATTTATCAGGATGGGATATGACTATTACTAGATTTCTTCTGAGTTTTACTTATATAAAATAGTTTGGATAATTATTAAGGTGTATCAAACTTATAAATAAATGGAATGTTTTGTACAATGTTTCTTTCTGTTTGTTTAAAAGAGAAGTTGTTCGTATGTGTACACTATACTTAAAGAAACTATAGTGTGATGAAAGAATTAGTTTTTATGGCAGTAATTTTACACTGTGTCAATATTTTCAAAAGGCAATAACCTCATAATATTACAAAAAAAGTTAATTTTGTTTTATAATGAAATTAAAGGAGGTTTCTATATTAAGAATAGAACAAATATGGTAAATATTGCACTCACATATAGTTATGAAACATGTTAATATGATGTAACTTATTCAATAACCCTCATGGATTTCAACGAATTCGAAAGGAGATGAGTGTTGAGATTTTATAATCATAGTTTGTCGTTTTAATGTTTTCGGTAATTTAGAAAGGAAGATTATGAAGAACAAGAAATTTTGGTTACCCATCCTAACTTCTCTGGCCTGTTTGCTAGGGATAATCTTTGCTCCAAATTCAGTTCAAGCAAAGGAACTGAAGAACGTTATCAGTAATATTGGAATTTGGGAAGTTGATAATGGTAAATTTATAAGTCCGGATGAAAATGGAATTTATAACCTTTCTCCAGAGCACCATGACTACTCAAACTATAAGTTCTCAGTGGATTACGATTTGAGCGCCTATGATGGTAAGTTAGAGGACGGTGATACCTTTACCTTTACTGTTCCGAGCCCTTTAACTGTTAGAAATGAAACTTTTGATTTAAAAGATAAGGAAACAGATCTCGTTATCGGAGAAACTCAAATTGTATCAAACGGGGATAATAATGGTGGTAAGGCGACTATTACATTAAAAAATCTGAAAGCCTATCTTGAGAAAAAAGGTGGCTATCAAGTCCAAAACGTTAGAGGAAATTTCTTTGTTGGTTTTAGTTCTAAAAATGAATTAAGCAATGAAACGCTTCGTTTTGATAAAACGGAAACCATAAATGAAATTACCCATCAAATCAAGGTTAAAAAAGGTGATGCGGCTGATTATTCTGAAGGAATCGGTCGAGCTAATTTCAATAAATATCATGGTTTGATTTACAAAGAGGATTGGACATCCAAGGCTCTAAATAAGAGTGGAAAATACTTACACAGCTGGTATGTTCGTGTTAATCCGAAACAAGCAGCTTATAATAAAATTGAAATTCATGACTGGGTAGATCCAAATGCTTCACCAATGCAGATGATCCCTGAAACATTCAGCGTTACAGCAGGTTGGTATGATCAATATTATTACTTGAAAGATGAAGTGGTTTTAGAAGCTGGTAAGGATTACCAAGTAAAATGGAATGATTCTTACACAGAATTTACTTTAACAATTAACAATGCATCTTCAATTCTTGCGAAGAACGGTAAACCAGCAGCATTTCGAATTAATTATAAAACAAGTGCTCCAGCTGATGGCACGCAAGTCCAAAACAATGCTGAAATGAAGGGTGATGACCAGATTCTAACATATGACGACTATAGTAATAAGACAGTCGTTAAGCAAATCGGAAACTCAGTCGTTGCTTCTGGCGGTACAATTCAGTTAGAAACAGGTTACCGTATCATTCTTTACAAGGTCGACGAGCTGACTCATGACCGCCTAAAAGGAGCAAAATTCAAGATTACTCCTCCGGCAGGAGCTACGGCTAAAGAAGAAATTGTAACGACAAATGATGACGGAATTGCTGAATCATCTATTTACTCAGAGAGTGATATCAAGAAAGGGAACTTTACGGTAACCGAGATTGGGGCTCCTGAAGGATATGAGTTGAATCCTACTCCATTCGAGATGACTGTTGGACAAGACGGAGCTATCAAAACAGTTACAAATAAACGTAGCAAAGCTAAAGCTAAGATTAAAGCTAATAAAAAACTTACAGGTCGTGAGTTAAAGGCTGAAGAGTTTGAATTCACTTTAACAGATCAAGATGGTAAGGTGAAAGAAACTGTGAAGAATGACAAAGACGGAAGCATTGCTTTCTCAGAATTGGAATTCGACAAAGCAGGAACTTATACCTTTAAAATTGCTGAAAAAGCTGGCAGTGATACAAGCATCAAGTACGACACTAAAACTGTCACGGCTACAGTTACTGTGGTAGATAAGGGCAAAGGTGCACTTGAAGCAACTGTTTCTTACGATGATGAAAAAGCTTTCGAGAACACTTACACTCCAGCAAAAACTGAAGTTCCTGTTAAGAAAGTATGGAAGGACGCGAACAACCAAGATGGTAAACGTCCATCTTCTATCACAGTTAAATTGCTTGCGGATGGTCAAGATACTGGTAAGACACTTGAACTTAATGCCAGAAACGGTTGGGCTGGAAGCTTCACAGATCTTGATGCTGATAAAGGCGGAACACCTATCCAGTACACGGTAGTAGAAGTAACTGTTGCTGGTTACACTTCTAAGGTTACTGGTGACGCTGCATCAGGATTCACTATCACAAATAGCTATTCACCAGAAACAGTTGATGTAAAAGCAACTAAGAACTGGGAAGATGCCAACAACCAAGACGGCAAACGTCCGACTAAGATTACAATCAATCTTTT
This sequence comes from Streptococcus oralis subsp. oralis, assembly GCF_002096455.1. Classification (GTDB taxonomy): domain Bacteria; phylum Bacillota; class Bacilli; order Lactobacillales; family Streptococcaceae; genus Streptococcus; species Streptococcus oralis_CY. The sequence goes on along the minus strand of NZ_NCUL01000008.1, from coordinate 1,011,582 downwards.
AGCAGACGGTAAGAAAGTTGATTCGAAAGAAATTCAGGCTGCTGCAGACGGAACATGGACTGCTACATTCGAAAAATTAGCAAAATATAAAGCTGGTAAAGAAATCAAATACACTGTAACAGAAGAAGCCGTAGCAGAATACGAAGCGACTATTACAGACTTTACCATCACAAACAAATATGCTCCTAAAGAAATTGACTACAAGGTAACAAAAGTATGGAACGATGCGAACAACCAAGACGGCAAACGTCCTGAGTCAGTAACCGTTCAACTTTTCAAATCTGTAGGTGGATCTAAACCAGTAGCCGTTGAAGGTAAGAAATTGACCTTGACAGCTAAGGATAAGACTGATGATAACACTTGGGTAGCATCCTTCACCAATCTTCCACAATACGAAGCTGGTAAAGAAATCACTTACTCTATCGATGAAGTAGATGTACCAGCTGGTTATGAAGCTTCTGTAACTGGTCAAGTAGTGACTAACACTCACAATCCGGATACAGTTATCCTTTCAGGAACTAAGGTGTGGAAAGATAACAACAACCAAGACGGCAAACGTACAACATCTGTGAAAGTTCAAATTCTTAACGGCGACAAAGTTGTTCAAGAAATTGAAGTTTCAGAAAAAACTGGCTGGAAGTTCGAATCTAAAAAACTTCCTAAGTATGAGAATGGTAAAGAAATCAAGTATACTGTCAAAGAAACTGCTATGACAGAATACAAAGCAACCATCACTACAGATAAGGATGGCAAGTACACCATTACCAATGAATATACACCAGAAAAAATTGCTGTAAGTGGACAAAAGACCTGGATTGATAATAACGACCAAGATCGTATCCGTCCAGCATCTGTCACTGTCGCTCTTCTTGCCAATGGTAAAGAAACTGGCAAGACAGCAATCGCAACAGCTGAAACAGGTTGGAAGTATGAATTCACTGAACTGGATCGTTACCAAAATGGTAAAGCAATCGAGTACACAGTCAAAGAAGTTGGTGTTCCTACAGGTTACACAGCTACTGAAACTGGTATGAATGTGACCAACACCCACACACCAGAGAAAACCACTGTAAAAGGTCATAAGATCTGGAAAGATGAAGATAACAAAGATGGCATCCGTCCAGCATCTATCACCGTAAAACTTCTTGCAGATGGCAAGGAAACTGGTCAGACAGCTACAGTGTCAGAAACAAGTGGCTGGACTTATGAGTTCACAGGTCTTGATCGTTATCAAGAAGGTAAGGAGATTGCCTACACTGTTGAAGAAGTGAATGTTCCAGATGGTTATACAGCTTCAGTAGAAGGTTACAACATTACAAATACGCATACTCCTGAAAAACCAACACCTGGCAAACCAAATGAACCAGGTAAGCCTAAAAAGGGTGGGGAATTACCTAATACAGGAAGCGAGTCTAACCAAGCGACTCTAGTAGCTGGAATCGCCCTTCTTGGATTGGGAACAGGATTCTTGGCAAGACGCAAAAAAGAAGATTAAGTTTTTTAAACGGTATCTTTCACGAAATTTTGCAACACAGTTTAAAAGTGGAAACAAGTGTCAATGGAAATTGGCACTTGTTTTTTTTGTAACTAACCCTGGTTCTACTACCAGATACAAGTGGATAGTTGCCACTTACTAAAAAGCTATTGTTTTTGCGATGAATTCCACTATAATAGGTGACAAATAGAAAAGGAGATGTTACATATGATTGAAACAAGATTACAAGATAAATTGAAGTCAGGTTTGGAGGTGGAAAATTTTCAAAAAGATGGGGCTATCTATCTGTCTCTTAATCCAGATTATTTATCTGGAGATAATGCTAAATACATGACCATGTACAACCGTATGGCTCGCTGGTATGATATGAGTGAGAAATGGATAGGACCACTTCTCCACGGCAAGGCAATTGATAAGTTGAGAAAGGATCTGATGGAGGAAATAGAATGGAAGGATAATTTATCTGTTCTTTATGTCTCTATCGGGACTGGTCAAGACCTACGTTATATTCCTGAGACAATCGACCTGAAAAGTTTAGACTTTGTAGGGGTAGATATTTCTATCAGTATGCTAGAAAAATGCCAGAAATCTTGCGCTAAAAAGACTAATTTGCAACTTTTCCATGCTTGCGCGGAGGATCTACCCTTTGCGGATAATAGTTTTGACATTGTCTACCATATTGGCGGAATCAATTTTTTCAATGATAAGGCCAAGGCTATGCAGGAAATGCTACGAGTGGCGAAGCCAGGAACCAAGCTTTTAATTGCAGATGAGACGGCTGACTATGTGGATCAGCAATATAAGAAAAATCATTTTAGTAAGGATTATTTTAAAGATGCTACTGTTGATTTGAGTGAAATTGAGAATGCTGTTCCAAGCGAAGTTAAGGAAAATGAAATGAAACTTCTTTGGGATGGCAAATTCTACGCCTTGACATTTAGGAAATAAGATAAAGTATCTTGGTAGAGCTTAGAAAACAAGGTATGAAGATAAAAACATTCCCTTAGACAGCTGTCTGAGGGAATGTTTTTTATGGGAGCATCATCAATTCGACAACCATAGCAATGTAGATGATTAAGGTAAGGAGAAAACCGGCTCTCCAGAAGAATTTGATGAATTTAGGGTAATAAAAACTTCGTTTTTTGACAAGGAAAAAGACTACAAGGAGGATTGCTAGGAGAGAAAGTGCGACACCAAGTCGCGGTAGAAAGTTGTGGGTAAAGGCTTTAGCAGTAATCAGATAGTACTCAAATACCAACAGTGGAAAAGCTAGATCCGCGAAATTAAATCCTATTTTCCTAAGTCCGAAAAGCTTGGTGACAATAAAGCAAACCACCAAGGTTAATATCAATAATAAAATAGATGCTATTTTCATTAAAATCATACCCATATTGTATCATAAAAAAACGCTAAAGGAAATGAGAAACAAGGGAATTTGTTGGAAAGTCAGGCTTTTGAGATTGTAGGTGTTTTTTGTTATAATGAAAGTTATGAAATCTTATAATACCTTGAATGATTATTATCGAAAACTTTTTGGAGAAAAGACTTTCAAAGTTCCTATTGATGCGGGATTTGACTGTCCAAATCGGGATGGAACTGTAGCCCATGGTGGTTGTACTTTTTGTACGGTTTCAGGTTCTGGAGATGCTATCGTGGCACCGGATGCCCCTATCCGTGAGCAATTTTATAAGGAAATTGACTTTATGCACCGCAAATGGCCAGATGTTAAAAAGTATCTAGTTTATTTCCAAAACTTTACCAACACCCATGAAAAGGTGGAAGTGATTCGGGAGCGATATGAGCAGGCTATCAACGAACCTGGTGTAGTGGGAATCAATATCGGAACACGCCCGGATTGCTTACCTGATGAAACAATCGAATATTTGGCTGAGTTATCGGAACGCATGCATGTGACGGTTGAATTGGGCTTACAGACTACTTTTGAAGCAACCTCTGACTTGATTAACCGTGCCCATTCTTATGAATTGTATGTTGAAACAGTAAAACGCTTGAGAAAGTATCCCAAGATTGAAATTGTTTCCCATCTGATCAACGGTCTTCCTGGGGAAACCCATGAGATGATGGTTGAAAATGTCCGTCGCTGTGTTACGGATAATGATATTCAAGGAATTAAACTGCACTTGCTTCACCTCATGACCAATACACGGATGCAGCGAGATTACCACGAAGGACGTTTGCAACTGATGAGTCAGGACGAGTATGTCAAGGTCATTTGTGACCAGTTGGAAATCATTCCCAAGCATATCGTCATCCATCGAATTACAGGAGATGCACCTAGAGATATGTTGATTGGTCCCATGTGGAGCCTCAATAAATGGGAAGTGCTAAATGCTATTGAAACTGAAATGAGACGCCGCGGAAGTGTGCAAGGATGCAAGGCTGTAAAACAGGAGTTTTAAAATGAAAAGACCACTTGAGATGGCACATGATTTTTTAGCTGAAGTCGTGACAAAAGAGGATATTGTTGTGGATGCGACCATGGGTAATGGGCATGATACCCTTTTTCTAGCCAAGCTAGCCAAGCAAGTCTATGCCTTTGATATCCAGGAGCAGGCTTTGGAGAAAACCCAAGAGCGTTTGGATCAGGCAGGTATGACAAATGCCCAGTTAATCTTGCAAGGTCATGAGACACTAGACCAGTTTGTGACAGAAGCTAAGGCAGGGATTTTTAATCTGGGTTATCTGCCTTCTGCTGACAAATCCGTCATCACTCAACCTCAGACTACTATCGAAGCATTAGAAAATCTGTGTCATTTGCTTGTCAAAGGGGGACGGATTGCTATCATGATCTACTATGGTCATGAAGGAGGAGATACTGAGAGGGATGCTGTATTGGATTTTGTTAGCCAATTGAACCAACAAGAGTATACAGCTGCCATTTATCGGACTCTCAACCAAGTTAATAATCCACCGTTTTTAGTTATGATTGAAAAATTAGAAAGGTATAGACATGGATAAACAATACCTTCGTGAGAAGCTTGAGGCAATGCGCCAAAATTTTGTCGAGTCAACGCATCACGAGCGAGCAGTCGGCGTGCTCGACGAAGCACATATGAGCAAGAAAATGCTTAAAATCAAGAAAAAATTAGTGGCTCTTGAAATGGAACGATGCCAGAAAAAAATTGAGCACAAAGACTGTTCTAAGATTGATCAGAAAATCCAAGAGCAAAAGGAGATTTTTGAATCTTGTTGTAAAAAAGATTAAGGAGGAATTGTGTGGAATTACTCATTTACTTGATTCTATTTTTATTTGTCTTAATCATTTCAACCACGACCAATAAACTTCTCCCTTTTTTGCCCCTTCCTCTTGTACAAATTCTTTTGGGGATTGGGATTGGTTTATTTGTTCCCGATGCGGACTTTCATCTCAATACAGAGCTGTTTCTAGCCATGGTTATTGGTCCCTTACTTTTCCGGGAGGCAGAAGAAGCGGATATTACGTCCATTTTGAAGCATTGGCGGATTGTCGTCTTTCTGATCTTTCCTGTGATTTTTATCTCGACCTTAAGCTTGGGGGGCATGGCTCACTTCCTTTGGATGACTCTTCCTTTGGCGGCCTGTTTAGCAGTTGGAGCGGCACTTGGGCCAACAGATTTGGTTGCCTTTGCATCTCTTTCTGAACGTTTTCGTTTTCCCAAACGGGTTTCTAATATCCTAAAAGGGGAAGGACTCTTAAATGATGCTTCTGGTTTGGTTGCCTTTCAGATGGCTCTTGCTGCTTGGACAACAGGAACGTTTTCATTCAGCCAAGCAGGAACTTCCCTAGCACTTTCTATCTTTGGTGGTTTTGTAGTCGGTTTTGTGACGGCTATGGTCAATCGTTTCTTGCATAGCTTTTTGCTGAGTGTACGAGCGATAGATATAGCCAGTGAACTATTGCTAGAGCTAAGTTTGCCACTCATGACCTTTTTCATTGCAGAAGAGTTTCATGTTTCAGGGATTATCGCAGTAGTGGTTGCAGGTATTTTGAAGGCCAGTCGCTTTAAGAAAATTACGCTCCTTGAGGCTCAGGTAGACACCGTGACGGAGACCGTCTGGCACACCGTGACCTTTATGCTAAATGGATCAGTCTTTGTTCTCTTGGGAATGGAATTAGAGTTGATAGCAGAGCCGATTTTGTCTAATTCTCTCTACAATCCCCTTCTTTTACTGATTTCAGTTGTCGTTCTGACATTCTTGCTTTTTGCGATCCGCTTTGTCATGATTGCTGGTTTTTACTTTGTGAGGACGCGTCGACTTAAGAAAAAAATTCATAAGTACATGAAAGATATGCTTCTTTTGACCTTCTCTGGTGTCAAAGGGACAGTATCTATCGCGACCATTCTCCTCATACCAAGTCATTTGGAGCAGGAATACCCTCTCTTACTCTTCCTTGTAGCAGGCGTTACACTATTGAGCTTTCTAACAGGTTTATTGGTCCTCCCTCACTTATCTGAAGAACAAGAGGAAAGCAAGGATCATTTGATGCATATTGCGATTCTGAATGATGTAGCTGCAGAATTAGAAAAAGAACTGGACCATCACAAGAACAAACTTCCTCTTTATGCAGCTATTGATAATTACCATGGTCGGATTGAAAACCTCATCCTTAGTCTGGAAAATAAGAGAGTCCAAGAGGACTGGGAGTCCCTCAAGCTTCTTATCTTGAGTATTGAGAGTGACGGTTTGGAGCAAGCCTATGAAGAAAATAGAATCAGCGAGCGTGGCTATCGAGTTTACCAACGTTACCTAAAAAACATGGAGCAGAGTATCAATCGGAATTTCGCTTCTAGAGTGACTTATTACTTCCTAGTTTCCTTACGGATACTGCGCTTTCTACTCCATGAAATGTTTACCTTTGGCAAAACTTTCCGTAGTTGGATAAATGAAGAATCTCGTAAACTACTAGCAGTTGACTATGATCAGATTTCAGAGTTGTATTTGGAAAATACAGAGTTGATTATCGAGAGTTTGGAAAACCTAAAAGGGGTTTACAAGAGTTCTCTGATTAGTTTTATGCAAGAATCTCGTCTACGCGAGACGGCCATTATCGGAAGTGGTGCCTTTGTTGAGCGGGTTATCAATCGCATCAAGCCAAACAATATTGATGAAATGCTACGAGGCTACTATCTCGAACGTAAGGCAATCTTTGAATACGAAGAAGCTAAACTGATAACAGCCAAGTATGCCAAAAAACTACGCCAAAATGTGAATAATTTAGAGAATTATTCTCTGAAAGAGGCCGCAAATACTTTACCTTATGATATGCTAGATTTAATCAGAAGAACTTAGATGATGAAGAAAATGACGGAGGATGGAACATGAAAAAGTGGTGGAAAGAGCTGATGGACAGGCCCTTATTGAAAGCTTTTTTGCATTATTATCAAGCATCTGATAGTGAGTTGACCAGTGTTGCGGTTGCCTACTATTGGTTGATTTCAATCTTTCCTTTGCTAATGATAATGGTCAATATTTTGCCTTATTTTCAGATTCCAGTCTCAAATTTCTTACTGACAATCAAGGAATTCTTGCCTGATACGGTGTATGATGTGGTTGCCAAGATTGTACGAGAAGTTCTGACTCAACCATCAACTGGTTTGCTGAGTTTTGCCGTTTTATCTGCCCTCTGGACCTTTTCGAAATCAATGGATTTCCTCCAAAAAGCTTTTAACAAAGCCTATGGGGTGACCAAGAGTCGAGGAATTATCTCCCATCAGTTGATGAGTCTACTTGTTAGTTTTGGCCTGCAGATTCTTTTTGCCTTGGCCTTGTTTTTGAGTATGTTTGGTCGTATGTTGCTCAACCTCCTCAAAACTTACTGGCAATCAGACAGTCCGCTATTTTCCTACCTGCAAGATTTTACAGGCCCTCTGGTCTATGCCTTGATCTTTGCCATTCTAGTCATGATTTATTACTTCCTTCCAAAAGTAAAAGCACCACGAATCCGCTATGTTTTACCAGGAAGTGTCTTTGTCTTGCTAACTCTTATCTTTTTATTGAATATCTTTTCTGTCTACGTCAATAGTTATGTCAATCATCTGGTTGATGTCCGATTTTTCAGTTCCATTATCGTGGTAGTCATGATGTTCTGGTTTATTCTCATTGCAAAGATTTTGATTATCGGAGCAGTTATCAATGCCAGTGTTCAGAGCTTGAAAGATCCAAAGTTTAGTATGGAATAATTAGAAAAATCCCTATTAGGTTTCCTAATAGGGATTTTCTTAATAGATAAACATGGCATCTCCAAAACTGAAGAAGCGGTAGTGTTCTTGGATGGCATGGTGATAGGCATCTAGGACTAAGTCACGACCGGCAAAGGCAGAAACTAGCATAACAAGAGTTGACTTGGGTAGGTGGAAGTTGGTTGAAAAAGCATCCACAACCTTCCAGTCATAGCCTGGTTTGATAAAGATATTGGTCCAGCCAGAATTAGCCTGGATTTGCCCATTAAACTTGGAACCGATGGTTTCCAGTGTGCGGATAGAAGTGGTTCCTACAGCGATGACGCGACCTCCATTTTCCTTGACTGAGCGAAGGGTGGCAGCTGCTTCATCAGAAAGTTGGTAGAACTCCGAGTGCATTTCATGTTCGTCCAGATTGTCAACAGAAACAGGTCTAAAGGTTCCTAAACCAACGTGGAGGGTCAAATAAACCAAATGGACACCCTTGGCTTGGATTTCTGCTAGCAGTTCTTTGGTGAAGTGCAATCCAGCAGTCGGTGCTGCAGCAGAGCCACTTTCTTTAGCGTAAACCGTTTGATAACGTTCACGGTCATCTAGTTTTTCGTGGATGTAGGGTGGTAGTGGCATTTCACCCAGACTTTCCAAAACTTCTAGGAAAATTCCTTGGTATTCAAAGCGGACAATGCGGCCCCCGTGGGTCAATTCTTCCGTAACGACAGCGCTGAGGCGACCATCTCCAAAGCTGACGCGAGTACCGACCTTGAGGCGTTTGGCTGGTTTGGCGAGAACCTCCCACTCATCACCAGCAGTATTTTTGAGCAGGAGAAGTTCCACATGGCCTCCGGTCTCCTCTTTTTGACCATAGAGGCGGGCAGGGAGAACACGGGTGTCGTTCATGACAAGGGCATCACCAGGTTCCAGCATGTCGATAATGGAGTGGAAGTGTTTATCCTGCATTTCTCCCGTCTCGCGATTAACGATAAGGAGTTTGGAGGAATCTCGTTTTTCAAGGGGCGTTTGGGCAATCAATTCCTCAGGTAAGTGGAAATCAAAATCAGCTGTATTCATATATCTCTTCATTCTTTCTAAGTTCTAATCTTATCCATTATAACATGTTTCAAGTTTGGGCGCTCTTTTTTTAGAAATTAAATCGTTTTCACTTGACAAAAATTGGTCTATACCATATAATAAATATAGATTAAAATGGAGGATGAAAAGATGAAAGTTATTAAAGTTGAAAACCAAGTCGAAGGTGGAAAAGTTGCTTTTGAGATTTTGAAGGAAAAATTAGCCAATGGCGCTCAAACATTGGGACTTGCGACAGGAAGTAGTCCACTTGAGTTTTACAAAGAAATCGTTGAGAGTGACCTTGATTTTTCAAATCTAACCAGTGTGAACCTTGATGAGTATGTAGGGCTTGATGGGGACAATCCACAATCTTACCGTTACTTCATGCAAGAAAACCTGTTTAACCAAAAACCATTTAAAGAAAGTTTCTTGCCACGTGGTGTTAAGGATAATGCTGAAGCAGAAGTAAAACGCTACAATCAAATTTTGGCTGACCATCCTGTTGATTTGCAAATTTTGGGAATCGGTCGTAATGGACATATCGGTTTTAACGAGCCAGGAACTCCATTTGACAGTCAAACGCATCTAGTAGAACTTGACCAGTCTACTATCGAAGCTAATGCTCGCTTTTTTGACAAGATTGAAGACGTTCCAACTCAAGCCATTTCAATGGGAATTAAAAACATCTTGGATGCCAAGTCAATTATTCTCTTTGCTTACGGTGAGTCGAAAGCAGAAGCCATCGCTGGAACAGTGTCTGGTCCAGTGACTGAAAGTCTACCAGCAAGTAGCCTACAAAACCACCCTGACGTGACCATCATTGCAGATGCAGAAGCGCTCAGCTTACTTGAAAAATAAAAATTACAAGAACCGCTTGCTCTTTGGAGTGAGTGGTTTTTTCTAGCTTTCATGAGTCAATAGAAAGAAGTGGTATAATAGATTGGTAGAACAACTATATCTAGTTAGGTTCAATTTTTACTATTTTATGATATACAAGGAGAGAATGAAAGTATGCTATTAGAAAATAATCTGATAAAAGACAATATACGAGCTGAAAACAAAAGCTTTCTCTATTATTTACACGAGGAAAAAGTATTTGATTCGCAGTCGCTAGCTGATTTATGTCGCTACGTAGAAAAGATCGATTCTATTAGTATAGATCAGATGAGGGATTTGCATTTTATTGAAAATCAAATTCTTCGTCATCTGGTATATCATTTTGACAGCAATGACTTGAGTAAGATTTCGAATCTTCCTGATGAATATTGGGAATATATTGAACCTTTTGAACAAGCAGTAACAAAGTTGTATGATTTGATGTAAAAATTGGTGGATTTGATAAAGTATAGGCAAGAAAGTAATTATTGAATCGGAAAATCGGAATAAATGTAGGTTTTCCCTTGACAAATATTCATTTTGCGTGTAAAATGGAATAGATCTTGAACTTGAAGGGAGTGAAAAAAATGTCTAAAACAGTAGTACGTAAGAATGAATCTCTTGACGATGCACTTCGTCGTTTCAAACGTGCGGTTACTAAAGCTGGTACTCTTCAAGAAACACGCAAACGTGAATTCTATGAAAAACCTTCTGTAAAACGTAAACGTAAATCAGAAGCAGCTCGTAAACGTAAAAAATTCTAATTTGAAATGAAAGGCTAGATTTGTCTAGTCTTTTTTTGCACAATGTTTAGAGGAAGAAATTGTTATGAGAGAGTATATAAAAGAATATCAAAAGATGCGTGAAAATCACTTGGAAGATTGGGGTTATTGTGCTGATCCGATAGATTGGAAGGAATTTGAAGAGTCAAACCAAAGAATTTTTGAAAAGTATTTGACCGATTCAAAAGTATTGTCTGACAAGGTTTTAAGGGTAAAATTGTACAGTAGCTTATTGCTAGATGATACTAAATATTTTGCCTATTATGCGGCGTTTTTAGATGGGGATTATAAGCAGTTAAACAACGCTCTATGGCAAACAGGAAGAACCGAGCTGCTGAGAGGCGGTTTGTTGGCAAGTGGAACCATCTACACAGATGGAATTTTGAAAGGCTTGTTTACCTCTTTTGCTTGTAATGATTTTTCAGCCATTCCATCATTCATCCCCAAAGATTTACCCTTGTTGAAAGGAACCTATTATCCAGAAAATGTGATGAATCTTTTATACGCTCTTTATTATCAAGATGAAGAAAGATTATCCGAGTCTCTCTTGCGTGCACAACAGTTTTTAGGGAAGAAAAAACGAACTGGTATGGAAGAATTTTCTGTTCGGTATTTTATAAGTTTGGCAAAAAAAGATGCAGTTGCATTAAGCGAGTCCTTACAAAACTTATGCCAAGCTTATCAGAGACGAGGTTACCCCTATGAAAAGATTGATAAGTGCTTTGCGGATGAGATCCATGGTCTATATCGTTTGGTACGATTGTTTGACCATTCCTTGTTTGAAGAAGTCAGTATGCCGTCTCATAAGACTTTTTTGAAGGAGTTTGAAGAATGGCAAGTCCAAAATCAGTTTCCAAAAGGTCAACAGTTCTATACCTATCCTCAAGATATGGCTGATGCAAATAGAATACTAACAAAAGGTCTTCCAAGGATTTACTTAGAAAAATCTGGAAGGGACTTGGTGATAGACGTTGACCGATTTGCAGTAGATTTGTCTCGGTTGATTTAAAAGAGTACGAAAAGACTTCCTAGTCAAATCTTTTCCCAAGCAACATCAAATAAATACTGTAAATCCTGCAAAAAAAGGAAACTTCCACCTACAATCTGATATAATAGTAGGGAGAACTCGATTGAAGGAGGAAATTATGTCGGTTTTAGTAAGAGATGTCATTGAAAAACTCAGACTAGATATTGTCTATGGTGAAGGCGAATTACTTGAAAAAGAAATCAATACTGCGGACATTATGAGACCTGGTCTTGAAATGACGGGCTACTTTGATTACTATACACCAGAACGGATTCAACTGTTAGGGATGAAGGAGTGGTCCTATTTAGTTGCCATGCCTGCCCAGAACCGTTATCAAGTTTTGAAGAAAATGTTTCTACCTGAAACACCTGCGGTTATCGTTGCTCGTGGTCTGGTAGTACCAGAGGAAATGTTGAGGGCTGCTAGAGAATGCAAGATTGCGATTTTAACCAGTCGAACAGCAACCAGTCGTTTATCTGGAGAACTTTCTAGCTATCTTGATTCCCGTTTGGCTAAACGTACCAGTGTGCACGGTGTCTTGATGGATATCTATGGCATGGGTGTCTTGATCCAAGGGGATAGTGGTATCGGTAAGAGCGAGACAGGTCTTGAGCTTGTGAAACGTGGACACCGTCTGGTAGCAGACGATCGTGTAGATATTTATTCTAAGGATGAAATGACTCTTTGGGGTGAACCTGCTGAAATCTTGAAGCATTTACTTGAGATTCGTGGAGTTGGGATTATCGATATCATGAGTCTCTATGGTGCGAGTGCTGTAAAAGATTCTTCACAAGTTCAGCTAGCAGTTTATTTGGAAAATTATGATACGCATAAGACCTTTGACCGTCTAGGAAACAATGCCGAAGAACTCGAAGTTTCTGGTGTAACGATTCCGCGTATCCGCATCCCAGTAAAAACAGGACGCAATATCTCCGTTGTTATTGAGGCGGCTGCCATGAATTACCGTGCTAAAGAAATGGGCTTTGATGCGACACGTTTATTTGAAGAACGCTTGACAAATCTAATCGCTCAAAATGAGGTGAAACATGATTAATCCAGTCGCATTTGAAATTGGCCCCTTTGCTATTCGTTGGTATGCTTTGTGTATTGTAGCTGGTCTGGTTCTGGCAGTCTACCTTGCCATGAAAGAAGCTCCTAAAAAGAAAATTTTATCAGATGATATTTTGGATTTTATTCTGATTGCTTTTCCGGTAGCTATTTTAGGTGCTAGACTATACTACGTACTCTTTCGCTTAGATTATTATCTGCAAAATCCAGGTGAAATCATCGCCATCTGGAATGGTGGTTTGGCCATTTACGGAGGTTTGATAGCGGGCGCTATTGTCCTTTATATCTTTGCAGATAGAAAGCTGATCAATACTTGGGATTTCTTAGATATTGCAGCACCGAGCGTCATGATTGCCCAGAGTTTAGGGCGCTGGGGGAACTTCTTTAACCAAGAAGCCTATGGTGCAGCGGTAGATAGTTTGGATTATTTGCCAGGCTTTATCCGTGACCAGATGTACATTGACGGTAGCTACCGTCAGCCGACCTTCTTATATGAGTCGGTTTGGAATCTGATTGGATTTGCTTTGATTCTGATTTTTAGACGAAAATTAAAGGGAATCAGACGTGGTCATATCACTGCTTTCTACTTGATTTGGTATGGCTTTGGTCGTATGATTATCGAAGGAATGCGGACGGATAGTCTCATGTTCTTTGGTCTGCGAGTTTCCCAATGGTTATCAGTTATCCTTATCGGACTCGGTATTTTTATCATACTTTATCAAAATCGAAAGAAAGCCCCTTTCTATCATACAGAGGAGGAAAAATAAATGTTAGAAGTTGCATATATACTTGTTGCGATTGCTTTGATTGTCTGTTTAGTCTATTTGACAATCACGATTCAAAAAGCAGGTCGTATGATTGATGAGACAGAGAAAACCATCAAAACGTTGAGTTCAGATGTGAACGTTACCTTGCATCAGACCAATGAATTGTTGGCTAAGGTCAATGTGTTGGCAGATGATATCAATATCAAAGTTGCGACGATTGATCCACTCTTTACAGCTGTGGCGGACTTGTCAGAGTCAGTATCTGACCTCAATCAGCATGCACGTGTCTTAGGCAAAAAAGCTTCATCTGCTGGTTCAAAGACCATTAAAACAGGTGCAGGCTTGTCAGCTCTTCGTTTCGCAAGTAAAATTTTCAAAAAATAAAAAAGGAGAAATCTTATGGGAAAACTATCCTCTATCCTTTTAGGAACGGTTTCAGGTGCAGCTCTTGCCTTGTTCTTAACCAGTGACAAGGGCAAGCAAGTTTGTAGTCAAGCTCAGGATTTTCTAGATGATTTAAGAGAAGATCCAGAATATGCTAGAGAGCAGGTTTGTGAGAAACTAACTGAAGTGAAGGAACAGGCAACTGACTTTGTATTGAAAACAAAGGAGCAAGTAGAATCTGGTGAAATCACTTTTGATAGTGTCCTTGACCAAGCTAAAAACTGTGCTCGACAAGCGACGGAAGCATCGAAGGAAACCTTTAACAATCTCAAGGAGCAATGGCAAGAACAGTCAGCAACTCCAGATATCGTAGAAGACGAAGAAGAGATTATTATTGATATTACAGAAGAATAAAACATCACCATCTCTGGTTCATCTAAGGTTCTGGGGATGGTGATTTTTATCTGGAAACCAGTCTTTGTGGTATAATAAATACTATGCAGAAAAAACCAACGTCAGCCTATGTGCATATTCCCTTTTGCACACAGATTTGTTATTATTGTGACTTTTCAAAAGTTTTTATCAAGAATCAACCAGTAGATAGTTATTTGGAGCATCTGCTAGAAGAGTTTCGTTCTTATGATATCCAAAAATTGCGAACCCTCTATATTGGAGGTGGGACACCAACTGCTTTGTCAGCTCCGCAACTAGAAGTGCTCTTGGATGGCTTGACTAAAAACTTGGACTTGTCTGTCTTAGAAGAGTTGACCATTGAGGCTAACCCAGGAGATCTGAACGCGGATAAGATTGCGGTTTTGAAAAACTCGGCTGTCAATCGTGTTTCCCTAGGTGTCCAGACCTTTGATGACAAAATGCTGAAAAAGATTGGGCGCAGTCATTTGGAAAAGGATATTTATGAGAATATCGACCGCCTCAAACTGGCTGGTTTTGACAATATCTCCATCGACCTAATTTACGCTCTTCCTGGTCAGACCATGGATCAGGTCAAGGAAAATGTGGCTAAGGCCATTTCGCTTGATATTCCTCATATGAGCCTTTATAGCTTGATTTTGGAGAATCATACGGTCTTTATGAACCGTATGCGTCGAGGGAAATTGCCCTTGCCCAAGGAAGAGTTAGAAGCAGAGATGTTTGAGTACATCATTGCAGAACTTGAGCGAGCCGGCTTTGAGCATTATGAGATTTCCAATTTCTCCAAGCCAGGCTTTGAAAGTCGCCACAATCTCATGTACTGGGATAATGCTGAGTACTATGGTATCGGTGCGGGTGCTTCAGGTTATGTGGACGGAGTTCGTTATAAAAACCACGGTCCTATTCGACATTATCTCAGTGCGGTAGAGGCAGGAGATGCTCGGATAACTGAAGAACGCCTGAGCCAAAAGGAGCAGATGGAAGAAGAAATGTTTTTGGGACTTCGCAAGAAATCTGGGGTTTCCATGGCTAGATTTGAGGAAAAATTCGGACGTTCCTTTGATGGACTTTATGGCGAGATCATCAGAGACTTGGTTCACCAAGGCCTTATGCAGATCTACGGTGATCGTGTCCGAATGACAAAGAGGGGTCTCTTCTTGGGAGACACTGTAGCAGAACGATTTATTTTGGAGTAGAACAATGGACTTAACTTATCAAATGAAAATGAAAATTCCTTTTGATATGGCGGACATGAACGGTCATATCAAACTTCCAGATGTGATTTTGCTGTCCTTGCAAGTATCAGGTATGCAGTCAATTGAGCTGGGAGTTAGCGACAAGGATATGTTAGAACGCTACAATCTGGTCTGGATTATTACAGACTATGCGATTGACGTGGTACGTTTGCCTCGCTTTGCTGAGGAGATTACGATTGAAACAGAAGCCTTAACTTACAATCGTCTTTTTTGCTACCGCCGTTTCACTATCTATGATGAAGCAGGTCAAGAAATCATTCGCATGGTAGCAACCTTTGTTCTTATGGACAGAGACAGTCGTAAAGTCCATGCTGTCGAACCGGAGATTGTTGCTCCTTATCAGTCTGAGTTTGATAAAAAACTGATCCGTGGGCCAAAGTATGCAAATCTAGAAAACCCGTTCAGTAAAGACTACCATGTTCGTTTTTACGACTTGGATATGAATGGTCATGTTAATAACAGTAAATACTTGGATTGGATTTTTGAGGTTATGGGAGCAGATTTTTTGACCAAGTATATTCCAAAGAAAATCAATCTCAGATATGTCAAAGAAGTGCGACCAGGTGGAATGATTGCTTCAGCTTATGAACTCAAGGGACTAGAAAGCAAGCATGAGATTATCAGTGATGGGGAGATCAATGCTCAAGCTATGATTACGTGGCAAGAAATTGAAGGCAATTAGAAAGGACGATATGGCTTATAAAGGTTATTTAATTGATTTAGACGGAACCATTTACAAGGGGAAAGACCGAATTCCCGCGGGTGAGGCTTTTGTCCATGAGTTACAAAAAAGAGAAATTCCCTACCTCTTTGTGACCAATAATACAACTCGTACTCCTGAGAGTGTTCAAGAGATGTTGGCTCAGAATTTTAACATTAATACACCTCTATCAACTGTCTACACAGCGACTTTGGCAACCATCGACTATATGAACGACTTGGGACTGGAAAAGACAGTCTATGTCATTGGTGAAGCAGGGCTCAAGGATGCTATCCAGGCGGCAGGTTATGCGGAAGACAAGGAAAATCCTGCCTATGTGGTAGTTGGACTGGACTGGCAAGTCGACTATGAAAAATTTGCGACGGCGACTCTAGCCATTCAAAAGGGGGCTCACTTTATCGGAACCAATCCTGACCTCAATATCCCGACGGAACGTGGTCTCTTGCCTGGTGCTGGTTCACTAATTACACTTCTTGAAGTCGCTACACGGGTCAAACCAGTTTATATCGGAAAACCAAATGCTATCATTATGGATAAGGCAGTTGAGCACTTAGGCTTGAAAAGAGAAGAGTTGCTCATGGTTGGGGATAACTACCTGACAGATATCCGAGCAGGAATTGACAATGGCATTCCAACTCTCTTGGTGACGACAGGTTTTACCAAGGCAGAAGAAGTAGCAGATCTGCCAATCGCACCAACTCATGTAGTTTCTAGCCTTGCGGAGTGGAATTTTGATGAAAACTAAACTGACCTTTTGGGGAAGTATGCTCTTTCTCCTCTCCCTGTCTATTCTCTTAACCATTTATCTGGCATGGGTTTTCTATCCCATGGAGATTCAGTGGCTGAACTTAGCGAATCGAGTCTATCTAAAGCCAGAAACCATTCAGTACAATTTTCATATCTTGATGAATTACCTGACTAATCCCTTTAGTCAGGTCTTAGAGATGCCAGATTTTCGTTCATCAGCGGCAGGTCTACATCACTTTGCGGTGGTGAAGAATCTCTTCCACTTGGTTCAGCTAGTTGCCCTAGTGACACTTCCAAGTTTCTATTTCTTTGTTAGAAAGATTGTAAAAAAAGGCTTTTTACCACTATATCGTAAAAGCATCTTGATTCTTGTACTATTGCCCCTAATCATTGGGCTTGTAGGAGTGTTGATTGGATTTGAGCAATTTTTTACGCTTTTCCATCAGATTCTCTTTTGGGGAGATGATACTTGGCTTTTTGATCCAGCAAGGGATCCCGTTATTTGGATTTTACCAGAGATTTTCTTCCTCCATGCCTTTGTACTTTTCTTTGTTTTGTATGAAGGAATATTCAGTTTCCTTTTTGTTAAAGCTTCAAAGAAATAGTGGAAAAAGTTCTGTATTTTTAATAAAAAACGAGAGAAGTTGCTCTACTCCCTATTTATTGTTAGGTTATCCTAAAGATAAACTTGCAAAGCAGGAGATTTTTGCAGAAAACAGTCTATTTTCTATGAAAAAATAGGCTTTTTTTCTAAAAATACCTAGTCAAGCGCTTTATTTTTTTGTATAATAGAAATAGCAAGTATAGATAAAAGAAGAGAAAAGCATGATTACACTATTTTTATCACCGAGTTGTACATCATGTCGTAAGGCAAAGGCTTGGTTAGAGACGCATAAAGTGCCCTTTCAAGAGCATAATATTATGACTAGTCCTTTAACAAGAAAAGAATTACAACATATTCTTTCCTTGACCGAAAATGGTACTGATGACATCATTTCAACTCGTTCAAAAATTTTTCAAAAATTGGATATTGATGTAGAGAGTATCTCGGTATCGGAGTTGCTTCAGTTGATTGAGCAATATCCTAGTCTTTTGCGCCGCCCAATTATTATAGATACCAAACGCATGCAGATCGGTTTTAATGAAGATGAAATTCGTGCTTTTCTCCCTCGTAGTTACCGTAAACAAGAACTAAAAGAAGCAACATTGAGAGCTGGTATAGGATAGATGAACAAACAGTATAGTTACCCACTAGATTTGTCGTGGAGCACTGAAGAACTTGCTTCAGTGCTTTCTTTTTTTAATGATGTTGAAGCTGCTTATGAAGATAAGGTAGAAGCAAAAAAACTGCTAGAGTCTTACAAGGAATTCAAATTGGTCGTGCCAAGCAAGAGTGAAGAGAAACGTTTGGGACGAGAATTTGAAACAGTTAGTGGTTATTCGCTTTACCGAGCAGTTCAGGCTGCCAAGGAAAAAAGAGAAGGGAAGATTTCTCTTGAAAACTAAATTTGAATTTGCCAAACAGATTGTGAAGGAAGCTGCTGCCTATATTTTGGCTCACATGAAAGAAGATTTGCAGGTTGAGCGCAAGTCTTCCCCTACTGACTTGGTGACGCGTTTGGACAAGGAGGTCCAGGAACTCTTGGTTGAACGGATCAAGTACTCCTATCCTGAGGACTTGATTTGCGCGGAAGAGGGTTGTTTACGTGCTGCAGTCGGTCAAGGTTCCGTTTGGGTGATTGATCCCATTGACGGTACCAATAACTTTGTCGCCCAGCAGGAAGATTTTGCCGTGATGTTAGCTTATTTTGAAAATGGGGTTGGCAAATTTGGCATCATCTATGATGTCATGAAAGGTGATTGTTACCATGGTGGTGGTGCCTTTCCTCCTTGCCGCAATAATGAGCCCTTACCGCCTTTTAAAAAGAAACCTCTTCAAGAATTTTTAGTTGCCGGCAACTCAGGTATGTTTGAAAGCAATGAGTGGGGATTGGGTGATTTGGGTCGAGCAGCGTTGGGTGTCCGTGTCTACGGCAGTGCGGCCATTAGTTTTGCCAAGGTTTTATCAGGTCGTCTTCTGACTTATATTACCTATCTGCAGCCATGGGATTACGCTTCGGCCAGTATCTTAGGGGAAAGTCTGGGTTATCGTCTTCTTACGGTATCAGGTGAGCCCGCTGATTTTAAAACGCGTCAGCCTGTCATGATGGTGCCAATCGAGATGCAAGAAGAGATTCAGTCTTATATCTACGAAAGGAAAGAAAACTAAATGCAATTTCCAGAAGGATTTGTTGAAAAATATGAAGCGATACTAGAAGATGAGGCAAGAGACTTTCTTGCCTCTTTTAAACAAGAAGCGGTTTCGGCTTTTCGGGTCAATCCCTTAAAAGAAAGTCAGTTATCGTTTGCTGATGCTATTCCCCATACACCTTGGGGGTATTATGGCAAGGTCTCAGGGAAGTCACCAGAGCACGCGACAGGTCTCGTTTATTCTCAAGAGCCTGCAGCCCAAATGGTGGCTCAGGTAGCTCAACCAAGTCCTGGTATGAAGGTCTTGGACTTGGCGGCGGCTCCAGGTGGAAAATCCACTCAACTAGCAGCTTATCTGGCTAATCAGGGAGTCCTTGTCTCCAACGAAATTTCAAGCAAGCGTGCTAAGATTTTAGTGGAAAATATGGAGCGATTTGGAGCGACAAACGTTGTTGTGACTAATGAATCTGCTGACCGATTGGCCAAGGTTTTTAAAGGTTACTTTGATGTGATTGTCCTTGATGCACCTTGCTCGGGTGAAGGGATGTTTCGTAAGCAGCCCGATGCCATGGATTATTGGAGTACCGATTATCCTAGCCAATGTGCTAGTCTTCAAAGAGAAATTTTAGAAGATGCAGTGACCATGCTTGCAGAAGGTGGCCGTTTGGTCTATTCGACCTGTACTTGGGCACCTGAAGAAAATGAAGAAATCGTCCACTGGTTACTGGATACTTATGATTTTGAACTGCTTCCAGTCGAGCATGTGAACGGTATGGTAGCAGGAATTAACCTTCCTGAAACGGCGCGGATGTATCCTCATCATTTCAAGGGAGAAGGCCAGTTTGTTGCCCACCTGCAGTTTAAGGGACAAAATCCCGCACCTAAATTCAAAGCTAGCAAAAGCAATCTCAGTCGGGAACAGCAGAACTTGTGGCATGATTTTGTTCAAAAATACTTGCGAGTCAATCTAACTGGTATCTTGCAAACTTTTGGAGACCAGCTCTATCTCTTGCCAGAGATGCTACCTAATCTAGGGAAACTCAAAATTGCCCGAAATGGGCTCCATCTGGGTACTTTTAAGAAGAAACGCTTCGAACCAAGCTTTGCTCTCGGATTAGCCTTGAAACCAAGCCAAGTAAAACAAAGTGTCGAAATCAATGATAAGGACTTTGTAAAATATGTGGCTGGTGAGACTGTTCAATTGTCTGAAGCTCGACCAAATGGTTGGTACCAAGTTCTGGTTCAAGGAAACGGATTAGGCTTTGCCAAGGTAACGGGAAATGTTTTGAAAAATTATTATCCAAAAGGACTCAGATTCAGGTGAAAAAGCTAGTCAAAGAGCCTATTCTATGTTATAGTGGAAGTATGAGTTTTTTCTGATAGTCTTTCATTATTACTTATATTATACGATGGAATTGTCCGCTCCTAAGAATGACTAGATAAAATAAAGCGGGACAATCATTGATGATAATTAGATGATCAGGACAAACGGAAGAAATCAGAACATTTATCATTATGTTCAAGGAGAATAACAGTGAAAAAAAGAAAAAAGCTCGTCATGTCTCTTGCAGCTCTTTTGATGGCAGGTTCTCTAGCAGGATGCGCTAGCTGGATTGATCGTGGAGAATCCATGACAGCCGTTGGTTCAACTGCTCTTCAGCCTCTTGTCGAAGCGGCAGCAGATGAATTTGGTTCTAGAAACATCGGAAAAACAGTCAATGTTCAAGGTGGAGGATCGGGTACAGGCCTATCTCAAGTCCAGTCTGGAGCAGTTGACATCGGGAACTCTGACGTCTTTGCAGAGGAAAAAGAAGGAATCGATGCTTCAGCTCTGGTAGACCACAAGGTTGCAGTGGCTGGTCTTGCAGTGATTGTAAACAAGGAAGTGGATGTTGAAAATCTCACAACCGAGCAACTTCGCAAAATCTTTACAGGTGAAGTGACCAACTGGAAAGAAGTTGGGGGCAAAGACCTGGCCATTTCAATCATCAACCGAGCAGCAAGTTCTGGTTCACGAGCGACGTTTGATACGGTGGTTATGAATGGCCAAGCGGCAATGCAGAGTCAAGAACAGGATTCTAACGGGATGGTCAAGTCCATTGTATCCCAAACCCCTGGAGCCATTTCTTACCTGGCTTTTGCCTATGTAGATGACTCCGTGAAAAGCATGAAACTGAATGGGTATGAACCTACATCTGAGAATGTAACGACCAACAACTGGCCTTTGTGGTCTTATGAACATATGTACACACTTGGTCAGCCAAATGAGTTAGCTGCTGAATTCCTGAATTTCGTCCTCTCAGATGAAGCCCAAAATGGAATTGTTAAGGGCATGGGCTATATCTCTATCAATGAAATGAAAGTCCAAAAGGATGCTTCAGGTACCGTTACAGCAGTAGAAGGAGGTCAATAATGAATCAAGAAGAATTATCAAAAAAATTACTCTCTCCTTCAAAGAACTCTCGCCTTGAGAAGTTTGGTAAAGGTTTGACCTTCACTTGCCTTTCTTTGATTGTTATCATTGTGGCCATGATTTTGATTTTTGTAGCCCAAAAAGGCTTATCGACCTTCTTTGTCAATGGGGTCAACATCTTTGATTTCCTTTTTGGACAAACTTGGAATCCTTCAGGGAAACAATTTGGTGCCCTTCCGATGATTTTGGGCTCCTTTATTGTGACGATTTTATCAGCCCTCATCGCAACTCCCTTCGCTATTGGTGCTGCAGTCTTTATGACAGAAGTCTCACCAAAGGGTGCAAAAATTTTGCAACCAGCCATTGAACTCCTCGTCGGTATTCCTTCAGTAGTCTATGGATTTATCGGTTTGCAAGTTGTGGTGCCTTTTGTCCGTGGCGTCTTTGGTGGAACTGGTTTTGGGATCTTGTCAGGGATTTTCGTTCTCTTTGTCATGATCCTACCAACTGTAACCTTTATGACAACAGACAGCTTGCGTGCTGTTCCTCGTCATTACCGTGAAGCTAGTTTAGCTATGGGAGCCACTCGTTGGCAAACCATCTGGCGTGTGACCTTGAAAGCAGCACGTTCAGGTATTTTCACTGCAGTGGTCTTTGGGATGGCGCGTGCCTTCGGTGAAGCCCTTGCTATTCAGATGGTTGTCGGAAACTCAGCAGTTATCCCAACCTCGTTAACAACACCAGCTGCGACCTTGACATCTGTATTGACTATGGGTATCGGAAATACCGTCATGGGAACGGTTGATAATAACGTTCTCTGGTCACTGGCCTTAGTCTTGCTCTTGATGAGTTTGGCCTTTAACAGTGTGATTAAATTGATTACGAAAGAAAGAGGAAAGAAAAACTATGCACGCTAAGAAATTAGATAAACTTGCAACAGCTGTCCTCTATACCATCGCGGGTATCATCGTGGCCATTTTGGCATCTTTGATTCTCTATATCTTGGTGAGAGGGTTACCGCATATCTCTTGGTCTTTCTTGACTGGGAAATCTTCCTCTTATCAAGCAGGTGGAGGTATTGGGATTCAGCTCTACAATTCCTTCTTCCTTTTGGTCATTACCTTGATTATTTCTGTTCCCCTGTCTATGGGAGCTGGCGTTTTCCTCGCTGAGTATGCCAAAAAAGGACCTGTGACCAATTTTATTCGTACCTGTATTGAGATTTTGTCTTCTCTACCATCAGTCGTTGTGGGTCTCTTTGGTTACTTGATCTTTGTAGTCCAGTTTGAGTATGGATTTTCAATCATTTCAGGTGCCTTGGCCTTGACGGTCTTTAACCTCCCTCAGATGACTCGAAATGTTGAAGACAGTTTAAAACACGTTCACCATACACAACGTGAGGCTGGTCTTGCCCTTGGAATTTCTCGTTGGGAGACTGTGGTCCATGTCGTCATTCCAGAAGCCCTTCCAGGTATCGTAACGGGTGTTGTCTTGGCATCTGGCCGTATCTTTGGTGAGGCCGCCGCTCTTATCTATACGGCAGGACAATCCGCTCCAGCCCTTGACTGGTCTAACTGGAATGTCCTCAGTGTTACCAGCCCTATCTCAATCTTCCGACAAGCAGAAACCCTGGCTGTCCACATCTGGAAGGTCAACAGTGAAGGAACGATTCCTGATGCTACCATTGTATCTGCTGGTTCTGCTGCTGTGCTCCTCATCTTTATCTTGATTTTTAACTTTGGAGCTCGCAAACTCGGAAGCTATTTACACAAGAAATTAACCGCTGCCTAAAGGAGAAGCCATGTCAAAATATAACTGGGATGAAAAGCATATCATCACTTTCCCTGAAGAAAAAGTGGCCCTCTCTACCAAGGATTTACATGTTTACTATGGTAAAAATGAATCCATCAAGGGCATCGATATGCAATTTGAAAAAAATAAAATTACAGCCTTGATTGGTCCTTCTGGATCAGGGAAATCTACTTATCTTCGCAGTCTCAATCGGATGAATGATACTATTGATATTGCCAAGGTCACAGGTCAAATCCTCTACCGAGGGATTGACGTCAACCGTCCAGAAATCAATGTCTATGAGATGCGCAAGCATATCGGAATGGTCTTCCAACGTCCAAATCCATTTGCCAAGTCTATTTACCGCAACATCACTTTTGCTCATGAACGTGCAGGAGTTAAGGACAAGAAAGTACTTGATGAAATTGTAGAAACCTCTCTAAGACAGGCTGCCCTATGGGATCAGGTCAAAGATGACCTCCACAAATCAGCCTTGATGCTTTCTGGTGGTCAGCAACAACGTCTCTGCATCGCTCGCGCTATCTCTGTCAAGCCAGATATCCTCTTGATGGATGAACCGGCGTCAGCCTTGGATCCGATTGCGACAGCCCAGCTGGAAGAAACCATGTTGGAATTGAAGAAGGACTTTACCATCATCATCGTTACCCACAGTATGCAGCAGGCTGCGCGTGCAAGTGACTACACAGGATTTTTCTACTTGGGTGATTTGATTGAGTACGATAAGACATCCAATATTTTCCAAAATGCTAAGTTACAGTCAACCAATGACTATGTAACGGGACACTTTGGTTAGAAAGGAAACGGTATGTCAGAAGCGATTTTACAGGTGTCAGACCTGTCCGTTTATTACAATAAAAAGAAGGCCTTGAATAGTGTTTCCCTTTCTTTCCAACCTAAGGAAATAACAGCCTTGATTGGTCCTTCTGGATCAGGAAAGTCCACCCTGCTCAAAGCCATCAACCGCATGGGCGATCTAAATCCTGAGGTGACAACAACTGGATCAGTAGTCTATAATGGTCACAATATCTACAGTCCCCGCACCGATACGGTTGAATTGCGTAAGGAAATTGGTATGGTCTTTCAACAGCCCAATCCCTTCCCTATGTCTATCTACGAAAATGTTGTCTATGGGCTGCGTATCAATGGGGTTAAGGATAAACATGTTTTGGATGAAGCAGTAGAAAAGGCCTTGCAACGTGCTTCTATCTGGGATGAAGTAAAGGATCGTTTGCATGATTCGGCCATTGGTCTCTCTGGTGGACAACAACAACGTGTTTGTGTTGCTCGTGTCTTAGCAACCAGTCCGAAAATCATCCTCTTAGATGAACCAACTTCAGCTTTGGATCCTATTTCTGCAGGTAAGATTGAGGAAACCTTGTATGGTCTGAAAGATAAATACACCATGCTCTTGGTAACGCGTTCGATGCAACAAGCCTCACGTATCTCTGATAAAACAGGATTTTTCCTAGATGGGGATTTGATCGAGTTTAACGATACGAAGAAGATGTTCCTAGAGCCACAAAACAAGGAAACAGAAGATTATATTACAGGAAAATTTGGATAAGGAGTTGAATGATGTTACGATCTCAATTTGAAGAAGATTTAGAGAAATTGCACAACCAGTTCTACGCAATGGGACAAGAAGTGCTTTCGCAGATCAATCGTACAGTGCGTGCCTTTGTTACGCATGACCGTGATTTGGCAAAAGAAGTCATCGAAGACGACGCAGAAGTAAATGAATATGAAGTGAAGTTGGAAAAGAAATCATTTGAAATGATCGCCCTCCAACAACCTGTTTCGCAAGACCTTCGTACCGTCTTGACCGTTCTCAAGGCAGTGTCAGACGTGGAACGCATGGGAGATCATGCAGTGTCTATCGCTGAGGCGACCATTCGTATGAAGGGGGAGCAACGTATCCCTTCTGTTGAAGAAGAAATCAAAAAGATGGGACGCGACGTGAAAAACTTCGTTGAAGCGGCTCTAGATCTCTATCTCAACGGTTCTGTGGATCAAGCCTACGAAGTAGCGGCTATGGATGAAAAAATCAACCATTACTTTGATAGCATCCGTGATTTGGCTACAGAAGAAATTAAGAAAAATCCTGAAGCTATCGTTACAGGCCGTGATTACTTCCAAGTCATTTCTTTCTTGGAACGTATTGGAGACTACGCAAAAAATATCTGTGAATGGGTTGTTTACTTTGAAACAGGTAAGATTGTCGAACTATAAGAAACGGTTTAAATATACAGAAGAAAAGGCTGGTTAGAATAAATCAGTCTTCTTTTTTATGAAAAGAATTGTTTTACAATCAAAATCTCTAAAAGGGTTGACAACTATTTTTAAAAGAGTTATAATTATTCAGAATTAACAGAAAGGTCGTTTATTTATGAAGTTTAAGAAATGGATATTAGTTGTGTGTAGTATGCTTGCCAGCATGATTTTAGTAGCTTGCCAGTCAGGAACGGATAGTTCCCAGTCTGCTGTGGATGCTATCAAACAAAAAGGGAAGCTAGTTGTGGCGACTAGCCCAGACTATGCGCCGTTTGAATTCCAAGCCTTGGTAGATGGTAAAAACCAAGTGGTTGGTGCAGATATTGATATGGCTCAAGCAATTGCAGACGAGCTTGGGGTTAAACTTGAAATCTCTAGCATGAGTTTTGACAATGTCTTGACCAGTCTTCAAACTGGAAAGGCTGACTTGGCCATAGCAGGAATTAGTGCTACAGATGAGAGAAAGGAAGTCTTTGACTTTTCAATCCCTTACTATGAAAACAAAATGAGCTTCTTGGTTAGAAAAGCCGATTTAGACAAATACAAGGATATTTCAAGCCTCGCAAGTGCCAATATCGCAGCTCAAAAGGGAACTGTGCCAGAAACCATGGTCAAGGAACAATTGCCAAATGCCCAGTTGACATCCTTGACCAATATGGGGGAAGCAGTCAATGAATTGCAGGCTGGAAAAGTGGATGCTGTTCATATGGATGAACCAGTTGCTCTTAGCTACGCAGGTAAAAACTCAGACCTTGTTGTTGCATCTGTTAACTTGACGATGAAAGATGGCGAAGCCAATGCTGTTGCTATCAAGAAGGATCAATCAGACTTGAAAGCAGTAGTCGATAAGGTTATCCAAAAACTGAAAGATGACGGAACCTATCAAACTTATCTTGAAAAGGCTGCGAAACTAACAGAAGTTGAACAATAAGAAAAAGCAGAGTTGGACTTTAATCCAATTCTGCTTTTATGTATTCTAATAGCTCTTCTAGATTTTCAAGAGAGACTTTGGCGAACTGATAAGGACAGGCATCCAAATAAGCCTTCTCAAAAAAGTCTAATTTGAGTGAGCTGTGTTTCAAACTGGCAATCTTAGGATAGTGTCTCAAATCAAGCAAAAGGCCATCGTGTAGAGGGTAGTGGGGCAAGGGACAGGTGTTTTTTTCAAGTACTTTCTTTATCTGAGCCTGATAGTTCTCTTGAAGGCTAAGGCGGGCCAGTCGATTTTTTTCAAATAACTGGCTATCGATATAAAGAGAAAGAGCCTTTTGCATGATGAGATTGCTGTCATAGTCCAGGATATTTTTGTAGGAAACAAAGGCATCTTTTAGGGTATTTGGGAGAATGAGAGCGGTAATACGAAGGGCTGGAAAGAGACTGGTTGAGAAGGATTTGATATAAATGACCCGATCCTCAGTATCCAGATAGTGGAAGGTTTGGCCCTTTCTAGTATCTAAGTCCCCTAAATAGTCATCCTCGACGATATATACACCATACTGATTTGCTAGATCCAAAATATCCCTTTTTTCCTGATCAGAATAGGAATGACCTAGAGGATAGTGGAAGCGAGGAATGGTGTAGAAAAACTTGATTTTCCCGGATTTGAATTGTTTTTCCAGTTCTTCAAGGTTGATGCCATCAATTCGGCGTTCAATGGTCTGGTAGGCTAATCCTTGAGCGACCAAGAGACGATTCATCCGGTGGTAAGTCGGTTGTTCGACCAAAATCTCTTTTCCCTCGCTCGGAAAGTTAATCTGAGAAAGGATAAAGAGAGCTTGCTGGGTGCCAGATGTCAGAACCAGTTGGTCGGGTTTGCAGTAGAGGGCTTGGTTGAAAAGAAGTTGATGGACAGATTGTCTGAGTTCCTCAAGGCCTTCTTGGTTGTCGTAGTAGTTGAAGAGGTAGTTTTCTCGACCTATCAGGGTTTCGTTGACACAGAGTCGGAAGTCGTCATAGGCACTAGCGTGTTCGTCAGTGACTTCGATTTCCAAGTCCTGATGCTGTCCTTGTTCCAGAACATAATAGCCACTTTGGGGCTTGGCATAGAGGTATTGTTCATGGCGTAATTCCAGTAGGGCTCGTTGGATAGTGTCCTTGCTACAGTGGAAGTCTTGGCTCAGTTGACGGATAGAGGGAAGCCGGCTACCTGTTGGAAATTTTCCTGATTCGATTCCATTTTTTAGAAAGGAAACGACTGCTTGGTATTTACTTTCTTTCTTCATTCCAGACCTCCGTTGATTTTGTTACATTGTACCTTTTTTTTGCCTCCTTGGCAATGGGAAAAGCATTTCCCCCTTTCACAACTAGGAGCAAATGTGGTATACTTAGAAAGTATGATGATTCATTGAAAAGAAGATAAGAAAGAGAATGGATAGAAAAGTGCAGGAACCGGTTAAATTATTTCAATACAATACTTTGGGTGCTCTAATGGCAGGTCTCTATGGTGGAACCATGACAGTGGGAGAATTGCTGGAGCATGGTGACCTTGGTTTGGGAACTTTGGATTCGATTGATGGGGAGTTGATTGTCCTTGATGGCAAGGCTTATCAAGCCAAGGGATCTGGTCAAACGCCTGAAATCGTCGAGGTGGCAGCGGATGCTCTTATTCCCTATGCAGCAGTGGTCCCTCATCAAGCAGAAGTGATTTTTCGTCAGCGCTTTGAGATGACGGACAAGGAATTGGAAAAACGAATTGAATCCTACTATGATGGGGAAAATCTTTTTCGCTCCATCAAGATTCATGGCGAATTTTCACAAATGCACGTACGTATGATTCCTAAATCCACACCTGATACCAAGTTTGCTGAGGTTGCTACCCATCAGCCTGAATATAGTCGTGAAAATGTATCGGGAACCATCGTTGGTTTTTGGACACCAGAGATTTTCCATGGGGTGAGTGTTGCAGGCTACCATTTGCATTTTATCTCAGATGATTTGACCTTTGGTGGGCATGTGATGGACTTTGTTATCAAAGAAGGAATGATTGAGGTTGGGGCAGTCGATCAGTTGGACCAACGTTTTCCAGTCCAAGATCGCCAGTATTTATTTGCCAAATTTAACGTTGACGAGATGAAGAAAGATATTGATAAGTCAGAATAGGAGAAAAAGATGACACTACATATTATCCTTACCATGATCGCTTTAGTTCTCATTCTAGTAGGTGGAACTTGGTATGCCAAAAAACGATTTAAAATCTCTCTTGCAGTGATGGGCTTGGGGGCAATCGCATTTTTTGTTTCTTCTCAAGTGTTAGAGAAGATTGTTCACCTTCTGATACTTCATCCACAAAAAGATGGAACCATTCCGCTTATGCAGGAGCAGCCTTTCTTATACGTCCTTTATGGGATTGCCATGGCAGCCCTCTTTGAGGAAACAGCTCGCCTTGTCTTTTTTAAATGGTTGGAGAAAAAGAGAAAGCTAGAAGATCGAGATGCTTTGGCTTATGGTTTGGGACATGGGGGCTTGGAGATGCTCTATCTCGGAATGGGAAGCTTGATCAGTCTTTTGATTCTCTTTTCACTCATCCAGTCTTCAAATACTGATGTAGCCAATCTCCTTCCAAAGTCTACACTCGAAACGGTTCAGTCTCTATCGGTTTGGCAGGTTTATTTACTAGGAGTTGAACGTGTTCTTGCTCTGGTTCTGCAAATTGGTCTCTCTATCTGGGTCTATCAAAGTGTCCGTCAAAAGAAATGGATTTACCTCCTTGCTGCCTATGGTTTGCACGCCTTGTTTGATTTAGCTCCAGCCTTATCTCAGGTTGGATGGATTGCAAATCCGCTTCTAGTTGAGTTTATTCTTCTCGTAGAACTTCTAGCTTTTATCTGGCTAACCAAATCTACATTTTGGAAAAAATCATAAAAAGAGGGGTGACCTCTTTTTTTATGTAAAGATAAAACAAGCTCTTTTTATGGTCGTCAAATGTCTCTAAAAATGGTATAATGGAATGAATTTTGAAAAAGGAAGAGTGACATGTCAGTAAAAGAAAAAATGCTTGAAATCCTAGAAGGAATCGATATTCGTTTTAAGGAACCTTTGAAGACCTATACCTATACCAAGGTAGGAGGTCGAGCGGATTATCTAGTTTTGCCACGCAATCGCTATGAGATGGCTCGTGTCGTCCAATTTGCCAATCAAGAGAATATTCCCTGGATGGTGCTAGGAAATGCTAGTAATATCATCGTTCGTGAAGGTGGGATCCGTGGATTTGTCATCTTGTGTGACAAGCTCAATAACGTTTCAGTTGATGGTTATACCATTGAAGCGGAAGCTGGGGCCAACTTGATTGAAACGACACGTATTGCCCTCCGTCATAGTTTGACTGGTTTTGAATTTGCTTGTGGGATTCCTGGAAGCGTCGGCGGTGCGGTCTTTATGAATGCGGGCGCTTATGGAGGTGAGATTGCTCATATCTTGCAGTCTTGTCAAATTTTGACCAAGGAAGGGGAAATCAAGACCTTGTCAGTCAAGGATTTGGCTTTTGGTTACCGTCATTCAGCTATTCAGGATTCTGGGGCTGTTGTTTTGTCAGCTAAATTTGCCCTAGCTCCAGGGAATCATCAGGTTATCAAGCAAGAAATGGACCGCTTGACGCACCTACGTGAACTCAAACAACCTCTAGAATACCCATCATGTGGGTCAGTCTTTAAGCGTCCAGTTGGGCATTTTGCAGGACAGTTGATCTCAGAGGCTGGTTTGAAGGGCTACCGTATCGGTGGTGTCGAAGTATCTGAAAAGCATGCCGGTTTCATGATCAATGTTGCTGACGGAACGGCCAAAGACTATGAAGACTTGATCCAATCTGTTATCGAAAAAGTCAAAGAACACTCAGGTGTCACTCTTGAAAGAGAAGTCCGAATCTTGGGTGAGAAAGAATAAGGTTGGGGTAGAAAAGTTGCTGCTATAACCATTTAAAGGGGGTGAAAGCCTATCGTTAGTGAAGATGTATGTAGGCAGTTTAATCTCCTACACGAGGTGGTAGCGGCCTGACAGAGCCCTGATCTGTTAATTTATGAAAAAGAAGGAATTTATGACAATTGAAAAAACCAATTATTGAATTCAAAAACGTCTCTAAAGTTTTTGAAGACAGCAACACCAAGGTTCTCAAAGACATCAATTTTGAGTTGGAAGAAGGGAAATTTTACACTCTTTTGGGTGCATCTGGTTCAGGAAAATCAACCATTCTAAACATCATTGCAGGTTTACTGGATGCGACGACAGGGGATATTTTACTGGATGGGGTGCGGATCAATGACATCCCAACTAATAAACGAGATGTCCATACCGTCTTCCAATCCTATGCCTTGTTTCCACATATGAATGTGTTTGAAAATGTTGCCTTTCCACTCCGCTTGCGTAAAGTCGACAAGAAAGAAATCGAACAACGTGTTGCGGAAGTTCTCAAGATGGTTCAGTTGGAAGGTTATGAGAAACGTTCTATCCGTAAACTTTCTGGAGGACAACGTCAGCGTGTGGCCATTGCCCGTGCCATTATCAACCAGCCCCGTGTGGTCTTGCTGGACGAGCCTTTGTCAGCGCTGGACTTGAAATTGCGAACAGACATGCAGTATGAACTGCGTGAATTGCAACAACGATTGGGAATTACCTTTGTCTTTGTCACTCATGATCAGGAAGAAGCCCTGGCTATGAGTGACTGGATTTTCGTTATGAACGATGGCGAGATTGTTCAGTCTGGAACGCCGGTGGACATCTACGATGAGCCGATCAACCACTTTGTTGCCACCTTTATCGGTGAGTCCAACATCTTGCCAGGAACCATGATTGAGGACTACTTGGTCGAGTTTAATGGCAAACGCTTTGAAGCGGTCGATGGGGGGATGAAGCCAAATGAGCCTGTTGAGGTTGTCATTCGTCCAGAGGACTTGCGCATCACTCTTCCTGAAGAAGGCAAGCTCCAAGTCAAGGTTGATACCCAGCTTTTCCGTGGAGTTCACTATGAGATTATTGCCTATGATGAGCTCGGAAATGAATGGATGATCCACTCGACCCGTAAGGCCATCGTTGGAGAGGAAATCGGTCTGGACTTTGAACCAGAAGACATCCACATCATGCGTCTCAACGAAACCGAAGAAGAGTTCGATGCTCGAATCGAGGAGTACGTAGAAATCGAAGAGCAAGAAGCAGGTCTGATTAACGCGATCGAGGAGGAAAGAGATGAAGAAAACAACCTCTAAACTCTTTGTAGTGCCCTATATGCTCTGGATTGCCCTCTTTGTTCTCGCACCCTTGGTCTTGATTTTTGGACAATCCTTTTTCAACATCGAAGGGCAGTTTAGTTTAGAAAACTATAAATCTTACTTTGCGTCACAAAACTTGACCTATCTCAAAATGAGCTTCAACTCTGTGCTTTATGCAGGGATTGTAACTCTAGTGACACTTCTTATCAGCTATCCAACAGCCCTCTTTTTGACCCGTCTCAAGCACCGTCAACTATGGCTCATGCTGATTATCCTGCCGACTTGGATTAACCTGCTCCTTAAGGCCTATGCCTTTATCGGGATTTTTGGTCAAAATGGCTCTATTAATCAATTTTTGGAATTTATCGGAATCGGTTCGCAACAGTTGCTCTTTACCGATTTCTCCTTTATCTTTGTCGCAAGCTACATCGAGCTTCCATTTATGATTTTGCCCATCTTCAATGTCTTGGATGATATGGATAACAATCTTATCAATGCCAGTTATGACCTCGGTGCGACCAAGTGGGAAACTTTCCGCCACGTTATCTTCCCTCTATCAATGAATGGAGTGAGAAGTGGGGTTCAGTCGGTCTTTATCCCCAGCTTGAGTCTCTTCATGCTGACACGTTTGATTGGTGGGAACCGCGTTATCACACTGGGAACGGCTATTGAGCAGAACTTCCTTACAAATGACAACTATGGAATGGGTTCTACCATCGGTGTGATCCTCATCCTGACCATGTTTCTCACCATGTGGGTGACCAAGGAAAGGAGAGAACGATGAAAAAATTTGCTAATCTCTACCTAGCCTTTGTCTTCATCATCCTATATTTGCCAATCTTTTACTTGATTGGCTATGCCTTTAATGCTGGCGATGATATGAACAGCTTTACTGGTTTTAGCTTGAGCCATTTTAAAACCATGTTTGGTGATGGCCGTCTCATGTTGATCCTCACCCAAACCTTTTTCTTGGCCTTTCTATCAGCCTTGATAGCGACCATTATCGGGACTTTCGGTGCCATTTACATCTACCAGTCTCGTAAGAAATACCAAGAAGCCTTTTTATCACTCAATAATATCCTCATGGTTGCGCCTGACGTTATGATTGGTGCTAGCTTCTTGATTCTCTTTACCCAGCTTAAGTTTTCACTTGGCTTTTTGACAGTTCTATCTAGTCACGTGGCCTTCTCCATCCCAATCGTGGTCTTGATGGTCTTGCCTCGTCTCAAGGAGATGAATGATGATATGATTCACGCGGCTTATGACCTTGGTGCTAGTCAGTTCCAAATGTTCAAGGAAATTATGCTCCCTTATCTGACGCCGTCTATCATTGCAGGTTATTTCATGGCCTTCACCTATTCGCTGGATGATTTTGCCGTGACCTTCTTTGTGACGGGAAATGGCTTTTCAACCCTGTCAGTCGAGATTTACTCTCGAGCTCGCAAGGGAATTTCGCTGGAAATCAATGCCCTGTCTGCCCTTGTCTTTCTCTTTAGTATTATCCTAGTGGTTGGATATTACTTTATTTCACGTGAGAAGGAGGAGCAAGCATGAAAAAACTCTATTCATTTTTAGCAGGAATTGCAGCAATTATCCTTGTCTTGTGGGGGATTGCGACTCATCTAGACAGTAAAATCAACAGTCGAGATAGTCAGAAATTGGTTATTTACAACTGGGGGGACTATATCGATCCCGAACTCTTGGAGAAATTCACAGAAGAAACAGGAATCCAAGTACAGTACGAGACCTTTGACTCCAACGAGGCCATGTATACCAAGATCAAGCAGGGTGGAACGACCTACGACATTGCCATCCCAAGTGAATACATGATCAACAAGATGAAGGACGAAGACCTCTTGGTTCCGCTTGATTATTCAAAAATTGAAGGAATCGAAAATATCGGACCTGAGTTCCTCAACCAGTCATTTGACCCGGGCAATAAATTCTCCATCCCATACTTCTGGGGGACCTTGGGAATTGTTTACAATGAAACCATGATAGATGAGGCGCCTGAGCATTGGGATGACCTCTGGAAACCAGAATACAAGGATTCTATCATGCTCTTTGATGGGGCGCGTGAGGTGCTGGGACTCGGGCTTAACTCACTCGGTTACAGTCTCAACTCAAAGGATCCTCAGCAGTTGGAAGAAACGGTAGACAAACTCTACAAACTGACTCCAAATATCAAGGCCATTGTGGCGGATGAGATGAAGGGTTACATGATCCAGAACAATGCTGCCATCGGTGTGACCTTTTCTGGGGAAGCCAGCCAGATGTTGGAGAAAAATCCTAATCTCAAGTATGTCGTTCCGACTGAGGCCAGCAATCTCTGGTTTGATAACATGGTTATTCCAAAAACTGTGAAAAACCAAGATGCGGCCTATGCCTTTATCAACTTTATGTTGAAACCCGAAAATGCTCTCAAAAATGCGGAGTATGTGGGCTACTCAACACCAAACCTACCAGCAAAGGAAATGCTCCCAGAGGAGACAAAAAAAGACAAATCCTTCTATCCAGACGCTGACACCATGAAACACCTGGAAGTTTATGAGAAATTTGATCATAAATGGACAGGAAAATATAGTGACCTCTTCCTACAGTTTAAAATGTATCGGAAGTAGGAGTTAGCAGTTATGAAACGAATCAGTAAAGCTGGTTCGTTTTTTGTATTAAAAAAATTAAATTTTGGGCTTGATAAAAAGAATTTTAATAATAAAATAGTATCCTTTATACATTTAGGAGGAATAAAAAAGGTATGTGATTAATTTGGTATTCAGAAATGAAAACTCTTTCAGAATATGGTATACTAATATTAGTTTCCAATAGGTTATATCTAGTGCTTGTTATGAGTTTACATACAAGATATGGGGTATATCTCCCTATCTCCCTCGCGAGTGGACGGAAACATCGGATGAAAAAGAGTGACATTTCCTTTTAATTTACGGTAAGTATAGATACCTACCTCTCGAGGGGGACGGAAATACATGTTTTTCGGGCTTCACATCAGGAACTGAGACAGTATATCTCCCTATCTACCTCGAGGGGGGCCGGAAACAGATCAACTACTGGTGCAGGAATTACCGGCTTTTCGTATAGATACTTATCTACCTTGAGAGGGGCCGGAAACAGGTTGTAAAAAGCATTGATTGAAATCTTATCAAATTCTTGTATAGCTACCTATTAACCTCGCGAGGGGCCGGAAATAATTCAGGTTTCGCATAAATACTCACATCTAAACCATAAAGAACATCCTACGCACCTCGCGAGAGGCCGGAAACGCCATGTAACCATCTTCGTCGAACCAGTACCGCTTACGTATAGGTGCCTATCCACCTCGAGAGGGGCCGGAAACGGAACTCCGTCGAGGCTTTCTGGGTTATCTTTGTTCTGTATAGCTACCTATCTACCTCGCGAGGGGCCGGCAACTCCAAAAGCTCAGGATTTTCGTAGATGTTTCCTATAACTTTATAGATACCTATCAACCTCGGGAGGGGCCGGAAACGCTTCTTGTTTCACATAGTCAGCTTCAATTTCTTTTTGGTATAGCTACCTATCTACCTTGAGAGGGACGGAAACTAGAAAATGTATTTTCCAACATTAGCGAAGTTACCTTGAAGATAAACACCTGTCTACCTCGCGAGGGGCCGGAAACGGATAAGACATGGCTTTTTCAAAAGTTTCACCTTTGTATAGCTACCTATCAACCTCGAGAGGGGCCGGAAACGGATAAGGGCCATCTGACTCCTCCCACCACCAGCCGGGTATAGCTACCTATCTACCTCGCGAGGGGCCGGAAACTTAGACTCGTCCGTGAGTGATTCTAAGCGGTTCATTTTGGTATGGATACCTATCAACCTCGAGAGGGGCCGGAAACCCAAAGTCCATAAACTCCGATACAGATGCTGTATCTATGTATAGATACCTATCTACCTAGAGAGGGGACAGAAACTTGACAACACTTGTAGCTGCAACAAAGTCATCCATAGTGTATAGCTACCTATCTACCCCGAGAGGGGCCGGAAACTGTTTTGATTCTATATGCATTGAGTAATTTCCGGTTTTACCGTATAGCTACCTATCTACCTCGCGAGGGGCCGGAAACAGAAATGAATAAATCTTTTTCATTTTTTTATACCAAGCCAGTATAGCTCCCTATCTACCTCGAGAGGGGCCGGAAGCTAATACCATTTACCGTCGGTATGTTTAAGCCAACGTGTATGGCCACCTATCAACCTCGCGAGGGGCCGGAAACATAAACCGCACTTATTTTTTCGTTAATTTCCATTTTGTATAGCTACCTATCTACCTCGAGAGGGGCCGGAAACGATTGAAAATCGCCAGAAATATTAAAGAAAATTTCGTATAGCTACCTATCTACCTCGCGAGGGGACAGTTTCATAAGGGAAAAGAATTCCAAAAGTAAAAGAAAAAGCGCTCATGAGAAACCAAAAGCGCAATTGTATCAATAAAGGAGGCATATGAAACGCATCGAACTATTATTTAAGCGGATTGACCAATCACCGAGCGACCTATCTACAAAATTCCAAGGTTTTCTTATGGAAAACTTGGAACCAGACTATGTGACTTGGCTACATGAGCAGGAGACCAACCCCTACTCACTAAAAATCATCCATCAAAAGGACAAGACCCTATGGTCCCTTCATCTCCTGACGGATGAGGCTGTCAAGCAGATTTTGCCAGTTCTATTGGAGCTCAAGAAAGTAGAACTTCATGATTTACCAACTCTCATGGTAGAGTCTCTGTCCATGCAAGATCTCAGTTCGGAGCAACTCTTTGAGTTTTTTAATGAAAACCAAGATCGGTCACTCTACACTATACATTTTCAAACTCCAACAGGATTTCGCTCTCAGGGAGAGTACGTGCTCTTTCCGACCATGCGTCTCATCTTTCAGAGTTTGATGATGAAGTATGCACGTCTGGTCGAGAATCGTCAGGACATTGAAGAGGAAACCCTGGACTACTTGGTCAAGCATAGTAGGGTTACCAGCTATCGATTGGAATCCAGCTATTTTAAAGTCCATGGCAAAAAAATACCTGGTTTCAGGGGGAAATTGACCTTTAAGATTACAGGTCCAAATACCTTGAAAGCTTATGCTAATATGCTTCTAAAATTTGGGGAGTACTCAGGTCTCGGTATGAAAACTAGCTTAGGGATGGGAGGTTTAGAACTTGAAGAAAGAAAAGATTGATTTAGTTTATGGATCGCTTTTGCACGCTATCGGCAAGGTGATTCAAGGTTCCAGGTGTGATGAGAAAGACCTGGGTACCATTGGGTCCGAATGGTTTAGACGCTTTTCGGATAATGAAAAGATAGCCCAGCAGATAGCCAAGGCGACTTCTAGTGATTTGCCGAAGGACTTAGCTCCTGATAGTTTGGTCTATATCACGTCAGCTGCTGCAAAGATTGCTTCAGGTCTAAAAGGAGCAGCAGACACTCATGGAGGTAAAGAAGATTTCCTAAGCAAACAATCGGATATCTTCAATGTATTTTCAGATAGCCCTAGTAAGCGTTATCTTGATGTGCGTCCATTAGAGCTTGACGGGGAACCAAACTATGCTAAGGAATCGAGTGAGCCTTCTGACCAGTCAGATTATGACTTGATAGTAGAGACCTTAGAAAAAGAGTTTGAGAGATTGGACTTTAGCCAATCTGAGATAGATACCCTTTTGAATCTCCTTGAGTCTACTCTTTCCTATGTGCCTGTTTCGACAAGAACCAAGGAATTATCGGATATTTCTCTAGCAACCTACAGTCGTCTGACAGCTGGCTTTGCCCTAGCTATAGAGGACTATTTAGCAGACAAGAATTGCCGTGACTATGAGAAGGTACTGGGGCAAGATTTAGAAGCTTTTTATAGCGAGAAGGCCTTTTTATTAGCAAGTTTTGACTTGTCAGGGATTCAAGACTTTATCTACAATATCGCAACGGCTGGAGCAGCCAAGCAACTAAAAGCACGTTCCTTGTATCTAGATTTTATGGGGGAACATATCGCTGACAACTTACTGGAGAAGTTAGAGCTTACGAGGGCTAATCTTCTCTACGTTGGTGGAGGGCACGCCTACTTTATCCTTCCAAACACCGAAAAAACTAGAGAGAGCTTGGCTCACTTTGAAGCAGAATTCAATGAGTTTTTGGTCAAGCATTTCCAGACAGGTCTATACGTAGCATTTGGTTGGAGTCCATTTTCTGCCAATGATATGACAACGACACTGGTCGACTATCGTAAAGTCTACCAAACAACCAGTCGTATGATTTCCCAAAAGAAAATTTCTCGTTACGATGCCAAAACTCTGCTTGAACTCAACCAAGGAGGAAAAAGCTCCCAGAAAGAATGTGCAATTTGTCACTCAGTCGAAAAGCTTACCAAGTATAAAGATCAAGAGGTCTGCCATATCTGTGCAGGGATGTATCGCTTTGCCAAGGAAATACAAGAAAACTACTATATTGTGACAAAAGAAAAAGGCCTGCCGATAGGTCCGGGAGCCTATATTAGTGGTATTTCAAAAGCCGACCTTGCCAATGAAGAGTGGGACCGTATTTATGTAAAGAATAGCTATAGTACAGATATCCTAAAAGCAACCCATGTCTTTGTCGGAGATTACAAGTATGATGAGATTTACGAGTACGCCAAATTATCTCAGGATAGTGAAACTGGACAAGGGATTAAGCGATTAGCAGTTGTTCGACTAGATGTGGATGATCTTGGAGCAGCCTTTATGGCTGGATTCTCCTATCAAGATGGTGGCAAATATAATACTCTGGCACGCTCGGCAACCTTCTCTAGAAGTATGAGTCTCTTCTTTAAGGTCTATATCAACCAGTTTGCGAAGGAGAAAAAACTATCGATCATTTATGCCGGTGGAGATGATGTATTTGCTATCGGTTCTTGGCAGGATATTATTGAGTTTACTATTTGTCTCCGACAAAACTTTATCAAGTGGACAAATGGCAAATTAACCCTATCAGCAGGAATCGGCCTCTTTCCAGATAAAACTCCAGTTAGCCTCATGGCTGAAGAAACTGGTAAGCTAGAAGGAGCAGCAAAGGATAACGACAAGGATAGTATTTCCCTTTTTAAAGCAGGTAATACCTTGAAGTTGGACCAATCTTTTGGCAATGTTGATTCTGAAAGAAATTATACATTGAAGTTCGACCAATTTATTGACAATGTCTATAATGGGAAACTGAAGAGCATTCGTTACTACTTTAATATTCAAGATGAGCGAGGAAAGAGTTTTGTATATAGACTTATTGAGCTCCTTCGCAACTACGATCGTATGAATATTGCTCGATTAGCCTATTATTTGACGCGCTTAGAAGATCAAACTTCTAAGGATAAAAAAGAAGAGTTTAAAGAGTTTAAAGATTTATTCTTTTCTTGGTATACAGGTAGCGATAATGAACGTAAGGAAGCAGAGATAGCTTTACTTCTATATATTTATGAGATTAGAAAGGATTCATAGATGGCAATTTTAACAGATGATAATTACGTAGATAAGGCAGAAAAAACCATTAAAAATTTAGTAACTGATAAGCGTAATTTTAAAAATAAAAATTCAGATGTTCTATCCATGAGTAAACTACGAAACTTATTGAGTTTAACGAGTACCCTCTTTGATGAAAGTAAGGTCCGTGAGTACGAAGAATTAAAGGATAAGATTGCCTATTTGAGGGTCCAATTCGTCTATCAATCAGGCCGTGAAGAGGCGGTACTGGACTTAGTTCAAAAAGGTGAGATTTTACCAATTTTAAAAGAAATTAATAGTAGGGAAAGTCTCCAACGTTTTTGTCGCTATATGGAAGCGCTAGTAGCTTATTTTAAATTTTATGGAGGAAAAGATTAATGGCATTTGCAAAAATTAAAGTAACAGCACAAATCCGTCTAGAGACAGGACTTCATATTGGGACAAGCAATGCTTTTGCGGCGATTGGTGCTACGGACTCACCTGTGATTAAAGATCCAATTACAAACTTACCCATTATTCCAGGATCTAGTATCAAAGGGAAAATGCGTACCCTTTTGGCAAGAGTATATAATACTAAATTAGCAGAAAAACCAGGAGAAGATGGGGAAATTATTAGTCGTCTCTTTGGGAATAGTTCAGACAAAAACTATAAAGTAGGAAGACTCATCTTTAGAGATGCCTTTCTAACTAACAAAAAGGATTTAGATTCACGAGCTGTCAAAGGTTATACTGAAGTTAAGTTTGAAAATACTATTGATCGTATCACTGCTGAAGCAAATCCAAGGCAAATTGAACGTGCTATCCGAGACAGTATCTTTGGATTTGAGCTGATCTATGAGGTGACAGACAAGAGTCAAGCTCAAGTAGAAGAAGACTTCAAAGTGATTCTTGATGGATTAAAACTGTTGGAACTTGATTATTTAGGTGGTTCAGGTTCTCGTGGATATGGTAAAGTTGTTTTTGAGGATCTTAAAGCAAATACAGTTTTCGGAAACTATGATGTTAGTAGATTGAATGAACTTTTAACTACGGAGGTCTAGTATGACCTATAAGATGTATATTATGAACTTTCAGTCTGCTCACTTTGGAGCAGGTACTCTGGATAGTTCTAAAATGACTTTTGCAGCTGACCGATTATTTTCTGCCTTGGCTATTGAGGCAAAAAAAATGGGGAAAATGGAGGAATTCGTGTCAATAGCGGGTCAAGATCATTTTGTTTTGACTGATGCCTTTCCTTATCAGTCAGGTCCATTATTACCTAAGCCGATAGGATTTCCAAAGTTTGATCAGCCTGACTTAACAACGGATGTCAAAGAAGTAAGACGTCAAGCGAAAATGGCGAAGAAACTTCAGTTTATACCCTTGGATAAATTTGATTCTTATGTAAAAGGAACGCTTTTTGAAGACGAAGAACATGCAGTAACAAACATTATCACTAAAAACCAACCTCATGTAGATGGGAATCTTTTTCAAGTGTCTACCGTTAGATTTAGAGATGATTCTTCTCTTTACGTGATTGCAAACGAATCTGACCTCTTGAATGAACTCATGACAAGCTTGCAGTATACAGGAATTGGTGGGAAACGTTCTAGTGGTTATGGACAATTTGATTTGACTATTTTAGATTTACCAGATAGCTTAAAAAATCGTCTCACCAAGACCCATCAAGAACCTGTCATGACATTGACGACTTCTCTACCAGTCGAAAAGGAACTTGAATATGCTATGGAAACTGGTTCCTATTTAATAAGTAAATCAAGTGGTTTTGCTTTTAGTACAGAAACTAATGAAAATTACCGTAAGCAGGATTTATATAAGTTTGCTTCTGGATCTACTTTCTCTGAAACCTTTACAGGACATATTGTAGATGTAAGACCTCTTGATTTCCCACATGAAGTATTAAACTATGCTAAACCACTATTTTTCAAGATGGAGGAAGAAAGATGAAAACAGAATATAGAACCTTTCAATTTACCCTCCTAGCCATGGCTCCTATCCATATTGGGAATGGTGAAAAATATACTTCTCGAGAATTTATCTATGAAAATGGGTACTTTTATTTCCCTGATATGGGTAAGTTTTATAATCGAATGGTGGAGAAAGGATACGATCATAAATTTGAGCGTTTTTTACAAGAGACAAAGCCAAACGCTAGAAATAATCGCTTGATTTCCTTTTTAGAGGATAACCGCATTTCTGACCGTAATTTTGGTGGCTATAGAATTATAGAAACTAAGTTAGAAACAAATAATAACTATTTAAGAGGAGGCGCATTAAATCAAGTATCAAAGTTTATAAGAGATCCTTTTGGTAATCCCTATATTCCTGGAAGTTCATTAAAGGGAGCTATTCGGACTATTTTGATGAATACCAATCCCGACTGGAATAATAAAAATGTTTTGCAATGTAAAAAGGAAAACAAATCTTTGATTCCTTGGGGAGCAAAAAAAGGGCAGGACTATGATGACTTGTTTAATGCTATTCGTGTTAGTGATAGCAAACCATTTAGTAATAAAAGTCTTATTTTAGTTCAAAAATGGGATCATAAAGCCAAGCCCCCTCTTGCCAAGCCTCTCCCTTTATATAGGGAAGCAATCGCGCCCTCAACTAAAATCAATTTCACCATTACTACAACTACTAAGGAAGCTGGAATCCTAATAGAGGAATTAGGAAAGAGAGCGCAAGCCTTTTACAAAGAATATAAAAACTTTTTCTTATCAGATTTTCCTGAAAATAAAATTCAGCCAAATATTCAATATCCTATCTACTTGGGTGCTGGTAGTGGAGCTTGGACAAAAACAATTTTTAAACAAGCAAATGGAATTTTACAAGAACGTTATGAGAATAGCAGAACCACTAGGATGGTTGAAAAGGGAGTCTTGAAATTAACAAAAGCACCAATGAAAAGTGTTAAAACAACACAAGCAACTCGTAAACTGATAATGAATAATGAATCCTTCTATGAAATGGGCAAGGCGAACTTTATGATTAAGGAGATTACAAATGACAATTTTAATTTCAGCAGTAGGTAATACGGATCCTATCAGTAAGAACAGAGACTCAGCCTTAATGCACATAGCTCGAAAATATAAACCAGAAAGAATCGTCTTACTCTACAGTGAGGAAATGTTAGTTAAAAAAACTCTTATTGAGAGAGCCCTTCTTTCATTTAAAGACTATAAACCTGATGTGAAAATTCATGAGCAAATATTAAGGAATGATGAGGTTTATTTGTATGATAAAATGTATGAGGTCATAGGAAAAATTATAAAAGAGTATTCTAAATTAGGAGAGGAATTAATTTTAAATCTATCTTCCGGCACTCCTCAGATAAAATCAGCTCTATTCGCTATAAACCGAATTGATGACTATAATACGCAGGCAATTCAAGTTACCACTCCTAGTAATTCATCTAACAATCCCCAAAAAATACTCTCTAAGGAAGAGGAAGATAATCTGTTTAAAAATAATGAAGATAATCAGGATAATTATGAAAACAGATGTATCATGGATATAGCGGAGAAGTTCAATCATTCTTTAGTTAAACGTCATTTAAGAAGTTTGATAGAGTCATATGATTATTTAGCTGTTGAAAAGATTGTTATCCGGAGAGATTCGAAGGGGCTGCTTTCAAATAAGCAGTTAGCTCGTTTAAGAATCATTCTAACCGATTTAGTAAATGTTTTTAAAAAACAAGAAGTTCTTTCAGAAATTCAGAAATATCCACTTTCAGAGGTTGAGAAAAAAGCCCTTAATTATTTTTTGATGATTGAGATTTTAAACAAACGAGGTCAAGTAGCAGATGTTTTGATTAAGTCAAAATCATTAGTTGAATTTATATTAGAAGATAGAATAAAAAGGAATCATCCAAATCTAATAATATATAAAAATAAGTTACCTAAGCTAAACAAAGAACATCAAGATTTTAAAAAAGTTATCTGTTATTTAGATAGTGATTATAAAAAATCACAAAATGAAAATGAGGAAAAAAAAGAAGAGTTTTCTCCCACAACAACTCTAAACTTAATTATATACACTAAAATTTTAGAGTATTACAAATATAGTCCTGAATTAATTAGGTCACTTAGAGTTATCATTTCTTTAAACAATGAGAGAAATAAGGTTGCACATGGCTTGTCAGAGATTGATAGTAAACTAGTCAATTCAAAGAAATTGCAACAGACAATAGATACCTTGCGCTTTATTTTACAAGATACATTTGAGATTGATGATAGCTATTTCTCTTGTTATCAAACACTCAATAATGAAATGCTTGACTTACTTCGTCAATAATATACTTTATCAATAAATCAATTTGCTGATGATACATATAATGTGATTGCAAGTGCTTGCTTTCCCAGTTGACGCAAGATTAAAAAAACGATATAATAAGAAAGTTGAGAATTGATTTTCAATCATCTTAGTCCAGAGAAATGGCGGTGCTGCGAGCCATCTAAGCTAGGAAATCATGCTACTCAATCAGACAATTGCATAAGAACAAGAGAATGACAAGTTCATTGAATGAAGGTGGTACCGCGGTTTTTCGCCCTTCGTGATATGAGCTTGTCTTTTGATTTTTGGAGGTGTTTATGAAGACATTTCTCGTGAAACAAAAGTTTCGTCTTGGGGGCGAACGCTTCGATATCAAGGATGATAGAGGAGTAGTGAACTATCAGGTGGAGGGCTCTTTCTTCCAAATTCCTAAGACCTTTACCATCTATGACGCCTATGGTGAGCAGGTCAGTGAAATCAGTAAAGAATTTTTCACCTTGCTTCCTCGCTTTACTATTCAGCTACGAAACGGTTCCAATTTCGTTATTCGTAAGAAGTTGACCTTCTTTCGAGATAAGTATGAGTTTGATGATCTAGGACTTCGTATCGAGGGCAATATATGGGATTTGAATTTCAAATTGTTGGATGACC
The DNA here is from genome assembly GCF_002096455.1 of Streptococcus oralis subsp. oralis. Classification (GTDB taxonomy): domain Bacteria; phylum Bacillota; class Bacilli; order Lactobacillales; family Streptococcaceae; genus Streptococcus; species Streptococcus oralis_CY. The sequence goes on along the minus strand of NZ_NCUL01000008.1, from coordinate 967,423 downwards.
GCGACCAAGTGATTGCCGAGATTCGGAAAGAGATTTTCCATTTGACCTCAACTTACACCGTAACCGTCTATGAAGACTCTTATGCAGACCTGGTCATTTCCCTCTGTGTCGCGATTGACTATGTGGAGATGCTAGAAAGCCAATCAAATTAAACAAGTAAATAAGGAGATATTATGAAACAACTATCTAGTGCTCAAGTTCGCCAAATGTGGCTTGATTTCTGGGCAAGCAAAGGTCACTCTGTAGAACCATCAGTCAGCTTGGTTCCAGTAAACGACCCAACTCTTTTGTGGATTAACTCTGGGGTAGCAACCCTTAAGAAATACTTTGACGGAACCATTATCCCTGAAAATCCACGTATTACCAATGCGCAAAAAGCTATCCGTACTAACGATATTGAAAACGTAGGGAAGACTGCGCGTCACCATACCATGTTTGAAATGTTGGGGAACTTCTCTATCGGTGATTACTTCCGTGACGAAGCCATCACTTGGGCTTACGAGCTCTTGACAAGCCCAGAATGGTTTGATTTCCCAGCTGAAAAACTTTATATGACCTACTATCCTGAAGATAAGGATTCTTACAACCGCTGGATTGAAGTAGGAGTGGATCCAAGCCACTTGATTCCAATTGAGGATAACTTCTGGGAAATCGGTGCGGGACCTTCTGGACCTGATACAGAAATCTTCTTTGACCGTGGAGAAGCATTTGACCCAGAAAATATTGGTATTCGTCTGCTTGCAGAGGATATCGAAAACGATCGTTACATCGAAATCTGGAATATCGTTTTGTCACAATTTAACGCCGATCCTGCTGTTCCTCGTAGTGAGTACAAGGAATTACCGCATAAGAACATTGATACGGGCGCTGGTTTGGAGCGTTTGGTGGCTGTTATCCAAGGGGCTAAGACAAACTTTGAAACGGACCTCTTCATGCCGATTATCCGTGAAGTTGAGAAATTATCAGGTAAGGTCTACGACCAAGATGGCGATAACATGAGCTTTAAGGTCATTGCGGACCATATTCGTTCTCTTTCATTTGCCATCGGTGATGGTGCCCTTCCAGGAAACGAAGGTCGTGGTTATGTTCTTCGTCGTTTGCTCCGTCGTGCTTCTATGCACGGTCAAAAATTGGGTATCAACGAGCCTTTCCTTTATAAACTCGTTCCAACTGTTGGAAAAATCATGGAAAGCTACTACCCAGAAGTACTTGAAAAACGTGACTTTATCGAAAAAATCGTGAAGAGCGAGGAAGAGTCATTTGCCCGTACCCTTCATTCAGGTCAACACTTTGCAGAAACCATTGTAGCTGACTTGAAAGCGAAAGGCCAAACGGTTATCGCTGGTCAAGATGTCTTCAAACTCTATGATACATACGGATTCCCAGTAGAATTGACTGAAGAAATCGCTGAAGAAGCTGGGATGACTGTAGACCGTGAAGGTTTTGAAGCAGCCATGAAAGAGCAGCAAGAACGTGCGCGTGCATCAGCTGTCAAAGGTGGCTCAATGGGAATGCAAAATGAAACCCTTCAAAACATTACAGTGGAAAGTGTCTTCAACTACAATGCCAGCCAATTGTCTTCTAAGTTGGTGGCTATCGTGGCTGAAAACGCTGAAGTAGAAGCTGTTTCTGAAGGAACTGCCTCTCTTATCTTTGCGGAAACTCCATTCTATGCTGAAATGGGTGGACAAGTAGCTGACCACGGTCAAATCTTGGACGCTGCTGGAAATGTCGTGGCTACTGTGATAGATGTTCAAAAAGCACCAAATGGCCAAGCTCTTCATACTGTTGAAGTTCTTGCTCCTCTTGCTTTGAACCAAGAATACACCTTGGCTATTGACAGCAATCGTCGTCACCGTGTCATGAAAAACCACACTGCGACTCACTTGCTCCATGCGGCCCTTCACAATATCCTTGGACACCATGCGACACAAGCAGGATCTCTGAACGAAGTAGAATTCCTTCGCTTTGACTTCACTCACTTCCAAGCTGTAACTCCTGAAGAGTTGCGCGCCATTGAACAGCAAGTCAATGAGAAAATCTGGGAAGCAATTGCTGTAGAAACTGTTGAGACAGATATTGACACTGCTAAAGAAATGGGAGCTATGGCCCTCTTTGGTGAGAAATACGGTAAGGAAGTTCGTGTTGTTACGATTGGTGACTACTCAGTGGAACTTTGTGGTGGTACCCACGTTGGCAACACTTCTGAGATTGGTCTCTTCAAGATTGTCAAAGAAGAAGGAATCGGATCAGGAACTCGCCGTATCTTGGCAGTAACTGGTAAGGAAGCCTTTGAAGCTTATCGCGAACAAGAAGACGCTTTGAAAGCCGTCGCATCAACCTTGAAAGCCCCTCAACTCAAGGAAGTTCCTCATAAGGTTGAAGGGCTTCAAGAACAACTCCGTCAGCTTCAAAAAGAAAATGCAGAATTGAAAGAAAAAGCCGCAGCCGCAGCCGCAGGCGATGTCTTCAAGGATGTGATGGAAGTCAACGGTCACCGTTACATTGCAAGCCAAGTTTCTGTATCAGATGCAGGCGCCCTTCGTACCTTTGCGGATAACTGGAAACAAAAAGACTACTCTGATGTGCTTGTCCTAGTTGCAGCCATCGGTGACAAAGTCAACGTTCTTGTAGCTAGCAAGAGCAAAGACATCCACGCAGGTAATTTGGTAAAAGAATTGGCTCCAATCGTTGATGGACGTGGTGGTGGTAAACCAGACATGGCCATGGCAGGAGGAAGCAACCAAGCGAAAATTCAAGAACTCTTGGATGCAGTAGCAGGTAAATTGTAAGACAATAAAGATCTATCCATTTGGGTAGGTCTTTTTGCCTACTTAAAAAGCCAAATCCGCTTGGATTTGACTTGTAACTGATAGGTTTATTTTGTTGCCCAGACACTGACTGAACCCGCTGCTACTGGAAATTCTCCATACCCTTCAGCATTGATTGTAACTTGTGCTGGATGATTTTCAAGGAGATCAACAAAAGTCTGCTCAGCCCATTCTTGACCGACAAACATGGATTTGCTGTTTTCTTGGTCATTTGAGATAAGGACAGCGATCGGGGATTGGTTTTCAGCGCCTGAACGAACCCAACCGATACAGTTGGCATCGTCAAAGTAGTCTGTTTGCTCTCCATAAGCCAAGTCTTTTCGGATGGCTAGGAGACGGTCAAGAACTTCTCTGAAATCTTGTTGAGCAAATTGCCCTGAAATGCCATAATAATCTCCGTAAAAGATACATGGAAGCCCATCTTGACGTAATAGAATAAGGGCATAGGCTGCTGGTTTAAACCATTCTTCAACAGTCGATTCGAGGGCCTGTCCTCGTTGGGTATCGTGGTTGTCTACAAAGGTCACAGCCTTATCGGGTTTTAGTTCAACCAAGCTATCTGTGAAAATGTTACGAAGGTCGTAACTTGCTCCAGCATGGCTAGCTTCAAAGAGGTTCTGGTGGAGGCGAACATCGACAAGGTCAAAACGTTCTTCTATTTTCTCGAGATAGTCTAGATTGGCTTCCTTGTCTGGGTTCCAAAATTCCCCAAAAACATAGAAATCTTGACCGTATTTTTCCTTCATATCACGAATGAAATTGCCCATAAAGAAGGAGTCGATGTGCTTAACGGCATCCAAACGGAAACCAGCTACACCAGTCGTTTCCATGAACCAGTCAGCCCAGTCATAGATGTTTTGGATGACTTCAGGGTGCTTAAAGTCTAGGTCGGCATACATGAGGTAGTCGTAGTTACCGTTTTCGTTATCGACCAATTCCTCGTTGGCCCAACCTTTATTGTCTCCTTGGATCAGGTAAATACCAGACTTACGGCGTTTGGCATCGTAGTCTGTACCTGTAAAGTGGTACCAGTGCCAGTGGAAGTCATTGTAGGTATCTTGGCGACCATCGAAAGTAAAGTGAGTCCAGCCATTGATAGTAAAGGGCTCGCTTAATTGAACGGTACGGTCCTCAGGGTCCACTTCAATAACCTGAAAGGCTTCCATATGATCGGCAGCAGCCTTGTGATTGAGCACCACATCGGCCATAGGTTGAATTCCCTGCGCCTTTAGGGCTTGAATGGCTTGAAGATAATCTTCTTTAAACCCATACTTGGTACGGACAGTCCCTTTTTGGTGAAATTCACCTAGGTCAAAAAGATCGTAAACACCATAGCCGACATCTTTTTCGTTGGTTGCCTTGAAGGCAGGTGGCATCCAGACATGGCTGATGCCAAGGTTTGCTAGGTGCTCTGCGTCATTTGTCAGTCGCGTCCAGTGTTGGCCGTCGTGAGGCAGATACCATTCAAAGTATTGCATGAGTGTTTGATTTTGCATGATGTTTCCTCTTACTTGTCAATGTTGAGTTTTATTCTACCATAAAGTTTAGAACTAGGCAAACGTTTGCGCAAGATTCTATACTCATTTCTGAAATTGTCTATTTTTATCGATTAAAATCTCTCTTTCCATTATAAGGGAAAGGATGTTTTGGTGGGAAAGTAAATGGCATATACTTATTTGAACAAAAATGACACTCAGTAAACTAAAGTACAAATGGTTAAACGGTTTCTTTTTTGAGAATTGTCACAAAATTTGCTATAATAGTAGCTATGAATAGAATTAGGGTCAGCAGACGTGTTGAAAAAAAGCTAGCTAAGGGTCTAGTTCTTTTGGAAGCGAGTGATTTAACAGATATTGAACTGACAGATCAGGCAGTAGAAGTTCTTAGTCAAGACGGGAAGTTTTTAGGGAGCGCCTATCTTTCTCAACAGAATAAGGGAATCGGTTGGTTCATCAGCAAGGAAAAGGTTGGTTTCAATCAAGCCTTTTTTGAAATCCTGTTTCGTAAGGCTAAGGAAGCTAGAAAGCCTTATTATCAAGATGACTTGACCACTGCCTTTCGCCTTTTTAACCAAGAGGGGGATGGTTTTGGTGGTCTGACTGTTGATCTCTATGGAGATTATGCTGTTTTTTCTTGGTACAACTCCTTTGTTTACCAAATTCGTGAGCTAATCGTAAAGGCTTTTAAGGAAGTTTTTCCTGAGGTCTTGGGGGCTTATGAGAAGATTCGTTTTAAAGGTCTAGACTACGAGTCTGCCTATGTTTATGGTGAGGAAGCGCCAGATGATTTTACTGTTCTTGAGAATGGCGTGCTCTATCAAGTCTTTATGAATGATGGCTTGATGACAGGAATTTTCCTAGATCAGCATGAGGTTCGTGGGAGTCTGGTTGACGGTCTAGCCATGGGCAAATCCTTGCTCAATATGTTTTCCTATACGGCTGCCTTTTCAGTTGCTGCAGCTATGGGAGGTGCGAGTGAGACGACTTCTGTCGACTTGGCCAAACGGTCTAGAGAGCTGTCAGAGGCTCATTTTCAAGCAAATGGACTCAGCACGGACAATCATCGTTTTATCGTCATGGATGTCTTTGAGTACTTTAAGTATGCCAAGCGAAAAGGCTTGACCTATGATGTGATTGTGCTTGATCCGCCGAGTTTTGCTCGAAATAAAAAACAAACTTTCTCTGTAGCTAAGGACTATCACAAGTTGATTTCCCAGAGTCTAGAGATTTTAAATCCGGGAGGGATTATCATTGCCAGTACTAATGCTGCCAATGTTTCCCGCCAGAAATTTACAGAACAAATTGATAAAGGTTTTGCAGGAAGAAGGTATCAGATTTTAAACCAATATGGTCTTCCAGCAGACTTTGCCTATAATAAAAAAGATGAAAGCAGTAATTACCTCAAGGTGATTAGTATGAAGGTTAGTAGATGAAATTAATCGTTTCAGTAATGCCAAGAAGTTTAGAAGAAGCGCAAGAACTGGATGCCACTAGGTATGAAGAGGCCGATATCATTGAGTGGCGTGCGGACTTTCTTACAAAGGACGCTATTTTACAGGTAGCACCCGCTATCTTTGAGAAATTTGCAGGACGCGAACTTGTCTTTACCCTTCGGACTCGCGCTGAGGGAGGAGAAATCGAACTGTCCTCTGAGGAGTATGTTCAAATCATCAAGGAAGTCACTCAACTTTATCAACCAGACTATGTGGATTTTGAGTATTTCAGCTACAAGGATGTATTTGAGGAAATGTTGGATTTTCCAAATCTTGTTTTGAGTTACCATAATTTCCAAGAGACACCTGAAAACATGATGGAGATCCTGTCTGAGTTGACCAGTCTTTCTCCTAAAGTGGTCAAGGTATCTGTCATGGCCCATACGGAGCAGGATGTTTTAGACCTGATGAACTACACACGTGGATTTAAAACACTCAATCCTGAACAAGAGTACGTGACCATTTCCATGGGGAAAATGGGCAAGGTATCTCGGATCACTTCAGATGTGACGGGTTCAAGTTGGTCCTTTGCTAGTCTAGATGAAGCGAGTGCCCCAGGTCAGATTTCGCTATCAAACATGAAAAAAATTAGGGAGATTTTGGATGAAGCTTGATGGCTATACACGTTTAGCTGCAGTTGTTGCTAATCCCATCAAACACTCTATTTCACCCTTCATACACAATAAGTCCTTTGAGGCGACAGCTACCAATGGTATTTATGTGGCTTGGGAGATTGAAGCGGGTGACTTGGCAGAAACAGTCGCCAATATTCGCCGTTACCAGATGTTTGGGATCAACCTGTCTATGCCTTACAAGGAGCAAGTGATTCCTTATCTGGATGAGTTGAGTGATGAAGCTTGTTTGATTGGGGCAGTCAACACAGTTGTTAATCAAGACGGAACGTTAATTGGATATAATACAGATGGCAAGGGATTCTTTAAGAGCTTGCCTTCTTTTACAATCTCGGATAAGAAAATGACCATTCTGGGAGCAGGGGGCGCGGCCAAATCAATCTTGGCGCAAGCTATTTTGGATGGCGTCAGTCAAATTTCAGTCTTTGTTCGTTCAGTTTCCATGGAAAAAACAAGACCTTACCTAGACAAGTTGCAGGAGCAAACCGGCTTTAAAGTGGACTTGTATGCTTTAGAAGATCTTTCTGACCTGCAAGAAAAGATTGCTGATTCGCACTTACTAGTCAATGCCACCAGTGTGGGCATGGATGGCCAGTCGTCCCCAGTTCCGACAAGTATAGTCTTACCTGAAGATATCTTGGTCGCAGATATCATTTACCAACCCTTTGAAACGCCCTTTTTGAAATGGGCTAGAAGTCAGGGCAATCCAGCCGTCAATGGTCTGGGAATGTTGCTCTATCAAGCTGCTGAAGCTTTTCAACTGTGGACAGGTAAAGAAATGCCGACAGAAGAAATTTGGCAGTCCTTAACAGAAAAATATAAATAGTGAAAAGGAGACCCTCCTATGAAAATCAGAATCGATATTCCGCATCATCCTTATGATATTCAGATTGAAAAAGGTTGTCTGGCTCAGGCTGGTCAATGGTTGCGAGAACTCTGGCAACCGCAAAAAGTGGTCATTGTAACCGACAACCATGTAGCTTCTCTCTATGCAGAGAAGGTTAAACTCAGCCTAGAAGATGCTGGTTTTCAGGTAGCTGTTTTTGACTTTTTAGAAGGTGAAGAAAGAAAGAATTTAACTACTGTTCAGAAAGTCTATGAGTTTCTAGTTAAGCAGGGGTTGACTCGTAGCGATGGGATTGTGGCCCTTGGTGGTGGTGTCGTTGGGGACCTTGCTGGCTTTGTAGCTTCTACCTATATGCGTGGGATTCACTTTGTTCAGATTCCGACTAGTTTGACAGCCCAGGTAGATTCTTCTATCGGTGGAAAGACGGGTGTCAATACTCCATTTGCTAAAAATATGGTGGGAACTTTTGCCCAACCAGATGGGGTTCTGATTGACCCGCTGGTCCTTGAAACACTCGGAAAAAGGGAGTTGATTGAAGGGATGGGTGAGGTTATCAAGTATGGCTTGATTGAGGATCCAGAACTTTGGGCTCTCTTGACGGAGCTGGATGGTTCTGTAGAGAGCATTCTGGAGCATGCAGAGACTTTGATTGAACATTCTTGTCAGGTTAAGCGGAAGATGGTGGTTGAAGATGAGTTGGATAACGGTGTTCGTCTTTACCTCAATTTTGGGCACACTATTGGTCATGCCATTGAAGCAACGGCCGGTTATGGCAAAGTCATGCATGGTGAGGCTGTGGCTATGGGCATGGTGCAGATTTCCAAGGTTGCTGAGGAAAAAGGTCTTATGCCAGAAGGAATAACCCAGTCCATCACAGCTATGTGTCAGAAATTTGGTTTGCCAGTTGACTATGAAAAATGGGATGTTGACAAGCTTTATCAGGCTTTGACTCATGACAAGAAAGCGCGTGGGAACACCTTGAAATTGGTCTTGGTGCCAGAGCTTGGTTCGGCGACTATTCATCCAGTTTCTCTGGAAGAGATGAAAGACTACTTGGTAAAATAAGGAGAGCCTATGAGATATTTAACTGCGGGAGAATCACACGGACCCCGTCTGACGGCTATTATTGAAGGAATTCCTGCTGGACTTCCTTTGACAGCAGAGGCCATCAATGAAGATTTGAAACGTCGTCAAGGTGGATATGGTCGTGGTGGTCGTATGAAGATTGAGAGTGACCAGGTTATCTTTACCTCGGGTGTTCGCCATGGGAAGACGACTGGGGCTCCCATTACCATGGATGTCGTCAATAAAGACCACCAAAAATGGCTGGATATCATGTCTGCTGAGGACATTGAAGACCGCCTTAAAAGCAAACGGAAAATCACTCATCCTCGGCCAGGTCATGCCGACTTGGTTGGTGGCATTAAGTACCGTTTTGACGATTTGCGAAATTCTTTGGAGCGTTCATCAGCTCGTGAAACAACCATGCGAGTAGCAGTTGGAGCAGTAGCCAAACGCCTCTTGGCTGAGCTAGATATGGAGATTGCCAACCATGTCGTGGTCTTTGGTGGCAAGGAAATAGATGTACCTGGAAATCTGACCGTGGCTGAAATCAAGCAACGAGCTGCCCAGTCTGAAGTTTCTATTGTCAACCAAGAGCGGGAACAGGAAATCAAGGACTATATTGACCAAATCAAACGTGACGGTGATACCATCGGTGGAGTTGTGGAGACAGTCGTCGGAGGCGTTCCAGTTGGTCTTGGTTCCTATGTTCAATGGGACCGAAAATTGGATGCCAGACTGGCCCAAGCAGTTGTCTCTATCAATGCTTTTAAAGGGGTGGAATTTGGTCTTGGGTTTGAGGCAGGTTACCTTAAAGGTAGCCAAGTCATGGACGAAATTCTCTGGTCTAAAGAAGACGGCTATACTCGTCGTACCAATAATCTAGGTGGTTTTGAAGGTGGTATGACTAATGGGCAACCCATCGTTGTTCGAGGTGTCATGAAACCCATTCCCACTCTCTACAAACCATTGATGAGTGTGGATATTGAGACTCACGAACCATACAAGGCAACCGTGGAGAGAAGTGATCCAACCGCTCTTCCAGCAGCAGGTGTAGTCATGGAAGCCGTTGTTGCAACGGTTCTGGCACAAGAAATCCTTGAAAAATTCTCATCAGATAATCTTGAAGAATTAAAAGAGGCAGTTGCCAAGCACCGAGACTATACAAAGAACTATTAAGGAGTCTTTATGGCAAAAACCATCTATATCGCAGGTCTCGGTTTGATTGGTGCTTCGATGGCGCTCGGTATCAAGCGTGATCATCCGGATTATGAAATTTTAGGTTATAATCGCAGTCAGGCTTCGAGAGACATTGCCTTGGAGCGAGGAATGATAGACCGTGCAACGGATGATTTTGCCAGTTTCGCTCCCCTAGCAGATGTCATCATCTTGACCTTGCCAATCAAACAGACCATTGCTTTTATTAAGGAGCTGGCAAACTTAGACTTGAAGGAAGGCGTTATTATCTCGGATGCGGGCTCAACCAAGTCAGCCATTGTGGAAGCAGCTGAGCAGTATTTAGCTGGCAAGCCTGTCCGCTTTGTCGGGGCCCATCCCATGGCTGGTAGCCACAAGACAGGGGCAGCTTCTGCAGATGTCAATCTCTTTGAAAATGCCTATTATATATTCACTCCTTCGAGCCTGACAAGTCATGCCACACTTGAGGAAATGAAAGATCTGCTTTCAGGTCTTCATGCTCGTTTTATCGAGATTGATGCCAAGGAGCATGATCGGGTGACTTCTCAGATTAGTCATTTTCCTCATATTCTGGCTTCCAGCCTCATGGAGCAGACAGCAGTTTATGCTCAAGATCATGAAATGGCAAGGCGCTTTGCGGCGGGTGGATTTCGAGATATGACCCGAATTGCGGAAAGCGAGCCAGGTATGTGGACTTCCATTCTCTTGTCCAATCGTGAGACTATCCTAGATCGAATTGCGGATTTCAAGGAGCGCCTAGATGAGGTTGGACAAGCCATCAGCAAGGGAGATGAAGAGCAAATCTGGAACTTTTTCAACCAAGCACGTGAGCAACGTCAGGCCATGGAAATCCATAAGCGTGGTGGTGTGGACAGTTCTTATGACCTCTATGTCGATGTTCCCGATGAAGAAGATGTTATCTTGCGGATTTTGGAATTACTTCGTGGGACTTCTTTGGTTAATATCCATATCAACGAAGAAAACCGTGAAGATGTTCACGGGATTCTACAAATTTCCTTTAAAAATTCTCAGGATCTGGAACGAGCTGAGCGCTTAATTACAGAAAATACGGACTACACAGTCGTCATCAAATAAGGAGAAAATCATGTCAAATATTTACGATAGTGCAAATGAACTTAGTCGCGGGTTACGCGAATTACCAGAATACAAGGCGGTCAAGGCAGCCAAAGATGCTATCCAAGCTGATGAACAAGCTAGCAAGATTTTTGCAGACTACCTCGCTTTCCAGCAAGAAATCCAAGTCATGGCGCAAACGGGACAAATGCCAGACGCCTCTTTCCAAGAAAAGATGCAGTCTTTCAGCAAACAAATCCAAGAGAACGCTCTTTTGTCAGATTTCTTTGCCAAACAGCAACAATTGTCCATTTATCTTTCGGACATTGAAAAAATTGTCTTTGAACCTGTTTCAGAATTATTGAAATAGTATTTTATCTGTATAAAAGCCAGAAATTTCAGGAATTTCTGGCTTTTTTGTGATAAAATAAGAAAAAGTATTGCAAGTATGAGGTCAACTATGAAACTAAAAACAAACATTCGCCACTTACATGGCAGTATCCGGGTTCCAGGTGACAAGTCTATCAGCCACCGTACGATTATTTTTGGAAGTTTGGCTGAGGGCGAGACTAAGGTTTATGATATTTTGCGTGGAGAGGATGTACTTTCAACCATGCAGGTTTTTCGTGACCTTGGTGTTGAAATTGAGGACAAATATGGGGTTGTTACCATTCAAGGTGTTGGAATGGATGGCTTAAAAGCTCCGCAAAATGCCTTGGATATGGGTAATTCTGGCACTTCGATTCGCCTGATCTCAGGTGTACTTGCTGGTGCAGACTTCGAAGTAGAGATGTTTGGAGATGATAGTCTTTCTAAACGTCCTATGGATCGTGTGACGATTCCATTGAAAAAAATGGGCGTTAGCATCTCAGGGCAAACTGAGCGAGATCTGCCCCCTCTTCGCCTAAAAGGGACGAAAAATTTAAAACCGATTCACTATGAGTTGCCAATCGCTTCTGCTCAAGTTAAGTCTGCCTTGATATTTGCAGCCTTGCAGGCTCAGGGGGAGTCCGTGATTATCGAGAAAGAATGTACTCGTAACCACACCGAAGATATGCTACAGCAATTTGGTGGCCATTTAAGTGTGGATGGCAAGAAAATCATAGTTCAAGGGCCGCAAAAACTGACTGGACAAAAGGTAGTTGTCCCAGGAGATATCTCTAGTGCAGCCTTTTGGCTAGTCGCAGGTTTGATTGTTCCAAACTCTCGTGTGGTGCTGCAGAATGTGGGCATCAATGAAACGCGTACAGGTATTATTGATGTCATTCGCGCCATGGGAGGAAAATTAGAAATAACTGAAATCGATCCAGTCGCTAAATCAGCAACCCTGACTGTCGAATCTTCAGACCTGAAAGGAACAGAGATTGGTGGAGCTTTGATTCCACGCTTGATTGATGAATTACCTATTATTGCCCTTTTAGCGACACAAGCGCAAGGTGTAACAGTCATTAAGGATGCTGAGGAACTCAAGGTCAAGGAAACTGACCGCATTCAGGTGGTGGCTGATGCCTTAAATAGCATGGGAGCGGACATCACCCCCACAGCAGATGGGATGATTATCAAAGGGAAATCAGCCCTTCATGGCGCTAGAGTCAATACGTTTGGTGACCATCGAATTGGAATGATGACAGCCATTGCAGCCCTCTTGGTTGCGGATGGAGAAGTGGAACTTGACCGTGCTGAAGCCATCAACACTAGCTATCCTAGCTTCTTTGATGATTTGGAGAGCATGACTCATGGCTAAGGTATTACTTGGATTTATGGGGGCAGGCAAGTCGACAATCGCTAGAGGCTTGGACCCAGACTATATCGATATGGATGCCTTAATCGAGGAACATTTGGGCATGTCCATTGCGGATTTCTTCGCTGAAAAAGGAGAAGTGGCCTTTCGTCAAGTAGAGTCAGAAGTCCTAGCTGACTTACTAAAAACGGACCGAGTTGTGTCAACTGGCGGAGGAGTTGTCATTTCTCAGAGAAATCGTGACTTGCTCAAAACCAATCCTGATAACATCTACCTAAAAGCAGATTTTGAAACCCTCTACCAACGTATCGCAGCTGATAAGGACAATCAGCGTCCACTTTTTCTTAACAAAAGCAAGGAAGAACTGGTAGCTATTTTCCATGAAAGACAAGCTTGGTATGAGGAAGTAGCCAGTCGGATTCTAGATGTGACCAAGTTAAGCCCAGAGGAAATTATAGAGGAACTGAGATGAAAATTGCCTATCTAGGTCCCAAGGGATCTTTTTCGCATCATGTTGTGCAGACAGCCTTTCCCAAAGAGGAATTGCAGGCTTTTGCCAATATCACAGATGTTATCAAGGCTTATGAGCAAGGCTTGGTGGATTATTCTGTGGTACCAGTTGAAAACTCCATTGAAGGTAGTGTCCATGAAAGTTTGGATTACCTTTTTCACCAGGCTCGCATCCAAGCAGTGGCAGAAATCGTTCAACCCATTCACCAGCAGTTGATGGCAGTTCCTGGTCATACTAAGATTGAGAAGATTTTTTCCCATCCTCAGGCTTTGGCTCAGGGAAAAAAATTCATCGATGAACACTATCCAGAGGCTCAAATCGAGGTAACCGCCAGTACCGCCTATGCAGCTCGCTTTATTTCAGAACATCCAGATCAGCCTTATGCAGCTATTGCTCCTAAAAGTTCAGCTGAAGAATATGGCTTGGAATTGATTGCAGAGGATATTCAGGAAATGGAAGCCAATTTCACACGTTTTTGGGTGTTAGGGGCAGAGATACCGAAGATTCCTTTGAACTCACAAGCTGAAAAAATGAGTTTGGCCTTGACCTTACCAGACAACCTACCTGGTGCTCTTTACAAGGCACTTTCGACCTTTGCTTGGAGAGGGATTGACTTAACAAAGATTGAAAGTCGCCCCCTTAAAACAGCCTTGGGAGAATACTTTTTCATTATCGATGTAGACTATAGTGACAAAGAACTGGTTCATTTTGCAAGACAAGAACTAGAAGCTATTGGAATCCAGCATAAGATTCTGGGGACCTACCCGATTTTTACCATAACTGATTTAGAAAAGGAGAGTCAATGAGCAAAGAAAATCCTTTAAGTCATCACGAGCAGTTACGTTATGACTATCTCTTCAAAAATATTCATTACCTCAACGACCGTGAACGGAGGGAGTTTGATTATCTGCAACAGAAAATGGCAGGTCCCAAGTCTGAAGTTCACCATTTCCACCAAGAAGAAAAAGAAGAAACTTGGGGTAGAGATATTGATCTTCCGACTTATGGCAGTAGAAGCCGGTCTAAGAAACGTGAAAAGGTAGCTCCTCAACCTAAAGTCAAAAAGAAAAAGAGAAGAATTCGCTTCAAACGAATACTGACTTGGTTCTTGCTGTTGATTACCTGTGTGCTTGTAGGGATGATTTTTATGTTTCTTCGAGGGTTCCAGTCAGCAGCCAATCCAACAAATAAGCCAGCTGACGCCAAGGCAGCTCAAGTAGAGGTCTTTAACGGTCAGGATACCAAAGATGGTGTGAATATTTTAGTCATGGGGACAGATGGCCGTATCGGTCAAAATAGTGCAGAAACCCGTACTGACACAATCATGGTACTGAATGTCAGCGGATCGGATAAGAAGATCAAGCTAGTCAGCTTTATGCGTGACAACTTAGTTTATATCGACGGGTATAGTAAGATTGTAAATGGCCAGAAACAGACGGATAACAAACTAAATGTTGCCTATGAACTTGGGGAACAAGAAGGACAAAAAGGTGCTGAAAAGGTCCGCAAGGTTCTAAAAGACAACTTTGATTTGGATATTAAGTACTATGCCCTAGTTGACTTCCAGGCCTTTGCAACAGCTATTGATACCCTCTTCCCTGACGGAGTAACGATTGATGCTCAATTTTCAACATTGAATGGTCAACCTCTGACAGAAGCCACAGTCGGAGATGACCTTCATGCAACAGAGACAGAGTCCCCAACTCAAACTATCAAAGTTGGAAAACAGCAAATGAATGGCTCCACCTTGCTGAACTATGCTCGCTTCCGTGATGATGATGAGGGAGACTATGGCCGTACCAAACGTCAGCAACAAGTCATGTCAGCTGTTCTTGAGCAAATCAAAGATCCAACCAAGCTCTTTACGGGATCAGAGGCACTTGGAAAAGTCTTTGGCATGACATCAACAAATCTACCATATAGCTTCTTGTTGACCAATGGCTTATCTGTCCTAGAAGGTGCTCAAAATGGCATTGAAAGACTCACCGTCCCAGAACTTGGTGACTGGGTAGATGCTTATGATATCTACGGTGGACAAGGACTTCTAGTTGATCAAAATAAATACCAGACCAAACTCGCCCAAATGGGAATGAGATAGAACACTATAAAAAAATCAAAGTTTGAATCACCAGTGAAAAAGTGGTTTAGGCTTTGATTTTTCTTAGTATCTGATGGATTTTTAGGGCGTTTTTATGGTATAATAAAACGATATAACTCGTTATTGGACAGAAGAGGAGAGACATGAGTGATTTGAAAGCGATTCAGGCTCGTAGTCTGGAAATGGCTGAATATTTCGTCGCATTTTGTAAAGAACATGATTTGTTGTGCTATCTCTGTGGTGGAGGAGCCATTGGTGCCCTACGTAACAAAGGTTTCATTCCTTGGGATGATGACCTAGACTTTTTCATGCCACGTAAGGACTATGAAAAATTAGCAGAACTATGGCCTCGTTATGCAGATGAGCGTTATTTCTTGTCAAAGAGTAACAAAGATTTTGTAGACCGTAACCTTTTTATTACCATTCGTGACAAGGAAACTACTTGTATCAAGCCTTATCAGAAGGATTTGGATTTACCACACGGTTTGGCCTTGGATGTGTTACCATTGGATTATTATCCTAAAAATCCAGCTGAGCGTAAGAAACAGGTTCGTTGGGCCCTGATTTATTCACTCTTTTGTGCGCAAACTATCCCAGAAAAGCATGGTGCGGTCATGAAATGGGGAAGTCGCATCTTACTCGGCCTGACTCCAAAATCTCTACGTTATCGCATTTGGAAAAAAGCTGAAAAAGAAATGACCAAGTATGGTCTGGCTGAGAGCGATGGAATTACGGAATTATGCTCAGGTCCCGGCTACATGCGAAACAAATACCCGATCGCATCCTTTGAAGACAATCTTTTCTTGCCATTTGAAGGAACTGAGATGCCCATTCCAGTCGGTTATGATGCCTATCTCAGCACTGCTTTTGGCGATTATATGACACCACCACCAACAGACAAGAAGGTACCGCATCATGATGCTATTATAGCGGACATGGACAAGAGCTACACAGAGTACAAGGGAGAATATGGAGCATGATGGGAGAAAAAATAAGCGTTATCGTTCCAGTCTACAATGTAGAAGCCTATCTGGAGCGATGTGTGGAGTCGATTCTTCAACAGACTTATGCCCATTTTGAGTTAATCCTAATCAATGATGGTTCTACTGATTCCAGTGGACAGATCTGTGATCACTTAGCGTCTCAGTATGAGAATATCAAGGTTTATCATATCGAAAATGCTGGTGTTTCAAATGCTAGAAATATGGGAATTCAGCTAGCGACGGGTTCTTGGGTTACCTTTATTGATAGCGATGATTTCGTTACCCAGGATTACCTAGCTACTTTAGCAAGTGCAGCTGAAGGGTTGAATGTAGGCTTTGTAATTGCTCCTCTGCACCATATCAAAAACGGAATTGTAACAGACCTACCTTCACATTCAGAAAAAACAGAACTCTGGTCAACAGAAGAAACCATGAAGGAACTACTGATGACTACCAGAACATCATTTTTTCCAGTCGCAAAACTGTTTAAGAGAGACCTGCTTGCGGATGAAAAGTTTAATACCAATTATCACCTAGCTGAAGATGCCTTGTTTTTAACTGAATTGCTACTAAAGACAAGATGCAGTTGCGTATTTATTGACAAACCTGTTTATTATTATGATCATCGTGAGGGAAGTGCAACAACATCTGTTAATCGATATGTATTTGACACAATAGAAGTTTATAAGCAAATAATTGCTCAAGTTTCACAAGCCTTCCCTAATTTAAAATACGAATTAATAAATAGAGAGTGTTGGTCGTACATCACAGTTTACGATAAAATTATCTTTACTTCACGTGAAGAGTATCAAAAGGAGAAAGCCGAGCTGAGGAATTGGATTGTTCAGCATCGACGCGAAATATGGAAAGATGCTTATTTCACCACTTTTCGCAAGGTAGCGATCCTTTCACTTGTCATTTCTCCATGGCTATATAAGAAAATTGTTGGATTAAAAAACTAATATCATGAGAAGGAGTTGAAAATGAATTTTTCAAAAATGGATGAATACTTTGAAAAATCAAAACTATGGATTGCGTATCTATTTGTTTTCATTTCGATTTTAAGTATGAGTTCACTGGTTTATAAGATAGCAAATCCCCTCTACAAGGGATTATCAGCGATTGTAGTGTTTTATATTTGCTATACCTTATTGTTTAAGTGGAAAGAAATCACGGTAGATCGCAAATTTCTATCCTTATTTGGACTCTTAGCTGGAAGTCATCTGCTATCAGCTATTTTCAATCGCTCTGGACATCTGATTGGAAATGTGATTGAAATCCTCTTCATGGTAACCTATGTTTTATTATTTACCATGTTACAATCAGGGCAACTTAAAAAATTATTTGACTGGATTGCCTATACGGTTCAAATTGTATCTTTTTCTTCAGCAATTTTTGCGTTTGGTTTATTGATAAGTAGAGTCCTCATCCTATTTAAGATTGGTGAACAATCTTATTACTATGGTGTCATGAATGGCCGTCTGTGGGGGATTGTCAATCCAAATGCTAGTGCGATATTTTCATACATTAGCATTATTTTGGCTATGTATTTGATCCATAAAGGAAGTAAATATTCTGTTTATCTTAAACTGAACAATGTGATTCAATTCGTTTACTTTGCTATGATGCAAAGTCGAGGAGCCTTACTTTCTTTACTTCTCATGATTGGACTCTATAGTTTCTTTGCTACTAGAGGAAGTATCGTTAAACGATTCCTCACTTTTATAGTTGCTGGTTTGCTGATTACTGCAACTAATATTGGATTAAGCTATGTAACTTCAATCTATATCTCATCTGAAACTGCGACTGTCTTAGATTTAAACAAAGGACAATCCTATGCTGAAACAGATTCGTCTGTTACTAAGAAAAACGGTGAGCTCCATCTGATTGAAACAACACCAAGTGGTAGAACCTATATCTGGAAAAATGCCATCAAGATGGGAAGTGCCAAACCAATTTTTGGTTATGGTGTACGAAATGTTCCAGATTACTACACAGAATATTTCAGTAAATTTGAGATTCAAAACTCCCTTATTGGTGGGAATTTCCATAACATTTTTGTGACCATATTTGTCAGTTCGGGAGTTCTAGGTTTGGTATCCTTCCTTCTTGTACTGGCTTATGTCATCAAGCGCTTTTTAACGTATTTGATTGTTTCCAAGAAACATACTGATAAATTGATCATGATTCTTTTCTTTGGTATCTTGTTTGGTCAATTATTTGAAAGTCAGATTATGTATTCAACCAACTTTATTAATATCATCTTCTGGCTAGCGATTGGCTATGGACTCGTAGTCTGCAAACGAGATGAAGGAGTTCGGTACCAAGAAGTAACAGATGTTAAAGAAATTCAAGAGATGGAACTTGGAATCATGGAGTATATTCATGAAGTTTGTCAGAAAATTGGGGTCAAGTATTTCTTAGCATATGGAAGTCTAATTGGTGCTGTTCGCCATCAAGGATTTATCCCTTGGGATGATGACATGGATATCTGCATGTTACGAGAGGATTATGAAAAATTGCAAGACTACCTTATCGCTAACCGTGATGAACGTTACGAAGTTATGTCTTATAAAAATAATCTCAACTATGTCTATCCCTTCATGAAAGTGCAGGATAACCATACTTACTTGCTAGAAGAAGATGTTCGCATCGATTCGAATATGGGAATCTATGTAGATATTTTCCCTGTAGATGGCTACGAGGATGACGTACAATTTAAAAACAAGATGACGAAACTGATAAAGAAACGTCAATTGAGTTGCTACACCTTCAAAGGCATTACCAATACAAAAAGTGTACTGAATTCACTGCTACGTTATGTGTCAGTTATTATTTTCTATTTCACCAATACAAACAAATACGTTGCCCAGATTGAAGAGCTTGCAAAATCCCGTAAAGTCTCAGATTATGAGCAGGTGGATTATCTTATCTACAAGGATATGAACAAACCAGTGTGGAGACGTGAATGGCTGGAACAAGTTACTACTGGAATATTTGAAGGTAAGGAATTTACCATTCCGAAAAACTATCATGAAATTTTGACCTCAGACTACGGAGACTATATGCAGTTGCCACCAGTTGAACAAAGAGTATCTCATCATGATTTTAAATTATGGAAGATTGTTAAAAGGTCTAAATGACGAGATTGGGATTAAGAAACGTTTAAAAATATAGTCAAATTTAGGAGAATAGAACCTATGTCTGAAAGAACTTTAACTCTTGAAGAAATCAAGCAAGTAGAATTGGATATTTTAAAGTATCTACATGAGCTTTGTGAACAACATCAAATCAAATACTTTATTGATTTTGGAACCTTACTAGGAGCTGTACGCCATAAAGGATTTATCCCTTGGGATGATGATACAGATATTTCCTTGGCGCGTGATGAATTTGAAAAACTGTATAAGGTTTTACAAAATGAAAATCATCCCTACTACAAATTGATTTCATTCAGAGAAACAAAGGGATATCCATACAGTTATATGAGAGTCTATGATGTAAGGACTCGTCGAGATGCTAACCTCGTAGACCCAACGGTCGTATTGGGAACTTGCGTTGACATTTTTCCATATGATGGTGTCGTAACACAGGAAAGTGACCGTAAGAAAATGAAGCTCTACAAATATTTCATTCGCCTTTCTTCTTTGAATTTTAAAGGGATCAAGTCTGAGAATGGTGGACTTAAAAACCTCCCTCGTTATATGGGATCAGCTATTTTCCGCTTAACTTCCCCACAGCTATGGAATCAAAAATTAGAGAGCCTTGCTTTGAAGTATAGTGTAGATCAAGCAACAGATCTTACTTGTACTATCTATGACCCTTATTATCCAAATGGTATAAAAAAAGAATGGCTCTATGATTTGATTGATATGCCTTATGAAAACATTGTGGTCAAGGTTCCGAGAAAATACCATGAAATACTTGTCTACGAATTTGGAGAAAACTATATGACTCCACCACCTATTGAGCAACAAGTCCCAGGAGGGGATAAAAATTATTGGATTGATTAGATTTTTAAAAGTTGCTTATTGTTAAGATAAAGGAGTTTTCAAGGTGAAAAATAAATGGTTATTAAAATCAGTCAGCTATAGTGTTCTCGCATTCTTTCTATTACTGATTCAGTTATCGCAAGGAGTAGATGCAGATACCATCTCTGCAGGTTCGGGCAATCGTATCCATTTCATAAATACTAAAGCAAAATCTGGGAGTGATGCCATCCTTCTGGAAAGCAATGGTCACTATGCTTTGATTGATATGGGAGAAGACTATGATTTTCCTGATGGGAGTGACCCACGCTATCCAAGCCGCTGGGGAATTTCCATGAGAAATTATCAAGTATTGGAGGATCGATTGATTCGCCACTTGGATCAAATAGGTGTAAAAAAATTAGATTTTATTATAGGAACTCATGTTCATAGTGACCATATTGGTGGAGCAGACGAAATACTCAATCGATATCAAGTCGGTAAGTTTTATTTGAAAAAATATTCAGATGATCGGATCACAGCAAACTGGGGACTATGGGATAATCTTTTCAATTATGATAATGCTTTGAGAGCAGCTCAAAAACGAGGAGTTACACTTATCCAGAATATTTCAGATGAGGATAGTCATCTAAAATTAGGTGATATGGATATCCAACTCTACAACTATAAGAATGAATATGATGCTGAAGGGAATCTGAAAAAAGTTCGAGATGATAACTCCAACTCCATCGTTTCAGTGGTGACTGTGGCAGGAAAGAGAATCTATCTTGGTGGAGATTTGGATAATGCCGAAGGAGCAGAAGATAAGTTAGGTCCAGTTATCGGTAAGGTTGATATGATGAAATGGAACCACCATTATGATGCGACAATTTCAAATACGATTAATTTCCTTGAAAACTTATCACCAAAAATGATTATTCAGACAACTGGTGGAGATATTAATGTTGCTTCAACCAGAGAATACCTTCAGAAGAAAAATATTCAGGTTCTTCATGCTGCTAGCCAAACTCAAGACGCTACCGTTTTTGATATTAGCGATAAAGGATTTGCAAATGTTTCAAATTCCTTCCCTAATATCCCTGTAGTTGACGAAAAATGGTATCAAGAAGATGGTTATTGGAAATATCGTTTGACTGACGGAGAAATGGCTATCGGCTGGAGAGAGATTGGCGGAGCCACTTATTTCTTTAATGGAAAAGGACAAATGCAAGCAGGTCGCTGGCTTCACCTTAACGACGACTGGGGAGAAAATGCCAAAGGGAATGATTACTATCTGAACCAAAATGGTAAAATGCAAACTGGTGGTTGGTTCAAACTAGATGACTCTTGGTATTATATCCAATCAAATGGTGCTAGACGATTTAGCGAGCTCTCTGAAATTGGAGGGAAAAAGTATCTCTTTGCTGCAGATGGGAAGATGCTAACAGGACACCAAGTCTATAATGGCAAGAAGATGTTCTTTAGCGAAAGTGGTGCACTCCAAACAGCAGGTAAGCCTTCAACATGGCAAAAGATTGATTCAAATTGGTATTTCTATGATGAGGATGGGCTAAAGACCATCGGTAAAAAGAATATCAATGGAAGCACATACTACTTTAATCAAGAAGGTATCATGCAAACTGGCTGGGCATTTGTTGATGGTCACTGGAACTATTTTGCAAGTTCTGGAGCTATGAAAACCGGCTGGGTCAAGGATCAGGAAACATGGTATTATCTGGATAAAGATGGCATCATGTTAACTGGCAGACAAGATATAAATGGTGTTCGTTACTATTTGAATGCTAGTGGTGCCATGCAGACTGGCTGGAAGTGGCACGACAATAGCTGGTACTTCTATACGAACTCAGGTGCTATGAAAACTGGTTGGTTGAAAGATAAAGAATCATGGTATTATTTGGATCCAGAAACAGGTATCATGGCTGTAGGATCTAAAGAGGTTGACGGTAAGAACTATTTCTTCAGCTCTGCAGGGACTATGCAAGTTGGATGGCAGTGGTCAAATGATTCTTGGCATTACTACGCTACGTCTGGCGCACTCCAAACTGGTTGGTTGAAAGATGGTGATGTCTGGTATTATCTTGAAGGTAAGGAAGGCGATATGTTAGTCGGCCTCCATCAAGTAGATGGTAAGCAATATTACTTTAGCAAATCTGGAGCCATGCAAACTGGCTGGAAATGGTTTGATAATCATTACCGTTACTTTGAATCAAATGGAGCCATGAAAACTGGTTGGATAAAAGACAAAGGCGTCTGGTATTATCTAAATCCTGAAGATGGTATCATGTTGGTTGGCCTTCATAAAGTAAATGGTGATCATTATTACTTTGATGAATCAGGAGCTATGCAAACAGGTTGGAAACAGCTTGATGGTAATTGGTACTATTTCCAAGCTAATGGTTCTTTGTTGAAGAACGCAACAACACCTGATGGTTACAAAGTAAACGAAGAAGGTATCTGGAAACAGGCTGTTGCTGCTGTAAATAGCGAGGCAGTCAAGCCAGAACAGAAACAAGAAGCTAATTCCTCTATTGTTGAACAACCTAAACAAGATTCAAATCTAGAAGCCAACGCTTCTGAAAAGAAAGAAAAAGAATAAAGAAGAAATCCCCTACTGGCAACTAATTTATCAGTAGGGGATTTTTTTAATTTCGTTTTAATTTAGCAAGTACAAGGTTCAGTGCATAGTGGAGTGTTTTGTCTTTGGTAATAAAGAGGGTCAAGAGGTAATAGATACCACAAGTTGCTACGGTAGACAGAACCATGAGAATCATATTGAAGTTTACTGTGTAAGAATTGATTTGGAAAATCATCTTAAAAATATAGAAGATTGGGATAAAACCAAGGGATATAATGCTATAACGTGTTAAGGTTATAAAAATTTCTTTTAAACTAATCAGTTGGTGTTTCTTGATAAAATGAATTTCAAGTAAAACAACGATAGTTTCTGCGATAATGGTCGTAGTGATGTAATACTCAGGTGCAAAAATATTATTGAAATACAAGATGCTATTTAATAGTATATTGGCACCACCACCAAGGAAGTAGAAGGCAGTTAAGCGATTTTCATGATCGTTGATAAAGATAATCTGTTTACCAAGAATCAACTCAATAGCCCAAATGATGGTACGAAAAGCGAAGACGCTAGTTACGATACCCGCTTCAAGATATTTTTCAGAAGAATAAATAACAGTTGCGTACCGTCCCAATATCATAATCCCGATACTAGTTGGAACCATAAGGAAATAGAATAAGGATGCCGCTTGATTCACGAGATAATTATAGGACTTGTAATCCTTTTTACCGAGATAGTAGCCAAGGCGTGGAATACTGACGTTGATAGCTCCACTCAAGACACTGGCAATCAGCATGACGATACTATAGGCAATTGTATAGTAGGAAATATAGTTCTCATCCGGTCCCTTGGTGATAAACATTCTATCTAGCAAGGTATAAAGCATATTAGCGTTTGCTAAGAGAAGCATAGTAAAGAGTGGTTTAGAAGCTTTAGCTAATTCGACGAAACCAATCTTAACAAAAGAAACTTCTCTCTTAATCCAAAGAAAACTGAGCAGGTAGTTGAGGATAGTGGTTGCACTCATGACGATGGCATAAGGAACGATATCATCTGCAGTTTTAACAAAGGTAAAGATAGCAACCAGCATGGCAATCCGAATAATCAATGTTTTGTAGAGGATGAAGGCATAGTTTTCATAAGCCTCGTTCATCCATTCGATATTGAGAAATTGGAAGAGTGCTTGAGCCCCTAGGATGTAGTAGAGGACCTTCAGATTCTCAATGCTGGTGTCAAAGAAGATAATGAGGAAGTAGATACCTGTCGTCAGGAGAGAGGTAAAAACCGAGATATAAAACAACTTAGAAAAGACGTAGTTGATTTTATTCTTGTCATCCTTGACCTTACTGATAGCTCGAATCCCGTAGTTGTATATTCCAAAGGCAGCTAGTGGAATAACGAAACTTGCCCAGGTATTGGCTGTATTGAAATAACCGTAGTTGGATTTGCTGAGAATCCGTGTCAGATAAGGATTGGTTATCAGCGGAAAAACGATATTGAGAATATTGACCAGCAAGCTGGCCAAGGCATTTACTTTTATATTTTTCATTGAACTTTCTTTCTTAAATCTAAAATCATATCTAGTATTATATCACATTCTCGCTTCATTCTTTTGATAAAATCGTAAAAATCTAGTATAATAGATAGACTGAAAGTATGAGGTTACTAGATATGAAGATGAAACAAATCAGTGATACAACACTAAAAATCACGATGACTTTAGATGATTTGATGGACCGAGGAATGGAGATTGCAGACTTTCTCGTTCCTCAGGAAAAAACCGAAGAGTTTTTCTATGCTATTTTAGATGAGTTAGAGATGCCAGACAATTTCTTGGATAGTGGCATGCTGAGTTTCCGTGTGACACCAAAACCTGATAAGGTGGACGTCTTTGTGACCAAGTCCAAGATTGACCAAAATTTGGATTTTGAAGATTTGGCGGATCTACCAGACATGGAAGAATTAGCCCAAATGTCGCCAGATGAATTTCTCAAAACCTTGGAAAAGAGCATTGCAGATAAGACCAAGGACGATATTGAGGCCATCCAATCTCTAGAGCAGGTCGAAGCAAAGGAAGAAGAGCAAGAGCAAACTGAAAAGGAGACTGAGAGCAAGAAAGAACCTTATATCTACTATATCTTGCGTTTTACAAGTCTTGCTGACTTAGTTGCTTTTGCAAAGACGGTTAACTACCAGATGGAAACATCTGAACTCTATAAGATGAATGGACACTATTATTTGACAATCTTAGTCGATGTGGAAAATCATCCAAGTCCATATCCAGCCTGGCTCTTGGCTCGTATGCGTGAGTTTGCAGACGACAGTGATATCAGTCGTTCAGTCTTGCAAGAGTATGGGCAAATCTTGATCAATCACGATGCAGTTCTTAATCTGCAAAAGATTCGTTCATAATTTTTAAAATCAATTTTCATTTATAAAGAAAGACGAATCATGGGATTCGTTTTTTCTTTACTAGACTGAAATAGTGATTTACTATAATAGGAATTTTCACAAAATTCTGTTATAATGGCTATATCAGAAAATTTCTAGGAGACAAACATGACAGTTAAAATTGCTTTACTTGGATTTGGTACCGTTGCAAGTGGCGTGCCTTTCCTCCTAAAGGAAAATGGAGAAAAAATCGTTCAGTCAGCTCATTCAGAGATTGAAGTAGCCAAGGTATTGGTCAAGGATGAAGATGAAAAGAACCGCTTGCTTGCAGCAGGAAATGACTTTAACTTTGTAACCAATGTAGACGATATTTTAGCAGACAAGGACATTACTATCGTAGTGGAATTGATGGGGCGTATCGAACCAGCTAAGACCTTTATCACTCGTGCCTTAGAAGCTGGGAAACACGTTGTTACTGCTAACAAGGACCTTTTGGCTGTTCATGGTGCAGAATTGTTAGAAATCGCTAAAGAGCATAATGTAGCACTTTACTATGAAGCAGCAGTAGCTGGTGGGATTCCAATTCTTCGTACTTTGGCAAATTCGTTGGCTTCTGACAAAATTACGCGCGTTCTTGGCGTTGTTAATGGAACTTCCAACTTCATGATGACCAAGATGGTGGAAGAAGGCTGGTCTTACGATGATGCTCTGGCTGAAGCTCAAAGACTTGGATTTGCAGAAAGCGACCCTACAAATGACGTTGATGGGATTGATGCAGCCTACAAGATGGTGATTTTGAGCCAGTTTGCTTTTGGTATGAAGGTTGCTTTTGACGATGTAGCCCACAAGGGAATCCGCAACATCACACCAGAAGATGTAGCTGTAGCCCAAGACCTTGGCTATGTAGTGAAATTGGTTGGTTCTATCGAGGAAACTCCTTCTGGTATTGCTGCGGAAGTAACTCCAACCTTCCTACCTAAAGCACATCCACTTGCCAGTGTGAATGGGGTAATGAACGCTGTTTTTGTAGAATCTATCGGTATCGGTGAGTCTATGTATTACGGACCAGGTGCGGGTCAAAAACCAACTGCAACAAGTGTTGTAGGGGACATTGTACGTATCGTTCGTCGCTTGAATGATGGTACCATTGGTAAAGACTTCAACGAATACAGCCGTGACTTGGTCTTGGCTAATCCAGAAGATGTCAAAGCTAATTACTACTTCTCAATCTTGGCTCCAGACTCAAAAGGTCAGGTCTTGAAACTAGCTGAAATCTTTAATGCTCAAGATATTTCCTTCAAGCAAATCCTCCAAGATGGCAAAGAGGGTGACAAGGCGCGTGTAGTGATTATCACTCATAAGATTAATAAAGCGCAGCTTGAGAATGTTTCAGCTGAGTTGGCCAAAGCTTCAGAATTTGACCTCTTGAATACCTTCAAGGTGTTAGGAGAATAGGATGAAGATTATTGTACCTGCAACCAGTGCCAATATCGGGCCAGGTTTTGATTCGGTCGGTGTAGCTGTAACCAAGTATCTTCAAATTGAGGTTTGTGAAGAACGGGATGAGTGGTTGATTGAACACCAGATTGGCAAATGGATTCCCCATGACGAGCGTAATCTTTTGCTTAAGATTGCCTTGCAAATTGCGCCTGACTTGCAACCGAGACGCTTGAAAATGACCAGTGATGTTCCCTTGGCGCGTGGTTTGGGTTCTTCTAGCTCGGTTATCGTTGCTGGGATTGAACTGGCTAACCAACTGGGCAATCTCAACTTATCTAACCACGACAAATTGCAGTTGGCTACCAAGATTGAAGGACATCCTGACAATGTAGCTCCAGCCATTTATGGAAATCTTGTTGTTGCGAGTTCCGTTGAAGGGCACGTTTCTGCGATTGTGGCAGACTTCCCGGAGTGTGATTTTCTAGCTTATATTCCCAACTATGAATTACGCACTCGCGATAGCCGAGGTGTCCTTCCTAAGAAATTGTCCTACAAGGAAGCTGTTGCAGCTAGTTCTATCGCCAATGTGGCCGTTGCAGCCTTATTAGCAGGAGATATGGTGACAGCTGGCCAAGCAATCGAGGGGGACCTCTTCCACGAGCGTTATCGTCAAAGTCTGGTCCGTGAATTTGTGACGATTAAGCAAGTAGCCAAAGAGAATGGTGCCTATGCAACCTATCTTTCTGGTGCTGGACCGACAGTTATGGTCTTGGCTTCTCATGACAAGATGCCAGCGATTAAGGCAGAATTGCAAAAGCAGTCTTTCAAAGGCAAACTTCATGATTTGAAGGTTGATACCCAAGGTGTCCGTGTCGAAACAAAGTAAAGAAATAGAAGATAGGATGGGGAAAGTCTTGATTAAAGGGCTTCCTATCCTTTTTTTGAAAAGAAGTTTATACTCAATGAAAATCAAAGAGCAAACTAGGAAGCTAGCCGCCGGTTGCTCAAAACACTGTTTTGAGGTTGCAGATAGAGATGACGTGGTTTGAAGAGATTTTCGAAGAGTATTAGTTAAAAACTTGATAAAGGAGAAATAAAGATGGCAGAAATTTATCTAGCAGGTGGTTGTTTTTGGGGTTTAGAGGAATATTTTTCACGTATTTCTGGAGTGCTAGCAACCAGTGTTGGCTACGCTAATGGTCAAATCGAAACGACCAATTACCAACTACTCAAGGAAACAGACCATGCAGAAACGGTTCAAGTGATTTATGATGAGAAAGCAGTGTCACTTCGAGAGATTTTGCTTTATTATTTCCGTGTCATTGATCCCTTATCAATCAACCAACAAGGAAATGATCGTGGTCGCCAATATCGGACAGGAATCTATTACCAAGATGAAACAGACTTGCCAGCTATCTACACAGTGGTGCAGGAGCAGGAGCGTATGCTGGGGCGAAAGATTGCAGTAGAGGTGGAGAAACTTCGCCACTACATTTTAGCAGAAGACTACCATCAAGACTATCTCAAGAAAAATCCTTCCGGTTATTGTCATATCAATGTGACCGATGCTGAGAAGCCATTGATTGACGCAGCCAACTATGAAAAGCCTAGTCAAGAGGTGTTAAAGGAAAACTTAACTGAAGAGTCCTATCGTGTCACCCAAGAAGCTGCTACAGAGGCTCCATTTAGTAATGCTTATGACCAGACCTTCGAAGAAGGGATTTATGTAGATATCACGACTGGCGAGCCACTCTTTTTTGCCAAGGATAAGTTTGCTTCAGGTTGTGGTTGGCCAAGTTTTAGCCGTCCAATTTCCAAGGAATTGATTCATTATTACAAGGACTTGAGCCATGGGATGGAGCGAATCGAGGTTCGTTCTCGCTCAGGCAATGCTCACTTGGGTCATGTTTTCACAGATGGACCTCAGGAGTTAGGTGGCCTCCGTTACTGTATTAATTCTGCTTCCTTACGCTTTGTAGCCAAGGATGAGATGGAGAAAGCAGGATATGGCTATCTATTACCTTACTTAAACAAATAAAACTGAGAGGGTGGGGCTTCCCACTTTCTTCATTTCCAGAATAAGAATAGAAGGGACTTATGAAACACTTACTATCTTACTTCAAACCCTACATCAAGGAATCGATTTTGGCACCCTTGTTCAAGTTACTAGAAGCTGTTTTTGAGCTCCTGGTTCCCATGGTGATTGCAGGGATTGTTGACCAGTCCTTGCCCCAGAGAGATCAAGGACATCTTTGGATGCAGATTGGCCTGCTCCTTATCTTTGCAGTAATTGGTGTTTTAGTGGCCTTGGTAGCCCAGTTTTACTCAGCCAAGGCAGCGGTTGGTTTTGCCAAAGAACTGACAGACGACCTCTATCGTCATATTCTTTCTTTACCTAAGGACAGCAGAGACCGTCTGACAACTTCGAGCTTGGTGACTCGCTTGACTTCGGATACCTACCAGATTCAGACTGGGATCAATCAATTTCTGCGCCTCTTTTTGCGAGCGCCCATTATTGTTTTTGGGGCTATCTTTATGGCCTATCGCATTTCTGCTGAGCTGACTTTCTGGTTCTTAGTCATGGTTGTCATTTTGACGATTGTCATTGTCGGGCTCTCTCGATTGGTCAATCCTCTCTACAGTAGTCTTAGAAAGAAAACGGACCAGCTGGTTCAGGAAACGCGCCAGCAATTGCAAGGGATGCGAGTTATTCGTGCTTTTGGTCAGGAAAAACGAGAGTTAAAGATTTTTCAAACTCTTAACCAAGTTTATGCCAGATTGCAAGAAAAAACAGGCTTCTGGTCTAGTTTGTTAACACCTCTGACCTATCTGATTGTTAATGGAACTCTCCTTGTTATTATCTGGCAGGGCTATATTTCAATTCAAGGAGGTTTACTCAGTCAAGGTGCCCTCATTGCTCTTATCAACTACCTCTTGCAGATTTTGGTGGAATTGGTCAAATTAGCCATGCTGATCAATTCTCTCAATCAGTCCTATATCTCAGCTAAGCGAATCGAGGAAGTCTTTGCCGAAGCTCCAGAGGATATTCATTCAGAATTAGAACAAAAGCAAGCTACCGGTGATCGGGTTTTGAAAGTCCAAGAATTGACCTTTACCTATCCCGATGCGGCTCAAGCTTCTCTGAGAGACATTTCCTTTAATATGACTCAAGGGCAGCTCCTTGGTATCATCGGGGGAACTGGTTCAGGTAAATCAAGCTTGGTGCAAGTCTTACTTGGACTTTATCCAGTAGATAAGGGGAGCATTGACCTTTATCGAAATGGTCGTAGTCCTCTTAATCTTGAGCAGTGGCGGTCTTGGATTGCCTATGTACCTCAAAAAGTTGAACTCTTTAAAGGAACCATTCGTTCCAACTTGACATTGGGTTTCAATCGAGAAGTATCTGACCAGGAACTATGGCAGGCCTTGGAGATTGCGCAAGCTAAGGATTTTGTCAGTGAAAAGGAAGGACTTTTGGATGCCCTAGTTGAGGGAGGAGGGCGAAATTTCTCAGGCGGACAAAAACAAAGGCTATCTATTGCCCGAGCAGTCTTGCGACAAGCTCCATTTCTCATCCTAGATGATGCGACCTCGGCCCTGGACACCATCACTGAGTCCAAGCTCTTGAAAGCTATCCGAGAGAATTTACCTAACACGAGCTTAATCTTGATTTCTCAACGAACGTCTACACTTCAGATGGCTGACCAGATTCTCCTCTTGGAAAAAGGTGAGTTACTAGCTGTTGGCAAGCACGATGACTTGATGAGGTCCAGTCAAGTCTATCGTGAAATCAATGCATCCCAACATGGAAAGGAGGACTAGCATGAAACGACAAACCGCAAACCAGACGCTCAAACGTTTGGCCATAGATTTAGCAAGCTATCCCTTCCTCCTTTTCCTAGCCTTTCTAGGAACTATTGCCCAAGTTGCTTTATCGATCTACCTACCTATCTTGATTGGGCAGATCATTGACCAGGTCCTAGTAGCTGGTTCTTCACCAGTTTTTTGGCAGATTTTCATCCAGATGATCTTGGTGGTCATAGGAAATACACTGGTACAATGGGCCAATCCTCTTCTTTATAATCGTCTAATCTTCTCTTATACCAAAGACTTGCGAGAGCGAATCATTCATAAGCTCCATCGTTTACCGATTGCTTTTGTGGATCGGCAGGGCAGTGGAGAGATGGTCAGTCGTGTAACTACAGACATAGAACAGCTGGCAGCCGGCTTGACCATGATTTTTAACCAATTTTTCATTGGCGTTTTGATGATTTTGGTTAGTATTCTAGCCATGCTCCAAATTCACCTCCTCATGACCCTCTTGGTCTTGCTGTTGACACCCCTGTCCATGGTGATTTCACGCTTTATTGCCAAGAGATCTTATCACCTCTTCCAGAAGCAAACAGAGACGAGGGGGATTCAGACTCAGTTGATTGAAGAATCGCTTAGCCAGCAGACTATTATCCAGTCCTTCAATGCTCAAACAGAGTTTATCCAAAAACTGGATGAGGCGAATGCCAACTACGCAGGCTATTCTCAGTCAGCCATCTTTTATTCATCAACGGTCAATCCTTCAACTCGCTTTGTCAATGCGCTCATTTATGCCCTTCTAGCTGGAGTGGGAGCTTATCGTATCATGATGGGTTCAACCTTAACCATTGGGCGTTTAGTAACTTTTTTGAACTATGTCCAACAGTACACCAAGCCCTTTAACGATATTTCTTCAGTTCTAGCCGAATTGCAAAGTGCTCTCGCTTGTGCAGAACGTGTCTATGTTGTCTTAGAAAGTCCTGAGGTGTCTGAAACAGGTAAGGAAATCTTGACCAGTGACCAAGTGAAGGGAGCCATTTCCTTTAAGCATGTTTCTTTTGGATACAATCCTGAAAGGATCTTGATTAAGGATTTGTCTATCGATATCCCAGCTGGTAGCAAGGTAGCCATCGTTGGTCCGACAGGTGCTGGTAAGTCAACTCTTATCAATCTCCTCATGCGTTTTTATCCTATTAACTCGGGAGATATCTTGTTAGATGGGCAATCCATTTATGATTATACCCGAGCGTCATTGAGACAGCAGTTTGGCATGGTGCTCCAAGAAACCTGGCTCAAGCAAGGAACCATTCATGACAATATTGCCTTTGGAAATCCTGACGCCAGTCGGGAGCAGGTGATTGCTGCCGCAAAAGCAGCCAATGCAGACTTTTTCATCCAACAGTTACCACAGGGATACGATACCAAGTTGGAAAATGCAGGAGAATCACTATCTGTCGGTCAAGCCCAGCTCTTGACCATCGCCCGAGTCTTTCTAGCTATACCAAAGATTCTTATCTTAGACGAAGCGACTTCCTCCATCGATACACGGACAGAAGTGCTAGTACAGGATGCCTTTGCTAAACTCATGAAGGGACGTACAAGCTTTATCATTGCTCACCGTTTGTCAACCATTCAGGATGCGGATTTGATTCTTGTCTTGGTAGATGGTGACATTGTAGAGCATGGTAACCATCATGATCTCATGGATAGAAAGGGCAAGTATTACCAAATGCAAAAAGCTGCGGCCTTTAGCTCTGAATAAGTCATTCCTACCCATTTAAATTCTTAATGACACTAAAAGTTGCCTTCGGGTGACTTTTTTGTTACAATAGCTAGAAAAAATCAAGGTCTTAGAAGGAGAAAACAATGAAAGTCTATCAGCATGTAAATATCGTGACTTGTGACCAAGATTTCCATGTTTATTTGGATGGTGTCTTAGCCGTTAAGGATTCTCAAATCGTCTATGTCGGCCAAGAGGAGCCAGAGATTTTAGAGCAAGCTGAGCAGATTATAGACTATCAGGGAGCCTGGATCATGCCTGGTTTGGTTAATTGCCACACCCATTCTGCCATGACAGGTTTGCGAGGAATTCAGGATGACAGCAATCTCCACGAATGGCTCAATGACTATATCTGGCCAGCAGAAGCAGGATTTACTCCCGATATGACTACCAAGGCAGTCAAAGAAGCTCTGACAGAGATGCTCCAGTCAGGAACAACAACCTTCAACGATATGTATAATCCCAATGGTGTGGATATTGAGCAAATTTATCAGGCAGTTAAGGCTTCCAAGATGAGTTGTTATTTCTCACCGACCCTCTTTTCTTCAGAGGCAGAAACAACTGCTGAGACCATAAGCAGAATCCGAGCCATCATAGAGGAAATCTTAGGATATGAAAACCCAAATTTCAAGGTTATGGTGGCTCCACATTCTCCCTACAGTTGTAGTAGAGACCTTCTGGAAGCAAGCTTAGATATGGCAAAAGAGCTGGACATTCCTATCCATATCCATGTGGCGGAGACCAAGGAGGAATCAGGAATTATCCTGAAACGATACGGCAAACGCCCCCTCGCATTTCTAGAAGAACTAGGTTACTTAGATCATCCGTCTGTCTTTGCTCACGGGGTCGAATTAAACGAGAGAGAAATTGAACGTTTGGCAACCTCTCAAGTGGCCATCGCTCACAATCCTATTAGTAACCTCAAACTGGCCTCAGGGATCGCTCCAATCATCCAACTGCAAAAAGCAGGAGTAGCAGTCGGAATTGCGACTGACTCAGTTGCTTCCAATAACAATCTAGATATGTTTGAGGAAGGACGGACCGCAGCCCTTCTTCAGAAAATGAAGAGTGGAGATGCCAGCCAATTCCCTATCGAGACAGCCCTTAAGGCACTGACAATCGAAGGGGCTAAGGTTCTAGGAATGGAAAATCAGATAGGAAGCCTAGAAGTTGGCAAACAGGCAGATTTTCTGGTCATTCAACCACAAGGAAAAATCCATCTTCAACCTCAGGAAAATATGCTCTCTCACCTGGTTTATGCTGTCAAATCCAGTGATGTTGACGATGTTTATATCGCTGGAGAACAGGTGGTTAAGCAAGGCAAAGTTTTGACAGTAGAGATTTAAAAAATTTTAAAAAAAGTTTGCAAAAATCTTGCATTCTTTTTTTGTCTATGCTATACTTATATACGGTTTGAAAAAACTGCCTAAGACAGTAGGGGAGCTCGACTCATAAAGATCCTACCGAGGACAAAACGTATCATGTAAAAAGAAGCGTATTGTACTTTCGTGTCTAGGTTTGGGCGCGTTTTTCTTTTGGAAAAATTCCCCAAGCAAAATAATTACGGAGGTGAACACACTAATGAGTGAAGCAATTATTGCTAAAAAAGCGGAACTAGTTGACGTAGTAGCTGAAAAAATGAAAGCTGCTGCATCAATCGTCGTTGTAGACGCTCGTGGTTTGACAGTTGAACAAGATACAGTTCTTCGTCGTGAGCTTCGTGGAAGCGAAGTTGAGTATAAAGTCATTAAAAACTCAATCTTACGTCGTGCAGCTGAAAAAGCTGGTCTTGAAGATCTTGCATCTGTTTTTGTTGGACCATCTGCAGTAGCATTTTCTAACGAAGATGTTATCGCACCAGCGAAAATCTTGAACGACTTTGCTAAAAACGCTGAAGCACTTGAAATCAAAGGTGGTGCAATCGAAGGCGCTGTCGCATCTAAAGAAGAAATCGTTGCTCTTGCAACTCTTCCAAACCGCGAAGGACTTCTTTCTATGCTCCTTTCTGTACTTCAAGCGCCAGTGCGCAACGTTGCTCTTGCAGTCAAAGCGGTTGCAGACAACAAAGAAGACGCAGCTTAATCTTAAGCTACGCAGCGTAGCCTAGCTACGGAAAAACGATTATAAAATTAAAAACTTATTTGGAGGAAATAACAATGGCATTGAACATTGAAAACATTATTGCTGAAATTAAAGAAGCTTCAATCCTTGAATTGAACGACCTTGTAAAAGCTATCGAAGAAGAATTTGGTGTAACTGCAGCTGCTCCTGTAGCTGTTGCTGCAGCTGGTGCTGCTGACGCTGGTGCTGCTAAAGACTCATTTGACGTTGAGTTGACAGCTGCTGGTGACAAAAAAGTTGGCGTTATCAAAGTTGTACGTGAAATCACTGGTCTTGGACTTAAAGAAGCTAAAGAACTTGTTGATGGTGCACCAGGTGTCATCAAAGAAGGCGTTCCAACTGCAGAAGCTGAAGAAATCAAAGCTAAATTGGAAGAAGCTGGAGCTTCAGTTACTCTTAAATAATAGAGCAACTACATTAGTAGCTTAAAAAACATATAAAACCGCTATTCTTAGGACTAGCGGTTTTTCTTTTTGTTCTAAAAGGGGCAAAAAAGGGGCAAACTAATTATATAGTTTATCTAGGAGACAAACAAGTTTTGAATAATAGGCTTTCCATAAAAAATGATACAAGTTTTTACCCTTCAGGATTTATTTTTTTCTAGTATCATTATTCCTATGAACAGTAGAAAAGTAAGTTTTTAATTTATTGATACTCCGGATATTATAATCTCAGTATTAAAGAACTTTATTGAAGGTAATTTTCGAACGGTTTGAGGTAATTTCAATGAAATTTTAATAGATATTTCAATTTTCTTCTTGACTCTGACCTTAGGTAAGGGATTATACTAATAATAGATAAGAAAGGAGATTACCATGCAAATCAATATGATTCGTTCAGATAAAGTTTACCAAGAGATTCTCGAGCTTCCTTTAGAAAAAAGAGAAGGTTGCTTTCGAGCTAAAATATTAGCACCTTTTGCAATGAAATACCAAACGCAACACATTCCTCTGAAAGCAAAGTATCCTGGAGGATTTGATGCTCTTTTCCTACTTGGCTTTATGAATCAGTTACCCTCAACTCTCTCAGAAAAGGATAGACCAGCTATCGACTCTCTGAGCTCTGATCAACTCTGGCAGGACTGCCAGGATACCATCAAAAGGAGTATTGGGCTTTTTGAGCAGGCTGGCTATGACTTAGATGTTGAGGATTACCATTTTACTATTTTATTGGGCAATCCAGAAAAACCTATGCTACAGCTCAATAAGGGTTATAGCGGAGATGGCGGAATTCCAGGCTACCTCATGCTTAGTCTGCTACCAAATGACTATACTTTACCCCGTGTGCAGGCAGCGTTAGCCCATGAGTGCAATCACAATGTCCGCTTCCAATTTGTCAAATGGAACCAGCAGACGACACTAGCAGACTGGGTAGTCAGTGAAGGATTGGCAGAGTCTTTTGCGGCTGAGCTCTATGGTAAGGATCTCATTGGGCCTTGGGTTACTTCAACCAGTCCAGAGCAGTTAGAAGAGATTAAGCCCATCATCTCAAGTCAGCTTCAGCTAACAGGTATGGCGGAAATGGCTCCTTATCTTTACGGTGATGAAATTGCTGAGATTCAAGGTCAAATACCGGTTGGTATGCCTTATGCTGCAGGCTATGCTTATGGCTATCATCTTATACAAGCCTATCTGAAAAAGACTGGCAAGAGCATTATTGAGGCCACAGTAACACCAACAGAAGAGATTTTAGAGGCGACTGAAGACTTTTGGAAATGACACTTTTGTTTGAAAATTTGCCAGAACATGATATAATGTAGGTAATTTCAGGAGGTGATAGTATGCACTATAAAAGAATTGAATTGAAGGTGACAGATCAAGGAATTCATGAGCGCAAGATTTTTCAAGGTGTTAAGATTTTCAGTCGTAGCAAGTTATCTAAAGATCAGAAAAGCATTCTAACACAGAAGCTTTACCTGACTCCGAAGCAAAACATCGTTTACTATCAACGGACAGATGTCAACTATGACCAGAACTGGCAGCATAATAAGGACTATTACGAATTAGCTTATGGTCAGTTGGACAGAGAGACTGTTTTTAAGGTTTGTCAAGATTTTGACGAACTAAGTCCTTTTCTGGAAAATGAGCTACTTGAGAAGCTAAAAGAAAAGCAGTTAACAGGCAAATTTTTTGAAAAATTAGATATATAAAAATCCGGCTGCTTTTATAAGCAGTCGGATTTATTCTAGTGTGATAGTGCTGAAACAATACCTTTACTATCATAGCCTTGGCTACATTTTTAAAAGTTATTTTAGCTGTCTTGAGGAGCTTGATACTGATGTCCTCAAGTCGACCATAGTATACTGCCATCTATTCATCTGATGAGAGGGATTTTATCATCCAGATATTCATAGCTGGGTGGCCGGCGGCGTTAGAAAGTGGTTGTTGCAATGCTGTAAAACCATAGTGTTGATAGATGGCCACAGCCGTAACCAGCTCAGTAGAGGTTTCTAGATAAAGCTGTTCATAACCAGCTAGACGGGCTTCCTGGAATATGCGCTTTATCAACCTACTGGAATAACCTTTGCCACGACTGTTTTTAGTGACATACAGTTTTTGTAATTCAGCAATCTTATCGGACACTGGTGCAAAGCCCCCACAACCAACCAGTTGCCCTTCATCTTCCAGAACAAAGTAAGCTGACCTCTCTTGCTGTTGATAATAGTCGGTCAAATGATCTAGATGAGAATCAAAGTAGACAGTTCCTGGTTTGTCAAGCCCGAATTCTTCTAGGCTGGTTCGAATGAGCTGCGCTACAGCTGGATTATCTCTCACTTCCATTGGCCGTAAGTTCATCAATTGTCCTCCGATAGGATGTATCGACTAATTAAACAATACCTTGTGCAATCATAGCGTTTGCTACATTTTCAAAGGCAGCAATGTTAGCTCCTGCAAGGTAGTCAGTACCAAGACCGTATGTTTCAGCAGTTGTTTTAGCTGTATTAAAGATATTGGTCATGATATCTTTGAGACGTCCATCAACTTCTTCACGTGTCCATGAAAGGCGAAGGCTATTTTGGCTCATTTCAAGAGCTGAAACAGCTACACCACCAGCGTTAGCAGCTTTGGCAGGTCCGTAAAGGATTCCGTTTTCCTTGTAGACTTTAATCGCATCAAGGTCACTAGGCATGTTAGCACCTTCAGATACACAGATAACGCCTTGAGCAACCAAACGTTTGGCTGCGTCACCATTGATTTCGTTTTGAGTCGCACATGGAAGAGCGATGTCGTAGTTACCAGCGTAAGTCCATACAGAACCTTCATGGTAAGTAGCAGAAGCTTTTTCAGCTGCATACTCAGTCAAACGAGCCCGGCGTTTTTCTTTAACATCAACCAAAAGATCGAAGTCAATACCATTTTCATCGATGACATAACCGTTTGAGTCAGATACAGAGATAACAGTCGCACCAAGTTCAGTCGCTTTTTGAAGAGCATATTGAGCTACGTTACCAGAACCTGAAATTACCACTTTCTTACCAGCAAAACTGTTACCATTAGCTTTGAGCATTTCTTCAGTGTAGTAAACCAAACCATAACCAGTTGCTTCTGGACGAATCAAGCTACCACCAAATCCAAGAGGTTTACCAGTCAAGACACCCGCATCAAATTGGTTAAGACGTTTGTATTGTCCGTATAGGTAACCAATTTCACGTCCACCAACACCGATATCACCAGCAGGTACGTCAAGAGATGGTCCGATGTATTTTTGCAATTCTGTCATAAAGCTTTGGCAGAAGCGCATCACTTCAGCGTCAGTCTTTCCTTTAGGATCGAAGTCTGATCCCCCCTTACCTCCACCGATTGGAAGTCCAGTTAAGACGTTTTTAAAGATTTGTTCGAAGCCGAGGAATTTCAAGATCCCTTGGTTTACAGTTGGGTGGAAACGAAGTCCGCCTTTATATGGTCCAACAGCTGAGTTGAATTGAACACGGTAACCACGGTTGACTTGGACTTTACCTTCACGGTCAACCCAAGGAACACGGAAAGAAATCACGCGCTCAGGCTCAGTGATGCGTGCCAAGATGTTTTCTTCGATATACTCAGGGTGTTTTTCAAATACAGGTTCCAAAGTGCTGAAGAATTCTTCAACCGCCTGGAGAAATTCAGCCTCATGCCCGTTACGAGCTTTCACAGTTGCAAACACGCTTTGGATATAGTCTTTAGCAGATGTCATATCGTTCTCCTTTTTGTTGTTATATTTTATTACATGAGCCATTATAGCAGAATTTTTTTTGAGTGTAAAGAAAAAAACAGAAATTTTCTAAAAATTCTTTCAATTTACAAAACCGAACGTTTTATATAGAAATTAGTTTCTCAAAGAGAAAATCTTAAAGTATGGTATAATATTAGAAATAAAAGGAATCTGGAGGATCAGAATCATGGTATCAACGAAAACACAAATAGCTGGCTTTGAGTTTGACAATTGCTTGATGAATGCGGCGGGTGTGGCTTGTATGACGATAGAAGAGCTTGAAGGAGTCAAAAACTCAGCGGCGGGTACTTTTGTTACGAAGACTGCGACCTTGGACTTTCGTCAGGGCAATCCTGAGCCACGATACCAGGATGTTCCACTTGGTTCTATCAACTCCATGGGCTTACCAAATAATGGCTTAGACTACTATCTGGACTATCTTTTGGACTTGCAGGAAAAAGAGCCAAACCGAACTTTCTTCCTATCTTTAGTTGGCATGTCTCCAGAAGAAACACATGCCATCTTGAAAAAAGTTCAAGAGAGTGAATTCAAAGGACTGACAGAGCTTAATCTCTCTTGTCCAAACGTTCCAGGAAAACCTCAGATTGCCTATGATTTTGAGACAACAGACCGGATTTTGGCAGAAGTATTTGCCTACTTTACCAAACCTCTTGGAATTAAATTACCACCATATTTTGACATTGTTCACTTTGACCAAGCAGCAGCTATTTTCAACAAATATCCGCTTAAGTTTGTCAACTGTGTTAACTCTATCGGAAATGGCCTTTATATAGAAGATGAGTCTGTCGTGATTCGTCCTAAAAATGGTTTTGGTGGCATTGGTGGAGAGTACATCAAACCAACTGCTCTAGCGAATGTACATGCCTTCTACCAACGTCTCAATCCGCAAATTCAAATCATCGGAACTGGTGGTGTTCTAACGGGTCGTGATGCCTTTGAACACATCCTCTGCGGTGCGAGTATGGTGCAAGTAGGGACTACCCTTCACAAAGAAGGCGTCGGTGCTTTTGAACGCATTACCAATGAACTGAAAGCTATTATGGCGGAAAAAGGGTACGAGAACCTAGAAGATTTCCGTGGGAAATTGCGCTATATTGATTAAGTTTAATAAAAAATCAGAAGAAAGGAGAGAAGATGCTAGCCATAGAAGAGAGTCAAAAGGTATCTCTATCAAATTTATCTAGCTTGAATCTATTTACTGGGACAGACCAGGGTCAGTTTGAAGTTATGAAGAGTCAAGTATTGAAACAGATTGGTTATGATCCAGCTGATCTCAACTTTGCTTACTTTGATATGAAAGAAGTAGCTTATAAAGACTTAGGGTTGGAGTTGGTCAGTCTCCCTTTTTTTGCGGATGAGAAAATCGTGATATTAGACCATTTTGTCGATATCACAACAGCCAAGAAACGATTTTTAGCAGATGATGAGCTCAAGTCGTTTGAGGCATACTTTGATAACCCTTCGCCAACAACCAAGTTGTTGATTTTTGCAGAAGGAAAGTTAGATAGTAAAAGACGGCTGGTCAAATTGCTCAAACGAGATGCGACTGTATTTGATGCTATTGAACCTAAAGAACAAGAACTTCGCCAGTATTTCCAAAAATGGAGCCAGACACAAGGTCTGCAGTTTGCAGAAAAGTCTTTTGAAAATCTACTTCTCAAATCCGGTTTTCAATTTAGTGAAATCCAGAAAAATCTCCTTTTTTTACAGTCTTATAAGTCAGACGGCGTGATTGAGGAGAAGGACATTGTCGAGGCTATTCCAAAGACTCTGCAGGACAATATTTTTGATTTGACTCAGCTTATTTTAGCTAAGAAGATTGACCTGGCCCGTGACCTGGTTAGAGACTTGACCTTGCAAGGGGAGGATGAGATCAAGCTCATAGCTGTCATGTTAGGAAAGTTTCGTACCTTTACCCAAGTGAAGATTTTATCAGAGACTGGTCAGACGGAATCGCAGATTGCAAGCAGTCTGGGAACTTACTTGGGGCGCAACCCTAATCCTTATCAAATCAAGTTTGCACTGAGAGATTCGAGAGGGATTTCCTTGACTTTTCTCAAGCGAGCGATTTCTTATTTGATTGAAACAGACTACCAGATTAAGACAGGTGTCTATGAAAAGGGGTACTTGTTTGAAAAGGCACTTTTGCAGATTGCGGCAGAGGCAAATTGAGCAAAAAACTTGAAAAAAGAGGATGATTGCGTTATCATTTTCATATAGAAAGAAAAAGAGGTATTACAGATGGCTATTATCTTACCAGACCTTCCATACGCATATGACGCTTTGGAACCATACATCGATGCAGAAACAATGCACTTGCACCATGACAAACACCACCAAACTTATGTCAACAATGCAAATGCAGCTCTTGAAAAACACCCTGAAATTGGTGAAGACCTTGAAGCTTTGCTTGCTGATGTAGATTCTATCCCAGCTGATATCCGTCAAGCACTTATCAACAATGGTGGTGGACACTTGAACCACGCTCTTTTCTGGGAATTGATGACTCCTGAGAAAACAGCTCCATCAGCAGAACTTGCAGCAGCAATCGACGCAACATTTGGCTCATTTGAAGAGTTCCAAGCAGCCTTTACAGCAGCAGCTACAACTCGCTTCGGTTCTGGATGGGCATGGTTGGTTGTTAACAAAGAAGGGAAGCTTGAAGTGACTTCAACAGCAAACCAAGACACACCAATCTCAGAAGGTAAAAAACCAATCTTGGGCTTGGACGTTTGGGAACATGCTTACTACGTGAAATACCGCAACGTGCGTCCTGACTACATCAAAGCTTTCTTCTCAGTCATTAACTGGAACAAGGTAGACGAGCTTTACGCAGCAGCTAAATAATAAAATATGGAGGGAAGAATTGTTCTTCTCTTTTTAAAGTTATAAAGCAGAAGTCTGACAAAATCGTCAGACTTTTTTCATTTTTATGAGAAACGTGCTAACTGCTAGAAATTATGGTAAAATAGAGTGTTAAGTAATCGTGGAAAAGGAAGACTATGCGTAAAGAAATTGCACCTGAATTATACAACTATAACAAGTT
Source organism: Streptococcus oralis subsp. oralis (assembly GCF_002096455.1). GTDB lineage: Bacteria > Bacillota > Bacilli > Lactobacillales > Streptococcaceae > Streptococcus > Streptococcus oralis_CY. Next base: position 926,094 of record NZ_NCUL01000008.1, on the reverse strand, counting down.
TCCTGGCCCAGAATTTCATGTAAATGGGGATAAGGTTGAGACTGAAGGAATTGCTTTTACCTTGGTTGAAAATATCAAGGATGCTTTCGATGTGACAGTCTTTAATCAACGCTTCTCAGAAGTGTTGACCAAATTTGATTATGTCGTGGGGGACTGGAGTAATGAACAGCTCCGCCTACGTGGTTTTTACAAAGACGATCGAACAGAGGAAAAAATTGAAAAAATCAGTCGCTTACAGGATTATCTTTTAGAGTACTGTAGTTATGGTTGTGCCTATTTTGTTCTAGAAAATCAAGCACCGAAACGGGCTTCATTTGACAAGAAAAAGCGTAAAAAGGAAGAGGAAAACCTTCCTAGAAGAGGCAAGAAACCTTCGCAAAACAAGAGAAAACCAAATACGGATAAGCGAAATAGACGTCGTCTTAAGGACCAAAAGTCTCAGAAAGAGGACAAGGGACAGCGCCATTTTGTCATTCGTCAGAAATAGATAGAGAATAAGGAGAAGAGATGAAACCGTCTATTTATAGTTTAACACGTCAAACCATGCAAGAATGGGTTTTAGAACAAGGAGAAAAGAAATTCCGAGCAGATCAAATCTGGGAATGGCTTTACCGTAAACGTGTCCAGTCATTTGAAGAAATGACCAACCTTTCCAAGGATTTGATTGCTAAGCTCAATGACCAGTTTGTGGTAAATCCTTTGAAACAACGGATTGTACAAGAGTCAGCTGACGGTACTGTTAAGTATCTTTTCGAGTTGCCAGATGGCATGTTGATTGAGACAGTACTCATGCGTCAACACTACGGTTTGTCAGTCTGTGTGACCACTCAGGTTGGCTGTAATATTGGTTGTACCTTCTGTGCATCAGGCTTGATCAAGAAGCAACGTGACCTCAATAACGGGGAAATCGTAGCGCAGATCATGCTAGTTCAGAAATACTTTGATGAACGTGGTCAGGATGAACGTGTCAGCCATATCGTTGTTATGGGAATTGGTGAACCATTTGATAACTACAACAATGTTTTGAATTTTGTCCGTACCATCAATGATGACAAGGGGATGGCAATCGGTGCTCGTCACATCACGGTTTCAACCTCAGGTTTGGCCCATAAAATTCGTGACTTTGCTAATGAAGGCGTACAGGTCAATCTGGCTGTTTCTCTTCACGCACCAAACAATGAATTGCGTTCAAGCATCATGAAGATCAACCGTGCCTTTCCGATTGAAAAGCTCTTTGCAGCTATTGAGTACTATATCGAAACAACCAATCGTCGTGTAACTTTTGAATACATCATGCTCAATGAAGTCAACGATGGTGTAGAACAAGCCTTGGAATTGGCTGAATTGCTCAAAAACATCAAGAAATTGTCATATGTCAACTTGATTCCCTATAACCCAGTTAGTGAACATGACCAATATAGCCGTAGTCCTAAAGAGCGCGTGATGGCCTTCTACGATACCCTCAAGAAAAAAGGGGTCAACTGTGTTGTTCGTCAAGAGCATGGTACAGATATTGATGCAGCTTGTGGACAATTACGCTCCAATACAATGAAACGTGACCGCCAGAAGGCAGTCGCAGCGGTAAATCCATAAAATGACTAAAAAAAGAGAATTAATCTTAAGATTGGGAGTGGCTGTTTACAGCCTATGCATTGTCTGTTTTTGCTTCACTCCCCAGCCTCAACTTCCTACAGGAGTGGAAACTCCAGGTATTCAAACTTTTGGACGCCTGGTTTTTCTTTTAACTCCCTTAAACTCCCTTTGGAATCTGGGTGAAGTGACTAGTTTGGGACAAGTCCTTTGGATCTTTTTGCAGAATATTTTAAATGTCTTCTTGCTTTTCCCGCTGATTTTCCAACTTCTCTATCTTATGCCTGGTCTAAGAAATACTAAGAAAGTGATTTTGTTCAGTTTTTTACTAAGTCTAGGAATTGAGTGTACGCAACTGGTCTTAGACTTTTTCTTCGACTTTAATCGCGTCTTTGAGATTGATGATTTGTGGACCAATACCCTGGGAGGCTATTTGGCTTGGCTCCTCTATAAAGGACTACATAAAAATAAGATAAGGAATTAGAATGAGTATTTTAGAAGTTAAAAATTTGAGTCACGGTTTTGGTGACCGTGCAATTTTTGAAGATGTGTCTTTCCGTCTCCTAAAGGGAGAACATATCGGTCTAGTCGGTGCCAATGGTGAAGGGAAATCAACCTTTATGAGCATTGTGACTGGTAAGATGTTACCAGATGAAGGGAAGGTAGAGTGGTCTAAGTATGTGACTGCTGGCTACCTGGATCAGCATGCTGTGCTAAAGGAAGGCCAAACCGTGCGAGATGTCTTGCGGACAGCCTTTGATGAGCTATTTAAAGCAGAAGCTCGTATCAATGACCTCTATATGGAAATGGCCGAAGACGGAGCGGATATCGATGCGCTGATGGAAGAAGTTGGCGAACTCCAAGACCGTTTGGAGAGTCGTGATTTCTATACTTTGGATGCTAAGATTGATGAAGTAGCGCGTGCCCTCGGTGTCATGGACTATGGCATGGATACAGATGTAACAGCCTTATCAGGTGGACAAAGAACCAAGGTGCTTTTGGCTAAACTCCTCCTTGAAAAACCAGATATTTTGTTGCTTGACGAGCCAACCAACTACTTGGATGCTGAACACATTGACTGGCTCAAGCGTTATCTCCAAAACTATGAGAATGCCTTTGTCCTTATTTCGCACGATATTCCTTTCCTCAACGACGTAATCAATATCGTTTACCATGTGGAAAATCAACAGTTGACGCGTTACTCTGGTGACTACTACCAGTTCCAAGAAGTCTATGCCATGAAGAAATCTCAGTTGGAAGCGGCCTATGAACGTCAACAGAAAGAGATTGCGGACCTCAAGGACTTTGTCGCTCGAAACAAAGCGCGTGTCGCAACGCGTAATATGGCCATGTCCCGTCAAAAGAAACTCGACAAGATGGATATCATTGAACTCCAAAGCGAGAAACCAAAGCCGTCCTTTGATTTCAAACCAGCTCGTACGCCAGGGCGCTTTATCTTCCAAGCCAAGGACTTGCAGATTGGTTATGACCGTCCCCTTACCAAGCCCTTAAATCTCACTTTTGAACGCAATCAAAAGGTCGCCATTATTGGAGCCAATGGTATCGGGAAAACAACCCTCTTGAAGTCTCTCTTGGGAATTATTCCTCCCATCGCTGGAGAAGTTGAACGCGGTGATTACCTAGAACTTGGTTACTTTGAGCAAGAAGTAGAAGGTGGCAATCGCCAGACGCCTCTAGAAGCGGTCTGGAATGCCTTTCCAGCCCTTAACCAAGCAGAAGTACGTGCAGCCCTTGCTCGTTGTGGCTTGACAACTAAGCACATCGAAAGTCAGATTCAGGTCTTATCAGGTGGAGAACAAGCCAAGGTGCGTTTCTGTCTCTTGATGAATCGTGAAAACAACGTTTTAGTACTTGACGAGCCGACCAACCACCTAGATGTGGATGCTAAGGAAGAACTCAAACGCGCTCTCAAAGAATACAAGGGTTCTATCCTTATGGTTTGCCACGAACCAGACTTCTATGAAGGCTGGATGGACCAAATCTGGGACTTTAACAAGCTAACTTAAAAGCACTAAAAAGGCCAAGTCGAAATGACTTGGCTTTTTTGACTAGTAATTTAAAAAGCTTTCAACTTCAGATTTCTCAATTTCTTTACCGTAGTGGCAAATCGGACAAGAAACGAAGTAACTTTTACCATAAGGAAAAAGTGGAATCCAGTAAAGGGTGAACTTGCGCCCAGTTTCTACGATTTCCCAAGTGTCGACATTGTTACAATGACCACATTCGATCGCTGTTTGCGTATGTCCCAAGTCTTTCTGATAACCTTTAGAACCCCAAAATAAAATCATGTCATCGTCTCCTTATCTGTTGATGGCTTATTTTTTACTGAAGTCGTAGTCTTTCACCACTTCGATACTATCAATGGTGATAGCAGACGTTGGTTTGTCTTTCTCATCTTTTTCAGCCTTGGCAATCTTGTCAACAATATCCATGCCATCGATGACTTGACCAAAGACAGGGTGTTTGCCGTCTAGACTTGGATTTCCACCCTCTTTATAGGCTTCGATGATTTTCTTTGGATACTTGCTTGTAGGGAGTTTAGCAGAAATATCTGTTGAGTTTTGGTTGATAAAGAACTGGCTACCGTTGGTGTTTGGTTGACCAGTGTTAGCCATAGCAAGGGCTCCTCGGATATTGTATAGGTAAGGAGAGATTTCATTTTTGAAACCAGTTCCCTTGTCCTTTGTTTTATCCTTATCATGCCAGATAGATTGGCCGCCTGTACCATCTCCCTTAGGATCTCCAGTTTGGACCATAAAGCCATCGATGACACGGTGGAAGGTGATGCCGTTATAATAGCCTTCCTTAGCGTGAGTAAGGAAGTTTTCAACTGCTAGTGGTGCTAGTTTTGGAAAGAGTTTGATGCGGATATCGCCTTGATTTGTATGTAAAATGACCTCGGCTTCATCTTCGGCAACTTCCTTAGAAAGTTGAGGGAAGTTGGCATTTTCATTGGTCAATGCGTCATTTAAATCTTTGGCAGCCTGAGCAGCTGCTTTTGAGCTTTCTTCAGCAGAGATACTAGAGTCGACATATTCATCACCACGGAGACCACGTTGGATACTAGTACATCCAGCAAGGGCTACCGTTGATAGTAAAAGAAGGGTTGCTAGTTTTTTCATTGTTAACCTCTCAAAAATTCATTTCTACCATTGTACCTTAAAAGGAGCTTGATTTCAAATGTAAAAGATTTTACTAAAAATTTCTAGTAGTAAAAAAAAATAAAACTCTGTCAAGTTTTTTTCTTGACACCTGTCAGAAATCTGCTATAATAGAACATGTGCTAAATAGCTCAGCTATTTCACCGAAATAAAAAAATAAGAAAAGAGACATTAAAAAATGGCAGTTAAAATCCGTTTGACTCGTATGGGTTCTAAGAAAAAACCTTTCTACCGTATCAACGTAGCAGACTCACGTTCACCACGTGACGGACGTTTCATCGAAACAGTTGGGACTTACAACCCACTTGTTGCTGAAAACCAAGTAACTTTGAAAGAAGACCGCGTTCTTGCATGGTTGGCTGATGGAGCTCAACCTTCAGATACAGTACGCAACATCCTTTCAAAAGAAGGCGTATTGAAAAAATTCCACGATTCTAAATTCTCAAAATAAGTTTAAAGTAGGTTGACAGATGGATACGATTGAAAATCTCATTATTGCGATTGTGAAACCTTTGATTTCACAACCTGATGCCTTAACTATCAAGATTGAAGACACACCAGACTTTTTGGAGTATCACTTGGATCTTGACCAGAGCGATGTCGGTCGTGTTATCGGTCGTAAAGGTCGCACTATCTCAGCGATAAGAACGATTGTCTACTCTGTCCCAACTGAAGACAAGAAAGTAAGAATCGTTATCGATGAAAAATAAGAAAAGCGGGACAGAAGTCTCGCTTTTTTGTGAGGAGTTGAAGATGAAAGATTTAACATTTAGACAATTACAAGCCTACTTACTCGAACATTACCAGCAGTCTCGGACTGAGGAAGGCCTCTTTATCAAGTTAGTGGAGGAAGTTGGAGAAGTAGCTGAGGTCTTGAATGGGCGCTCTGGTCGAAAAGAGGGCGTCCAGGACTCAAACGAGGAACTTGCCAAAGAACTAGCTGATATTATTCACTACACTGTCGCAATTGCGGCCATTAACGATATTGACCTAACCAAAACCATTTTTGACAAAGATAAGAAGGCTGCCATTAAGTACCAACATGAACGAGATTTGGAAGGATTTTTGAAGAGAAAGGAGAGTTGATGTCCTCTTTCTCCAACTTGTGAAAATCCCTGGAACGTGATAAAATAAAGGATAAGGGTTTTTAATAAATCATTGTTATAGAATGAGTGGATTTCTTTATGAAACGGTTTGAAGTAACTACAAAAATTGGCAGTCTCTCTGTTACTTATAAAAAGCAAAAGAAAGTGCTTGTTTGTCTAAATGGAGCAGGTTTGCTACCAAGTTATGAAAATTTTTCACTTATACTTGAAAAACTTCCTCCTACAATTGGGTATTTGACAATTGATTTTCCGAACACAGGTAGAAGTCCGATTCATGATCAATCTGGAAAAAATCTGGACAATCTTGTAGACGCGGTTTATGAAGTACTTGAAGAATTGGCGATTTCTGAATATATACTTTGTGTTCATAGCTTGAGTGGAATTTTAGCTTGCAAATTGATGAAATCAATTAAGTGTCAGGCTTTAGTAGCAATTGAACCGACAACTAAAAAAGTCATGTTTGCTGATTTTTCAGAAAATCCTTATCCAGAAATGGAAGAGCAGATGGGACTGATTGACGAGTATGGTCCTGAACTTTATTTTAAGAACTTAACTCAAGCAACATTTAGCTCTGAAACGAATGAAGAAATCTGGGAAATAATGCAAGAAAAAGGCTTAGAGTTGGAAAAGCAAAATCCAGGATTTCAGATATCTGGAGAGATTACTGAGGAAGATTTTGAGAATGTATCTATTGAAGCTCATATTCCTGTTTTTATTTTTTGTCAGGCTTATAGAGAAAAAGAGTACAGAGAGTCAGAGTATTGGACTTCCAATACTAAACTCATTTTAGGAGGGAATCACCATTATTTACAATGGTCAGAATCAGAAAAAATTGCAGCCATCATTCGAGAATTGTCATAATAAGATGGAAAGAAGGAGAGTACAGGAGACAAGATGAACTACTTTAATGTTGGGAAAATCGTCAATACGCAGGGGCTACAGGGTGAGATGCGAGTCTTGTCTGTGACCGATTTTGCTGAGGAACGCTTTAAAAAAGGGGCAGAGCTGGCTTTATTTGATGAAAAAGATCAGTTTGTCCAAATAGTGACCATCGCTAGCCACCGTAAACAAAAGAATTTTGACATTATCAAATTCAAAGACATGTACCATATCAATGCGATTGAAAAATTCAAAGGCTACAGTCTCAAGGTCTCGGAGGAAGACCTAAATGACTTAGACGATGGGGAATTCTACTATCATGAGATTATCGGTTTGGAAGTCTATGAGGGAGAGAACCTGATTGGAACTATCAAAGAAATCCTACAACCAGGTGCTAATGATGTCTGGGTGGTCAAGCGAAAAGGTAAGCGTGATTTGCTTTTACCTTATATTCCGCCAGTAGTTCTCAATGTTGATATTCCAAACAACCGTGTCGATGTAGAACTCTTAGAAGGGTTAGATGATGAAGATTGATATTTTAACCCTCTTTCCAGAGATGTTTTCTCCACTGGAGCACTCAATTGTTGGAAAGGCTCGAGAAAAAGGGCTCTTGGATATCCAGTACCATAATTTCAGAGAATACGCTGAAAAGGCCCGTCATGTTGACGATGAGCCCTACGGAGGTGGTCAGGGGATGTTGCTCCGTGCCCAACCTATTTTCGATGCCTTTGATGCCATTGAAAAGAATAATCCCCGCGTCATTCTTCTCGATCCTGCTGGGAAACAGTTCGATCAAGCTTACGCTGAGGATTTGGCTCAAGAAGAGGAGCTGATCTTTATCTGTGGTCACTATGAAGGGTATGACGAGCGCATCAAGACCTTGGTAACCGATGAAATTTCCCTAGGAGACTATGTTTTGACTGGTGGTGAATTGGCGGCCATGACCATGATTGATGCGACTGTTCGCCTAATTCCTGAAGTGATTGGTAAGGAGTCTAGTCACCAGGATGATAGTTTCTCTTCAGGTCTTCTCGAATATCCTCAGTATACTCGCCCTTATGACTATCGAGGCATGGTCGTGCCAGATGTGCTCATGAGTGGGCACCATGAAAAGATTCGCCAGTGGCGACTGTATGAGAGTCTAAAGAAAACCTACGAGCGCAGACCTGACCTGCTAGAAAACTATCAACTAACAGCAGAGGAAGAAAAGATGCTGGCTGAAATCAAAGAAAACAAAGAATAAAGGAGAACCTTATGCAAGTAATCAAACGTAATGGAGAAATTGCTGAATTTGATCCAGATAAAATTTACCAAGCTGTCCTAAAAGCAGCTCAAACAGTTTATGTTTTGACCGATGACTTACGTCAAAACTTAGCTCAAGTTACTAAAAAAGTCGTTTTGGACTTGGAAGAAGCAAAAGTAGAACGTGCGACTATCAGTATGATCCAGTCAATGGTTGAGCACCGCTTACTTGGAGCTGGCTACATTACCATTGCAGAACACTATATCTCTTATCGCTTGCAACGCGATTTGGAGAGAAGTGGCTATGGTGAGCATATCGCCGTTCACCTTCATTTTGAACAAATCCGTTAAGAAAAAGAGTGGGATGCAAAGAACATCTCACTCTTTCTTAAATAGACTTTTCTGAGCTTTTTGTACAGTTGAGGGAACGAAACGAAGTCGCTTAATGTCACTGATACGAATGATTCGGGTCACGTTTTTTGAAAAATTTTTGACGATAATTTGTTGGCGATTAGCATCGTGTTTGACAATATCACCCGTAAAACTTGTCTCAGCTAGTATGACATGAACAGCAGATTTTTTCTGGATAGCCTGCTCGATTGTAGCTGTTAGGGAGTTGTCTTCGGTTTGGTGAGGTTCGTCATTTCCATTGAGAAAACCCTGTAGTTTATCTAGTACAAGTTTAAATGTTTGTCTCATAAGATCCTCCCTTCTTATATATCCACATTATATAAAATTTTCCTAAAAACCACAAGATTTTTACGAATAGACTATAGAAAGCATATCACATAAAGGAGTTAAAATGGCAGAATTTACATTTGAAATCGAAGAACACTTGCTCACCTTGTCTGAAAATGACAAAGGATGGACAAAAGAACTAAATAGAGTCAGCTTTAATGGAGCACCCGCAAAGTTTGATATTCGTTCTTGGAGTCCTGACCATACTAAAATGGGCAAAGGAATCACGCTTTCCAATGAAGAATTTCAGGTAATGGTCGATGCCTTTAAAGGGGGACAATAAAAAGAATCTTGAGTGTAACTCAAGATTCTTTTTTAGGACACAATATAGTCACAGAGAGAAGTCTTAGATAATTGAATGAAAGTCTCTCTATACTCTTCAGGTGGTATTGGATTATCTTTACGAATCCAGACTTCAATGAAAGAGATTGCCATGGTCGTAATGATATAAGCGATGTCCTCTTTATTAAAATTATATTTCAGTTGGTAATTGACATTCTTTAGTACCCACTCTGAGTATGTTCCACGCAGAAATTCCTTCCAACATGGGTCGACTTGTGTGGTATACAAGGTGTTAACAATTTCCCTTTTTTCGTATATGAGCGGAAGTATATGGTCTGCTAAAAAGCTGATAGGATCTCCATCATTGCTAGGGCAGTACTTATTAAAGACGTTAAAAATGTGCTGATTGGTCTCTTCGTGAATGTATTCGATAATATCTTCAAAGTTGTTAAAATGCTTTTGATAAATCGCTTGTCGTGAAATACCAGCTTCAGCAGCAATTTCAGTCATTGTAAAGGAACTACGCTGAGGATTTTTCTTAGCTAGTGTGATGAGAGCTCTAATGATTAGCTCACGAGTATTCTTTGCCATAGAATTACCTTTCTACTTATAATTATTTACAGTTATTTTTGAATGAAGAAAAATCAGAATGTTCAAGTTAATATAAACAATCAATGAACATTAAATTTTCTGAATCTTTTAGGTAGCTCTATTGTATCACAAATAATTTATAAAATATAGCTCAATCATTGAAAATGCGTTTTCTGAAAAGTATACAATTGCTAAGAATCCAAAATCAATGGAAGCTTATTTGGTTTGAATCAATTAGAATACTTTTCTACTTTGCATATCGTGAATAGCTGTAATTTGAAGAATAAAACGATTAATATTCATACCGGTATAAGAATAGTCAAGTAGCTAAATAGTGTACAGTTGATTCTTAGAAAGGAAATAGTCCAGAACAATTGTTCTGGACTATTCTTTTATCTTGAAAAATATGGAAGGCTGTTCAATCGTTCGAGTAGGGGACGACTAATGAAACTAATGGCAATAATCTTACCAAGATCAGGGAGGATAAAGGGAAGGACACCGACAGCTAGTGCCTTATCAAATGGCATCCCGGCAAGGAAGTGGAGGCTGAGAATACCTCCGACAAAGACGAGTGAATCGCCCAAGAGGTTGGCTAGGAAAATGCGAATGTAGCTACTTTTTTGATGGATGAGATAAGATGTAAGTCCAGCATAGACAAGGTCGAACCAAAGATAGCCTGCACTTGGGCCGACTAAAACGTGAAATCCAGCTCCTCCCCCTGCAAAAACAGGTAAACCAATGGCACCCAGCAAGAGATAGAGAGCTACAGATAGAACAGCTTCTCTGGGTCTAAAAACAGTAGCAATCAGACCGATCGCAAAGTTTTGCAGAGTGAAGGGGACAGGACCGATAGGGAGACTGATTTGTGCCAATACGGCGATGAGAGCAGCACCGATAGCAGGGATAGCATAGATATGAGCTTTTTTCAAAACTGTTAACCTCTTTTCAAAATTATAGTAACTATTATACTAATTCAGAAACAAAAGTCAACCTATTTTTGGAATCAAGGTAACAATTTTGTAACGGCCGATTTTGCAAGTAAAAAGAGACCTCAAGAGGTCTCTTGCGATAATTAGCGCATGGTCACAAATTCTTCTGAAGCGGTTGGGTGGATTGCTACTGTAGCATCAAAGTCCGCCTTGGTTGCTCCCATCTTGATGGCAACCGCAAATCCTTGAATCATCTCATCCACTCCGTAACCAAGTCCGTGTAGGCCAACAACTTTTTCGTCAGTACCTGCAGTGATGAGTTTGAAGCGAGATTCTTGACGATGGCTTGTAACGGCTGAGTACATGGATGCAAAGCTTGACTTGTAGACTTTGATGTTATCTTGGCCGTATTCTTTGATGGCTTGATCTTCAGTTAAACCGACTGTTCCGATTGCTGGGTGGGAGAAAACAACTGTAGGGATAGTCGTGTAGTCCATCTTGGCGTTTGTTTTCCCGTTGAAGAGGCGTTCAGATAGGGTACGTCCTGCCTTGATGGCTACTGGGGTCAGTTCTTTCTCACCAGTAACGTCTCCAAGAGCATAGATGCCATCTACAACTGTATTTTGGTATTCATCGACTTGGATAAATCCACGTTGGTTGAGTGTAACTCCAGCCTTTTCTAACTCCAGACCGTCTACATTTGGACGGCGACCGGTAGCCCAGATAACTTGGCTGGCAGTGTGACTAGAACCGTCTTCGAAATGAATGGTAATACCTTGCTCCGTTTCTTCGAGCTTGACGGGTACCTTATGTGTGTGCAAAGGTAGACCTGTTTTTTCCATTTCATTGACAAGACCTTCAACGATGTAGCTGTCAAAACCACGTAAAGGACGATCTCGGCGGACGAACAAATCAGTTTTTACACCGAGTGCATGGAGAACACCAGCTAGCTCAACCGCGATATAGCCTGCGCCTAGGATAGCAACGGATTCAGGAAGTTGCTCCCAAGCAAAGACATCGTCTGAGCTACCACCGAGTTCAGCTCCAGGAATAGTTGGAATGCTTGGTCGAGCACCAGTCGCAATCACGATATGCTTGGCACGAATCAATTCACCATTAACGCTGACCGTATGAGCATCAACGAAATGAGCACGACCTTCAATCAAATCAACACCGTTGCGCTTGAAACTTCCATCATAAGACGAGCGGGCACGATCGATGTAGGCTTCACGATTTTGACGAAGTTTAGCAAAATCAAATTGAACATCTGAACTTGTAAAACCGTAGTCAGGGCCGTAGTGGTGGAGGCTTTCAGCGATTTGCGCTCCATACCACATGATTTTCTTAGGAACACAGCCGACATTGACGCAGGTTCCACCTAATTTTTTCTCCTCGATAACAGCTGCTTTAGCCCCGTGTTCACCAGCTCGGTTCATAGTGGCGATACCGCCACTTCCTCCACCGATGGCGATGATATCATATTCTCTCATAGAAAACTCCTTATAGCTTTGATAGTCATATTCTATCGTTTTTATTTTTTGAATGCAAAAATCTGCTACGATAAAAAAATTATAAAAACGCTTGCCAAATTCAAAAAGATATTGTATTATATATCTAGCACAATAATCCAATAAACGAATACCGAACGAAATAATGATCCTGAATTGTCATTGTTTCCATCTGAACTGTCATTGTTTGGTCTCGGTATTTCTGATATAATGGTTTTTGTAAGGCAAAAGAATAAAGGAGCTTAAAAATGAAAAGAAATAAAAAGGCAAAAAAATGGCAATTATACACAGCGATTGGTGTTGCCAGTGCTATTGTTATCGGTGCTGCGGGGATTTTGATTTTTAGACAACCTTCCCAGTCAGCAGTCAAGGATGAAACCTCCCATATCATTACCGCTAAGGAAGGTTCTGTTGCTTCATCGGTTCTCTTGTCAGGTTCGGTTACAGCAAAAAATGAACAATACGTTTATTTTGATGCTAGTAAGGGAGATTTAGATGAAATTCTCGTTTCAGTCGGGGACAAGGTCGAAGAAGGGCAAGCGTTGGTCAAATACAGCAGTGCAGATGCTCAAGCTGCCTATGATGCAGCCGATCGTGCAGTTGCAAAGGCAGACCGTCATATTGAGGAGTTAAACAAAGCTCGTGAAAATGCATCAGCTGTACCAGCTTCCCCACAAGTTCCAACAGAAGCTGGACTCCCAGAACAAGCGCAAGCAGCGACTTCTTCAGTATCCTCTATCGACTCTCAAATCAGTGATGCCAAGGATAATCGTGCAGATGCTGTGGCTCAGCTCAACAAGGCTCAAGCACAGCTAGATGCCGCAACTGTCCTCAGTACACTAGAAGGGACTGTAGTTGAAGTCAATCGTAATGTTTCCAAATCGCCAACAGGTAATAGCCAAGTGGTAGTACATGTCGTAAGTAATGAAAACTTGCAGGTCAAAGGGGAGTTGTCTGAATACAACCTTGCTAACCTTTCTGTTGGGCAAGAAGTTACCTTTACTTCGAAGGTTTACCAAGATAAGAGCTGGACAGGAAAAATCAGCTATATTTCTGATTATCCTAAGAACAATGGAGAAGCAGCAAATGCAGCTCTTGGAGGGAATACTGGATCTAAGTATCCTTATACTGTTGATGTGACTAGCGATATCGGTGAGTTGAAACAAGGCTTCTCTGTCAGTGTGGAAGTCAAAAACAAGAGTAAAGCCATCCTTGTTCCTTTGACAAGTGTCGTTACCGAAAATGACAAAAACTATGTCTGGCTCGTTGACGACCAGAAAAAAGCGAAGAAGGTAGAAGTTACTTTGGGGAATGCGGACGCAGACAACCAAGAAATTACTTCAGGTTTGACAGACGGTGCCAAGGTCATCAGTAATCCAACATCTTCCTTGGAAGAAGGAAAAGAGGTGAAGGCTGATGAAGAAACTAATTAGTCTCAAAAATATCTGTAGGAGTTACCGAAATGGTGACCAAGAACTGCAGGTCCTTAAAAATATCAATCTAGAAGTTCATGAAGGTGAGTTTGTTGCTATTATGGGACCATCTGGTTCTGGTAAATCTACGTTGATGAATACCATCGGAATGTTGGATACACCAACCAGTGGAGAGTACTACCTTGAAGGTCAAGAAGTGGCAGGTCTTGGAGAGAAACAACTGGCCAAGGTCCGCAATCAGCAAATCGGCTTTGTCTTTCAGCAGTTCTTTCTCTTGTCCAAACTCAATGCACTTCAAAACGTCGAGTTGCCCTTGATTTACGCTGGTGTTTCGGCTTCTAAACGTCGGAAATTGGCGGAGGAATTTCTGGAAAAGGTTGAGTTGACGGAGCGCAGTCATCATTTGCCTTCTGAGTTATCAGGTGGTCAAAAGCAACGTGTAGCGATTGCACGTGCCTTGGTAAATAATCCCTCTATCATCCTAGCAGACGAACCCACAGGAGCCTTAGATACCAAGACAGGAAATCAAATCATGCAGCTGTTGGTGGAGTTAAACAAGGAAGGGAAAACCATTATCATGGTCACGCATGAGCCTGAGATTGCTGCCTATGCCAAACGCCAAATTGTTATTCGTGATGGGGTCATCTCGTCTGACAGTGCTCAGGTAGAAAAGGAGGAAAACTAGATGCAGAATCTGAAATTTGCCTTTTCATCCATCATGGCCCATAAGATGCGTTCCTTCCTCACCATGATTGGGATCATCATCGGAGTTTCGTCTGTCGTTGTCATCATGGCTCTGGGAGACTCCATGTCTCGTCAGGTCAATAAAAACATGACCAAATCACAGAAGGATATCCATGTCTTTTTCTCGCCAATCAAAAGCAAGGACGGCTCCTTTACGCAGAAACAATCCGCTTTGACAGTCAGTGGGAAAGAAGAGGATGTTCATGTTGAACCACCAAAACCACTGGAGTCTTGGGTCAAGGAGGCTACCAAACTCAAAGGAGTAGACAGTTATTATGTCACCAACTCGACCAACGTTACCCTATCTTATAAGGATAAGAAGGTTGAACGAGCGACTCTGACAGGGGGAAATAGCACCTATATGAACGCAGTTGAAAATGAAATCGTTGCGGGTAGAAGTCTAAGATCGCAAGACTACAAGGAATTTGCCAGTGTGATTTTGCTAGATGAAGAACTAGCCAAGAGTTTGTTTGATAGTCCAGAAGCTGCGGTTAATCAAATCATTTCTGTTAATGAATTTAGTTACCGTGTGATTGGTGTTTATACTAGTAATGAAGCTAAAACTGCGAAAGCCTTTGGGATTGGTGGTCTTCCAATTACGACTAACATATCTCTCGCAGCCAATTTTAATACTGATGAAATCTCGAACATCGTCTTTCGTGTCAATGATACTAGTCTAACGCAGACCTTGGGACCAGAGTTGGCTCGAAAACTGACTGAGATTGCAGGCCTTCAGCAAGGGGAGTACCAAGTTGCGGACGCAACTGCCGCCTTCCAAGAGGTACAACAACTATTTGGTTTTATGACCACTGTTATCAGTGCCATCGCAGGAATCTCTCTCTTTGTCGGGGGAACTGGTGTTATGAATATCATGCTGGTTTCGGTGACAGAACGCACGCGTGAGATTGGTCTGCGGAAGGCTCTCGGAGCTACACGAGCTAATATCTTAGTACAGTTTTTGATTGAGTCTATGATCCTAACCTTGCTAGGTGGTGTCATCGGTCTTGGGATTGCTGCTGGAATGACGATGTTAGCTGGAGTATTGCTTCAAAACATGATTGCAGGTATTGAAGTTGGGGTTTCCCTCCCAATCGCTCTCTTTAGCTTGGCTGTGTCAGCCAGTGTTGGGATGATTTTCGGAGTCTTGCCGGCCAATAAAGCGTCTAAGCTTGATCCGATTGAAGCCCTTCGTTATGAGTAATCTAAACAAGAGGAAAAACAAGATGGACATTTGTCTGTCTTGTTTTTGTATGGATTTTCCTATCGAAAATCACTAAAAATATGATATAATGAAGTGTTAGAAAATCAGGTTTCATTTGCCTGGAAAGGAAAAATTATGTCTGAAAAGAATTTTTATATTACAACACCGATTTACTATCCATCTGGTAAACTTCATATCGGTTCTGCCTACACAACCATCGCCTGTGATGTCCTAGCTCGCTACAAACGCCTCATGGGCTACGATGTCTTTTATCTGACAGGTCTTGACGAGCATGGTCAGAAAATCCAGCAAAAAGCGGAAGAAGCTGGCATCACACCTCAAGCTTATGTTGATGGGATGGCGGTTGGCGTCAAAGAACTCTGGAAATTACTCGATATTTCTTACGATAAATTCATCCGTACAACTGATGACTACCATGAAAAAGTAGTGGCTCAGGTCTTTGAACGCTTGCTTGCTCAAGATGATATTTACTTGGGTGAATACTCTGGTTGGTATTCAGTTTCAGATGAGGAATTCTTTACAGAAAGTCAGCTTGCGGAAGTTTTCCGTGATGAAGCTGGAAATGTAACGGGCGGTATTGCTCCATCAGGTCACGAGGTTGAATGGGTTTCAGAAGAGTCTTATTTCCTTCGCCTCAGCAAATACCAAGATCGTTTGGTAGAATTTTTCAAATCTCACCCTGACTTCATCACTCCAGATGGTCGTCTTAATGAAATGCTTCGTAACTTTATTGAGCCAGGTTTGGAAGACTTAGCGGTTTCTCGTACAACCTTTACCTGGGGTGTGCCAGTCCCTTCCAATCCAAAACACGTTGTCTACGTTTGGATTGATGCCCTTCTTAACTATGCGACTGCTCTTGGTTACGGTCAAGAGGATCATGCTAACTATGATAAATTCTGGAATGGAACAGTCTTCCACATGGTCGGAAAAGACATTCTTCGTTTCCACTCTATCTACTGGCCAATCCTTCTCATGATGTTGGATATGAAATTGCCTGACCGCTTGATTGCCCACGGTTGGTTCGTCATGAAAGACGGCAAGATGTCTAAGTCTAAAGGGAATGTCGTTTACCCTGAAATGTTAGTAGAACGTTATGGACTGGATCCACTTCGTTACTACCTCATGCGTAGCCTTCCAGTCGGTTCAGATGGAACCTTCACTCCAGAAGACTATGTCGGCCGTATCAACTATGAATTGGCCAATGACCTTGGAAACCTCCTTAACCGTACGGTTTCTATGATTAACAAGTATTTTGATGGGCAAATCCCTGCCTATGTAGAGGGTGTAACAGAGTTTGATAATGCTCTTGCTGAGGTTGCAGAACAATCAATCGCAGGCTACCATACACACATGGATGCAGTTGACTACCCACGTGCCCTAGAAGCAGTCTGGACCCTTATCTCTCGTACAAACAAATACATCGATGAGACAGCTCCATGGGTCTTGGCTAAGGATGAAGCTCTTCGCGACCAATTGGCAAGCGTCATGAGCCACTTGGCAGCCAGCCTTCGTGTCGTAGCTCACATGATTGAGCCATTTATGATGGAAACTAGTCGCGCTGTATTGGCACAACTTGGTCTAGCAGAAGTTTCTAGCCTAGAAAAATTGAGCTTGGCTGATTTCCCTGCAGGTGTGACTGTTGTTGCCAAAGGAACACCAATCTTCCCACGTCTCGACATGGAAGAAGAGATTGCCTATATCAAAGAACAAATGGAAGGTAACAAACCAGCAGTCGAAAAAGAATGGAATCCAGATGAAGTTGAACTCAAACTAAACAAGGATGAAATCAAGTTCGAAGACTTTGACAAGGTCGAAATCCGTGTCGCAGAAGTCAAAGAAGTGTCTAAAGTGGAAGGTTCTGATAAGTTGCTCCAATTCCGCCTAGATGCTGGTGATGGCGAAGACCGTCAAATCCTCTCAGGAATTGCGAAATACTATCCAAATGAGCAAGAATTGGTCGGCAAGAAAGTCCAAATCGTTGCCAACCTCAAACCACGTAAGATGATGAAAAAATATGTCAGCCAAGGTATGATCCTCTCAGCTGAACATGATGGACAATTAACCCTTCTCACAGTTGATCCAGCTGTACCAAATGGAAGTGTGATTGGATAAAAGCAAAAAACCAACGTTAGGCACGTTGGTTTTTCTTGTTATGTGCGAGATTTTCTAAGAAGTGGTCCATCTCCTTTTGCGACCTAAGGACAATTACTTTCTCAGGGAAGGTTTCTTGAACCCGTTGATAGCGTTCTTTAGCATTCTTTGTCCGCCCATCCCATAGAATCCATCGGATAAAATCCCAGTCAAAGCGTTCAGGACAGCCTGCAGCCATGCTTTCTCTGACCTTGCCTCGGTATGTGAGATACCGTTTAAAGGCTCGAAAGAGACAAGTCCATGGGGAAAAGTTGAGAAAGATGATTTGGTCAGCTTCCAGCATTCTTTCTTCATAGCAACACCAAGAGTAGTTGCCGTCGATGACCCAAGCTTCGTGCTTTGTGAGAAAGTTTTTCATTTCGGTCAACATCCATTCGCGGTCACTGTCTTGCCAACCAGGTTGAAATTGAAGTGTATCCATATGCAGTTTGGGGATGGAGTAGTAGTTTGACAACTTTTCAGCTAGAGTTGACTTGCCAGCTCCAGAATATCCTATGATTGCGATTTTCATTTTCTACCTTTTCTGATTAGAGGACAAAAAAACAGCCTCTATGGACTGTTTCTTATTTAGCAAGTTTAGCTGAAAGACGAGCTTTATCGCGGCTTGCTTTGTTTTTATGAATCAAACCTTTAGTTTCTGCTTTGTCGATAGCTGAGCTAGCAGCACGGAAAAGTTCTTCAGAAGGGTTTGCTTCGAAAGCTTTGATAGCAGTACGCATAGCTGATTTTTGAGCTGAGTTTTTTTCGTTTTGTTTAACGTTCAATTCAGCGCGTTTGATAGCTGATTTAATGTTTGCCAATGTTCTTACCTCCATATTTACTAACTATACCATTATATATGAAAACTTAGGTTTTGACAAGGGGAAATTATTTTTTTAGGTAAATTTCATCGATTTCATGGTTTTTAGTCTTGTGGAGAATGACCTCGGCGCGATTCCTTGTCGGTTCGATATAGTTTTGTAGATTTGTGAGATTAATACTGGTCCAAACCTGGTGAGCAAATGCTTCAACTTCTCCAATTGGCATTTGCGTAAAACGGTGGTAGTAGCTGTTGGGATCATTTTGGGCAAAGCTGAGCAGCTTTAAGAAACGATCCAGATACCAGCTTTCAATGTCCTCGACAGCAGCATCCACATAGATGGAGAAATCAAAGAAATCAGTGATGTAAAGGCGCTCATTTTGAGGGTTTTGAAAGACATTGATGCCTTCGACAATGACAAAATCAGCAGCTTTGACACGTTGTTTCTCTCCAGGAACGATATCATACACTTCATGAGAATAGACAGGAATATCGACATCTTGCCCATTCTTTAGGCGGTCAAGAAAATTCAGCAAGGTTTCCATATCATAACTTTCAGGAAAACCTTTGCGATTTAAGATATCTTGGTCAATCAAGGTTTGATTGGGATAGAGAAAACCGTCAGTTGTCACCAATTCTACAGTAGCATCCGGGAGAGTACGTGATAAAAGAATCTGAAGTAAGCGACTAGTGGTCGATTTCCCCACAGCAACACTACCAGAAACCCCAATGATAAAAGGCTGAGATTTGCTTTCGCGTTGAAGAAAAATTCCTTTTGAAAATGCCAAATCATCCTTAGTGCGCTTGTAAATGTGGATAAGATGGACTAGGGGAAGATAGACATCTGTTACGTCCTGTAGACTAATCTGGTCATTGAAACTCTTGATGGATTCTAACTCTTCCTCTGTCAAGAGAGGGGTTGTTTTGCGATGCAATGATTGCCAAGTCTGGCGACTGATTTTCTCAAAATGTAAAAATTCGTTGGTCATTTGTTTTCCCCTAGATATTTTGTTTATCATACCATAAAAAGCTAAAAAGATAAAGCGGTTTCTTGATGGTAGTAAGTCAATATCGTATAATAGAGGTAGATGGAGGTTGAATAATTTAATGATGAGATAGGGAATTGTTTCTGAAGACTTATCAGTTATTAAAAGTGGGCTTTTTTAGTTCGCAACTTATAGGAGGTGTGTCATGAAAATCTTAAAAAGTTATATATTGGAACTCTGTTTTATTTTAAGTTTTGCCTTACCTTTTATAAGGGGAGCGAATGCGGATAATGGTAGACGCTTTGTAGAAACCTATTACGGTTTTACCTTCTTAATGGATCATCTCCTTGTAACAGTTATCTTTATCTGTTCACTCTTGATTGCTTGGCTAGTAAAAAAGCAGTGGACGAAATGGTTTGCTGCTGGTAGTTATCTATTTTTGATTTTGTGGATTGCTACAGAAGGATATCTATTCCGTATGTCACTAGAAGATTTGATACGACTTTGGACAAGTTTGGAAATCTTGACACAAACTTATCAGCTGGGCTTTTATCTAAACATCATATTGGGAATCTTGTTGATAATAAAGTATTTTAAGGTTAAGAAATAGTAATAAAAATGCGCCCAATTGCAGACGAACTGTTTTTTCCTGACTATGATAATTTGTAGTTCCCAATAGATTGTAATGTATTTCTAATAATTGAAAGAGATTGAAGAAAAGGTTTTTTGACTAGGATTCTTCAGTCTTTTTCATTTGATCATCACTTTGTAAACGATTTACAATTCAAGCCAAATTATGGTAAAATAGTTTTATGAGTAAAATGTATTATGCAGAAAATCCTGATGCTGCTCACGACATTCATGAGTTGAGAGTGGAGGTGTTGGGAGAAAACATGACCTTTTTGACGGATGCGGGTGTTTTTAGCAAGAAAATGGTTGACTTTGGGAGTCAGCTTTTATTGAAGTGTCTAGAGGTTAACAAAGGAGAGACGGTCCTTGATGTGGGTTGTGGTTATGGGCCATTGGGCTTGTCATTGGTCAAGGCTTATGGAGTTCAGGCAACCATGGTCGATATCAATAATCGTGCCTTGGACTTAGCGCGACAAAATGCTGAACGAAATAAAGTAGAAGCAACGATTTTCCAATCCAATATCTATGAACAAGTTGAAGGGAAGTTTGACCATGTTATTTCCAATCCGCCGATTCGAGCGGGCAAACAGGTTGTTCATGAGATTATCGAAAAGAGCAGAGAATTTTTGAAAGATGGAGGAGATTTAACCATCGTCATTCAGAAAAAGCAAGGAGCTCCAAGTGCTAAAAGTAAGATGGAAGATGTTTTTGGCAATTGTGAAACCGTAAAGAAAGATAAGGGATATTATATCCTTAGAAGTGTGAAAGAATGAGAGCAGTTGATTTAATCCAAAAGAAACGAGATGGTCAAGAACTGACTACGGCTGAAATAAAATGGTTGGTAGAAAGCTATGTGGCTGGAACCGTTCCAGACTATCAGATGTCTGCTTTTGCTATGGCTGTTTATTTTAAAGGAATGACCACACGTGAGATTTCTGACCTGACGATGAATATGGTCAAGACAGGTCAGGAGTTTGATTTGTCAGCTATTGACGGGGTTAAAGTTGATAAGCATTCGACTGGTGGTGTAGGTGATAAGGTGACCTTGATTTTGGCTCCCCTTGTTGCGAGTTTCGGCGTGCCTGTTGCTAAGATGAGTGGTCGAGGTCTCGGCCATACTGGTGGGACAATTGATAAATTGGAGTCCATTAAGGGCTATCAAGTCGAGCGAAGTCAAGAAGATTTTATTCGTCAGGTACAGGATATTGGTGTATCTGTCATTGGGCAGTCCGATCAGCTGGTTAAAGCAGATAAACTTCTCTATGCCCTCCGAGATGTGACAGCAACTGTCGACACGATTCCTTTGATTGCTAGTTCTGTTATGAGCAAAAAAATTGCTGCAGGAGCGGATGCCATTTTGCTAGACGTAACGGTCGGTGAGGGTGCCTTCATGAAGACGGTTGATGAGGCGCGCGAATTGGCTCAAACCATGGTGGATCTTGGTAAGGCTGTTGGTCGAAAGACAGTAGCAGTTATTACCGATATGAGTCAACCCTTGGGTCGAGCTATTGGCAATCGTCTCGAAATCCTTGAGGCAATCGATATTCTCAAAGGAAATGGCCGAGAAGATATTAGTCACTTTATCTGCGAGCTAGCTCAGATTATGCTTGGGTTGGCTGATATTGAGAAAACGATCGAGGAAATCCGTCGACACCTGGAAAATGGCCAAGCACTGGCTAAGTTTGAAGAAATGGTAGCAGCACAAGGTGGCGATTTAGAAGATCTCTATCGCCCAGTCAAAGTTGCCCATGTGCTGGAAATTCCAGCTCAAGATACAGGTGTTATTTCAGCCCTTCCAGCTATGGAATTTGGGCTCTATGCCATGAGACTAGGAGCTGGTCGTGCAGTCAAGTCTGATGACTTGGACTATGAAACAGGGATTGTTTTTGAAAAGAAAGTTGGAGACCCCGTTCAAAAAGGGGAAATTGTTGCAAAAGTTTATACAAATGGAAAAATTTCTTCTGAACTAGTTACAGAATTTCAAAAATATGTTAAAATAAATGATGGAGTGCAAAGTTTACGAGAAATTATAGAAATTATCTCATAAAACCAGGGAGAATCCGAATATGAAGTTAAATAAATATATTGATCATACGCTTTTAAAGCAAGATGCAAGCCAAGAACAAATTGATCGTTTGCTATCTGAAGCGCGTGAGTATGACTTTGCCAGCGTTTGTGTCAATCCCACATGGGTTAAACATGCGAAAACAGGGCTTGATGGCTCAGATGTAAAAGTTTGTACAGTAGTAGGTTTTCCTTTGGGAGCAACAACTTCTGCTGTGAAAGCTTTTGAAACAAAAGAAGCTGTTCAAAACGGTGCAGATGAGATTGATATGGTTATCAATGTCGGTGCCCTCAAATCAGGCAATCTGGATTTAGTTGAATCGGACATCCGTGCTGTCGTAGAAGCAAGTGGTGACAAGTTGGTGAAAGTCATTATCGAAGCTTGCTTGTTGACAGACGATGAAAAGGTTGTGGCCTGCCAATTATCCCAGAAAGCAGGCGCTGACTTTGTCAAAACATCAACTGGCTTTTCAACTGGTGGTGCCACTATAGAGGATGTTCAGTTGATGCGTAAAACAGTCGGACCAGATATGGGAGTTAAGGCAGCTGGTGGAGCTCGTTCATATGCGGATGCTGTCGCTTTTGTGGAAGCAGGCGCTACCCGGATCGGGACATCTGCTGGCGTTGCGATTTTAAAAGGAGAATTGACAGATGGCGACTACTGAGTTGATTGAACTAGCAATTGAAACCAGCAAACAAGCCTATGTCCCCTATTCTCACTTTCCCATCGGAGCTGTTTTAGTAGCCAAGGATGGTAGTATTTATACGGGTGTAAATATCGAGAATGCTAGTTATCCCTTGACTAATTGTGGAGAACGTACTGCTATTTTTAAAGCAGTTTCGGAGGGGCAACGGGAGTTTTCAGAATTGATTGTCTACGGACAAACTGAAAAACCCATCTCGCCATGTGGTGCTTGTCGCCAGGTCATGGTTGAGTTTTTTGAACAAGATCTAAAAGTGACTTTAGTCGCTAAAGATAAATCGACGGTCGAGATGACGGTCGGGGAGTTACTTCCATACTCATTTACAGACTTAAACTAGTCTGAGTCACTCTCTGAGTGACGCGGTCCTTGTGGCCAACCAATCCATACTTGCAACATCGTTGCACATCTTATTTAGGAGGTTCAGTAATGAACAAGAAACAATGGCTAGGCCTTGGTCTAGTTGCAGTAGCAGCAGTTGGACTTGCTGCATGTGGTAACCGCTCTTCTCGTAATGCAGCTTCATCTTCATCAGAAATGAAGACCAAAGCAGCAATCGTAACAGATACTGGTGGTGTTGATGATAAATCATTTAACCAATCAGCTTGGGAAGGTTTGCAAGACTGGGGTAAAGAACACAATCTTTCTAAAGATAAAGGTTACACTTACTTCCAATCAACAAGCGAAGCAGACTATGCTAACAACTTGCAACAAGCGGCTGGAAGTTACAACCTGATCTTCGGTGTTGGTTTTGCCCTTCACAATGCAGTTGAGGAAGCAGCAAAAGACCACTCTGACCTAAACTATGTCTTGATTGATGATGTGATTGAAGGTCAAAAGAATGTTGCGAGCGTAAGATTTGCAGATAATGAAGCAGCTTACCTTGCTGGTGTTGCAGCAGCGAAAACTACGAAAACAAAACAAGTTGGTTTTGTAGGTGGTATCGAATCTGAAGTTATTTCACGTTTTGCAGCTGGCTTCAAAGCTGGTGTTGAGTCAGTAGACCCATCTATCAAAGTCCAAGTTGACTACGCTGGTTCATTTGGTGATGCTGCCAAAGGTAAAACAATCGCAGCAGCTCAATACGCTGCCGGTGCAGACGTTGTCTACCAAGCAGCTGGTGGTACAGGTGCTGGTGTCTTTGCTGAAGCAAAATCATTGAACGAAAACAAAAATGAAAACGAAAAAGTTTGGGTTATCGGTGTAGACCGTGACCAAGCAGCAGAAGGTAAATACACTTCTAAAGATGGTAAAGAATCTAACTTTGTTCTTGTATCTACATTGAAACAAGTTGGTACAACTGTAAAAGATATTGCCAACAAAACAGAAAAAGGTGAATTCCCTGGTGGACAAGTGATTGTTTACTCATTGAAAGATAAAGGGGTTGAGCTAGCAGTAACAAACCTTTCAGAAGAAGGTAAAAAAGCTGTTGAAGATGCAAAAGCTAAAATCCTTGACGGAAGCGTAAAAGTTCCTGAAAAATAATGGATAAAAGTCATTTCTTAGGAAGCGGCCATTGGTCGCTTCTTTAAGAATTGAGGCAATTTTTGTCTCAATAGAGCTTGTTAATGTGATTAGCAGGTTTTATTGAAATAAAATAAACCTCTGAAAGGAAGAGCATATGGCACACGAAAATGTCATTGAGATGCGGGATATTACCAAGGTGTTTGGTGAATTTGTAGCAAACGACAAAATCAACTTGCAACTGCGAAAAGGTGAAATCCATGCACTTTTAGGAGAAAATGGAGCGGGTAAATCCACTCTGATGAATATGCTGGCAGGACTTCTTGAACCAACGAGTGGTGAAATTGTGGTGAATGGTCAGGTTGTAAAACTAGACTCACCATCTAAAGCCGCTGGTCTTGGAATTGGGATGGTTCACCAACATTTCATGTTGGTTGAAGCTTTTACAGTAGCTGAGAATATCATTTTAGGGAGTGAAATCACTAAAAATGGTGTTCTAGATATAGCTGGTGCTACTAAAGAAATCAAGGCTCTTTCTGAACGTTATGGTTTGGCAGTGGATCCAGCTGCTAAGGTGGCGGATATTTCCGTTGGTGCCCAACAACGTGTAGAGATCTTGAAAACACTCTATCGTGGTGCTGATATCCTTATCTTTGACGAACCTACAGCCGTATTGACTCCTTCAGAGATTGATGAGTTGATGGCAATCATGAAAAACCTTGTCAAAGAAGGGAAGTCTATCATTTTGATTACCCATAAACTGGATGAGATTCGTGCGGTATCCAATCGAGTCACGGTTATCCGTCGTGGGAAATCAATCCAGACAGTTGAAATCGCAGGGGCAACAAATGCGGACTTGGCAGAAATGATGGTTGGACGCTCAGTCTCCTTTAAAACGGAAAAACAGGCACCACAACCCAAAGAAGTGGTCTTGTCTATCAAAGACTTGGTTGTCAATGAAAACCGCGGTGTACCAGCTGTGAAGAATCTTTCTTTGGATGTTCGTGCTGGTGAGATTGTCGGTATTGCAGGTATTGATGGCAATGGTCAATCTGAACTCATTCAAGCCATTACAGGTCTTCGTAAGATTGAGTCAGGTAGCGTTGAATTAAAAGGCAAATCAATTGTGGGAATGCATCCTCGACAAATTACAGAACTAAGCGTGGGGCACGTTCCTGAGGATCGTCACCGGGATGGCTTGATTTTGGAGATGATGATTTCAGAAAATATTGCTCTTCAAACCTACTACAAAGAACCACTCAGCAAGAATGGTATCTTGAACTATGCCAATATCACTTCACATGCCAAGAAATTGATGGAAGAATTTGACGTCCGTGCGGCAAGCGAATTTGTTCCAGCAGCAGCTCTTTCAGGAGGAAATCAACAAAAAGCGATTATCGCTCGTGAGATTGATCGTGATCCTGATCTCCTTATCGTCAGCCAGCCAACTCGTGGTTTGGATGTCGGTGCCATTGAATATATCCACAAACGTTTGATTGAAGAACGTGATAACGGGAAGGCTGTCCTTGTTGTCAGCTTTGAATTGGATGAGATTTTAAATGTCTCAGACCGAATTGCTGTTATTCACGATGGTAAGATTCAAGGTATTGTATCGCCAGAAACGACTAACAAACAAGAACTTGGTGTCTTGATGGCAGGTGGAAACTTGGGAAAGGAGAAGAGTGATGTCTAAAAAATTACAACAAATTTCGGTTCCCTTGATTTCCGTATTTTTAGGAATCTTGCTCGGAGCCATTGTCATGTGGATCTTCGGATATGATGCTATCTGGGGCTATGAGGAGTTGTTTTATACAGCTTTTGGTAGCCTCCGTGGGATTGGAGAAATTTTCCGTGCCATGGGTCCTCTTGTCTTGATAGGTCTTGGTTTCGCAGTTGCCAGTCGAGCAGGTTTCTTCAACGTCGGACTTCCTGGTCAGGCACTTGCAGGCTGGATTCTCAGCGGTTGGTTTGCCTTGTCAAATCCAGATATGCCACGTCTCGTTTTGATTCCATTGACAGTGATCATTGCGTTGATCGCTGGTGGAATCGTTGGTGCGATTCCAGGTATCCTCAGAGCCTATCTCGGTACGTCAGAGGTTATCGTGACCATCATGATGAACTACATTGTATTGTATGTGGGAAATGCCTTTATTCATGCCTTTCCTAAAGATATTATGCAAAGTACAGACTCAACGATTCGTGTTAGTGCCAATGCTACATACCAGACACCATGGTTATCAGAGTTGACTGGAAATTCCCGTATGAATATCGGAATCTTCTTTGCAATCATTGCTGTTGGCGTGATTTGGTTCTTGCTCAAGAAAACGACTCTCGGTTTTGAAATTCGTGCAGTTGGTCTTAATCCCCATGCTTCAGAGTACGCTGGTATTTCAGCAAAACGTACAATCATCCTATCAATGATTATCTCTGGTGCCTTGGCTGGTCTTGGTGGAGCTGTCGAAGGTCTTGGAACTTTCCAAAACGTTTACGTTCAGGGCTCATCATTAGCTATCGGATTTAACGGGATGGCAGTTAGTTTGCTTGCTGGAAATTCACCAATTGGAATTCTCTTTGCAGCTTTCTTATTTGGAGTTTTGCAAGTAGGAGCACCGGGTATGAACGCAGCGCAAGTTCCGTCTGAGCTTGTTAGCATTGTAACAGCGTCTATTATCTTCTTTGTCAGCGTTCACTACATTATCGAACGCTTTGTCAAACCTAAAAAACAAGTTAAAGGAGGTAAGTAAGGATGTCTATTACAACATTACTCACCCTCTTGGTCTCTTCTATGCTGATTTACTCAGCACCACTTATTTTTACGAGTATCGGGGGAGTTTTCTCTGAACGCGGTGGTGTCGTTAATGTCGGTCTTGAAGGAATTATGGTTATGGGGGCCTTTTCTGGGGTTGTCTTTAACCTTGAGTTTGCAGAACAACTTGGAGCAGCTACTCCTTGGATTTCCTTGTTAGTTGCTGGTATCGTGGGAGCTATTTTCTCCCTCATCCATGCAGTCGCTACAGTTCATTTCCGTGCGGACCATGTTGTCAGTGGTACAGTATTGAACTTGATGGCTCCTGCCCTAGCGGTTTTCTTGGTTAAAGTTCTTTATAACAAAGGACAAACGGATAACTTAAGCCAGACTTTTGGACGTTTTGATTTCCCAGTTTTGGCTGATATCCCAGTGATTGGAGATATCTTCTTCAAGTCAACCAGTCTACTAGGTTATATCGCGATTGCCTTCTCTTTCCTTGCTTGGTTTATTCTCTTTAAGACACGTTTTGGTCTTCGCCTTCGCTCTGTTGGTGAACACCCTCAGGCAGCGGATACCTTGGGGATCAATGTCTACAAGATGCGA
Organism: Streptococcus oralis subsp. oralis; assembly: GCF_002096455.1. Classification (GTDB taxonomy): domain Bacteria; phylum Bacillota; class Bacilli; order Lactobacillales; family Streptococcaceae; genus Streptococcus; species Streptococcus oralis_CY. Next base: position 898,501 of record NZ_NCUL01000008.1, on the reverse strand, counting down.
TATCTTGGAGTTATCATATCAGGTTTCCTAGGTGGAATTGGGGGAGCGATTTATGCTCAATCAATCTCAGTTAACTTCTCAGTGACAACTATTGTCGGTCCTGGATTTATCGCTCTTGCTGCGATGATCTTTGGTAAATGGAACCCAATCGGTGCTATGCTTTCTAGTCTCTTCTTTGGACTTTCACAAAGTTTGGCAGTTATCGGTTCTCAATTACCTTTCCTACAAGGAGTGCCAGCGGTTTACCTTCAAATCGCCCCTTATGTCTTGACCATCCTTGTCTTAGCAGCCTTCTTTGGAAAAGCAGTCGCGCCTAAGGCAGATGGTATCAACTACATCAAGTCAAAATAAGCATACAAAAAAACGCCAGTTTCAAACTGGCGTTTTATTTTTTTGGATTTTGATGGGTTAGGTTCAATCCCCAAGGGACGAGATTTTCAGTTTTATTTTTGATACGTGTGATATTATCCCTGTGACGAATGATAATCAAGCTAGCAAGTGCTAGGATAATCAAAATGAAGAGAGGGTCATAGCTGCTCAGGATAAATCCAAATAGTGGAAATAGGAGAACTCCGATAACGGCTGCGATAGAAGCAGTAACGCTAGACAGTGAAATCATACTACCTAGATAGAGGCTTCCAAAGAATACGATTGCTAGATAGAGACAGAAAACAGGCGCAAATCCGAAAATCACTCCAGCACTGGTTGCGACAGCCTTGCCCCCCTTAAATTCTGCAAAGATAGGAAAAGTATGTCCAATCACAGCCAAAAGTCCAAATACAAGAGGTGATACACCTTGAAGGTGGAAAAGGATTGGAAGGAGAGTGGCCAAGGTTCCTTTAAAGAAGTCAATCACAAAGGTTGCCATACCCGCTTTCTTACCTAAAATTCGGAAAGTATTGGTTGTTCCGGTGTTTCCAGAACCATGTTCACGCAGATTTGTTTGAAAAAAGATTTGTCCAATCCAAAGACCAGACGGAATCGAACCTAGCAGATAAGCTAAAATTAATAATACAAATGTCATCATAGAACTATTATACCATGAAATGGTATAGAAAGTCAGAGAATATCCTGTGAAATTGTGACAGCTGAAAGGGAAAAGCTTTGCAAAATCGCTAGAAAACCTGTAAAATAGAAAAGATGAACAAATAGGAGGTTCCTTGTGTCAAAAAAGGAAATCAATATTAATAACTACAATGATGACGCCATTCAGGTGCTAGAAGGGTTGGATGCAGTCCGTAAACGTCCGGGGATGTATATTGGATCGACTGACGGTGCTGGTCTCCATCACCTAGTCTGGGAAATCGTGGATAATGCGGTAGATGAAGCCCTATCTGGATTTGGTGATCGCATCGATGTGACGATTAATAAAGACGGAAGTTTAACCGTTCAAGACCATGGTCGAGGGATGCCGACCGGGATGCACGCCATGGGAATTCCAACTGTTGAGGTTATCTTTACCATTCTCCACGCTGGAGGAAAATTCGGTCAAGGTGGCTATAAGACATCTGGAGGTCTCCACGGGGTGGGTTCTTCCGTTGTTAATGCCCTATCAAGTTGGCTGGAAGTTGAAATCACCCGTGATGGAACGGTTTATAAACAACGATTTGAAAATGGTGGAAAGCCAGTAACAACTCTTCAAAAGGTTGGGACAGCAGCTAAGTCTAAGACAGGTACCAAAGTCACCTTCATGCCTGACGCGACAATCTTCTCTACGACTGACTTCAAGTACAATACCATTTCAGAACGACTCAATGAGTCAGCCTTTCTCTTAAAAAATGTCACCTTGTCTTTGACAGATAAGCGAACAGATGAAGCAATCGAATTCCATTATGAGAACGGGGTGCAAGATTTTGTTTCCTACCTCAACGAAGACAAGGAAACCTTGACGCCAGTCCTATACTTTGAAGGGGAAGACAATGGTTTCCAAGTGGAAGTAGCTCTCCAGTACAATGATGGATTTTCAGATAACATTCTATCCTTTGTCAATAACGTTCGTACTAAAGATGGTGGAACACATGAGACAGGACTCAAGTCAGCCATTACTAAGGTCATGAATGACTACGCGCGTAAGACAGGACTTCTCAAGGAAAAAGATAAAAACCTTGAAGGGTCAGACTACCGCGAGGGACTAGCTGCCGTTCTTTCTATTCTGGTTCCTGAAGAGCACCTTCAGTTTGAAGGACAGACCAAGGACAAACTTGGAAGTCCACTAGCTCGTCCAGTTGTAGATGGGATTGTGGCTGATAAGTTAACCTTCTTCCTCATGGAAAATGGAGAACTGGCTTCCAATCTCATTCGTAAGGCTATCAAGGCTCGTGATGCTCGTGAAGCAGCTCGTAAGGCTCGTGATGAGAGCCGAAATGGCAAGAAAAACAAGAAAGACAAGGGCTTACTTTCTGGGAAATTAACCCCAGCCCAGTCTAAAAATCCTGCTAAGAATGAACTCTATCTGGTCGAGGGAGACTCTGCCGGTGGTTCTGCCAAACAAGGCCGTGACCGTAAGTTCCAGGCTATCTTGCCCCTTCGAGGTAAGGTTATCAATACAGCCAAGGCCAAGATGGCGGATATCCTTAAAAATGAGGAAATCAACACCATGATTTATACCATCGGAGCGGGTGTCGGAGCAGACTTCTCTATTGAAGATGCTAACTATGACAAGATCATTATCATGACCGATGCGGATACAGATGGTGCCCATATTCAGACCTTGCTCTTGACATTTTTCTATCGTTACATGCGTCCCCTAGTTGAGGCAGGCCATGTCTATATCGCCCTTCCGCCTCTTTACAAGATGTCCAAAGGCAAAGGTAAGAAAGAAGAAGTGGCCTATGCTTGGACGGATGGTGAGTTAGAAGAACTTCGCAAGCAGTTCGGTAAAGGCGCTACGCTCCAACGCTATAAAGGTCTTGGTGAGATGAATGCAGACCAACTCTGGGAAACAACCATGAACCCAGAAACGCGTACCCTCATCCGTGTCACTATCGAAGACCTAGCACGCGCTGAACGTCGCGTCAATGTCCTTATGGGAGATAAGGTCGAACCACGCCGTAAGTGGATTGAGGATAATGTCAAGTTTACGCTTGAGGAAGCGACTGTGTTTTAAAATATTGTGTAATTATATTTAAAAGAAAGAGTTTTTAAAAATGGTATCATCGAAAAATAATAAAATGTACATTGAAGAATTAGAAATTAAAGATTTTAGAGTAATTAAAGAAGTATCGTTCAAGCCGTCAAAATATGTAAATATTATTTCAGGGAAGAATGGTACAGGGAAATCAACTATATTAGGAATGATTGCCCAAGGTTTCTCTTATCACAATAATGTTATTCCTTTTATTTCTGGAGATGTAAAAAAACTTAATAAAAAAGATATAAAGAGACTTTCAGAAAATGACCCTAAAGTTGTGCAATATAAAAAATTACTAACTTATTTTGGGGATGATTTTGAGTCCACATCTGCAGAGCATTTTAAATTATCTCCAAATGATGTTAGAAATATAGAACATGCTAAAGTTACATTGAGCAATAAAGATAGTTTTAAAATTGAGAGTACGAACCATAACAAAAAACTTCCTCGTCTAGTTACTAGGAGAAAAGACGGGAAATCATCCAATTATGTCCATCCAGTAATTTATTTAGGCCTGGAAAGATTAACACCGTTAGTCAGATCCACTAAAATGAGTGACTTGCAAATCAATTTATCATCGCAGGATAAGAAAGAAATACATAATCTTTATCAGTCAATACTTTTAAAAAAATATACAGACAATCTTACTGCAACTGAAACAAATCTGAATAATAAGAAAACAGCATCATTTATTGATGAAGAGATGACTATTGAAATGATTTCATCAGGGGAAGATAATATTGGGCAAATTTTATTAGCTTTGTATTCATTTAAGAAATTAAAAAATGATTTTCCTAATGATTACAAGGGTGGGATATTACTTATTGATGAAATAGATGCGACATTATATCCAGCCGCTCAGAATAAATTATTAGATATACTCTTTCAAAAAGCAAGAAGTTTTGACGTGCAAATTTTTGCCACTTCACATTCGTTGACTTTATTGGAACATTGTGAAAAACTGAAAATATCGAACCAACGTACTAATCATGATATAAAACTATTTTCCTCCGATATTAGTTCTGAAGACAATTCAACAACTACGTTATCAGAGATGAAATATTTAATTGATTTTAAAAATATGTTGTTGGCACAAGCTAATGAACAGAAAATTACTGATAGTATTAAGATTTATTTTGAAGATGCTGAGGCTCAATATGTTTTTGAAGGCTTAATACATTCTTTGAAGAATAGTAATAACCATTCAATTAAAAATTCATTACACTTCATGTCAAATACAACTTTATCATGTACCAATTATATACACTTGTATAAATCTAAAGTAACAGAATTTTCTAAGAATTCGATAGTTTGCTTAGATGGAGATGTTGAAGCAAATATAAACGATTATAGAAATTTTATTACTTTGCCTACTAATGATCTTCAATGTAATCCAGAGGAATTTATTTTTGATATTCTTGATGATAATAACTCAGATTATTGGAAAACAGCAAAGAATTATAATCATAGTGTTTTTATGAATAATCCAATTTACCAAGTTATTCAATCAATTAAGAATGGAACTTATGAATCGGAATATAAACAAGTTAATGGAGAGTTTAAGAATATAGCTGAAAGAAAAGTGTGGAAAAAATGGTTTAATAAAGAAAAAGTTCATTGGAAGTACAACAATAATCCAGTCAAATATTGGGCAAAAAATAATCCTGAAAAAGTTCAAGAATTTCAGGTACAATTTGAAAAAGCGTTTAACTATGTAGCTGATAATGTTAAACTTCCTAGATTATAATTTGGAAGTTACTTAAAAAAGGGGTATAATTTTATCAATAAGAGATGAGGTGATGATATGTCAGGTAAGACCTATACGCCATTAAGATACCCTGGGGGGAAAACTCAGGTTTATGAATTCGTTAAAGAATTGATTAAAGAAAATAATTGCCATACTTATATTGAGCCTTATATGGGAGGAGCGGGAGTTGCTATGAAACTTTTGCTACTTGGAGATGTAGAAAAGATTATTGTAAATGATTATGATAAATCTATCTATGCATTTTGGTACTCTGTTCTTTATTTGACTGAAGAGTTGATTGATAAAATAGAAAATACTGACATAACAATAGATGAGTGGAAAATTCAGAAATCAATTCAAGATAATAAAAAAAATGTTTCTGACTTACTACTTCTGGGTTTTTCAACTTTATTTCTTAATAGAACAAATAGATCTGGTATTATAAAAGCTGGGGTTATTGGTGGTAAAAATCAGAATGGAAAATACAAACTAGATTGTCGATTCAGTAAATCAGATATAATAAACAAAATTCTTGAAATATCTAAGCATAAAAAACAGATTAAACTTTTTAATATGGATGCTGAGCAGTTTATTAAAAGGTCAATTTCTAAAACAAAAAATTCATTTACTTTTTTTGATCCACCTTATTATACTAAAGGACCAGGTTTATATACAAATTTTTATAACCATGATGATCATTCTAGGTTATCAAAAACAATCAAGAATTATATGAAAGATAAAAAATGGATATTAACTTATGATATTCATAAAAGTATAGAAAAGATGTACGAAGAATATCGTTCTGAACTATATTATTTAAACTATTCAGTTAGTACTCCTAATAAAGGTATTGAAAGAATATTTTATTCAGATAATCTGCATTTTTCACAATCAAGAAATAAATTAAAAATTGTTGACTAAAAACTTGCCAGCGATTTATTTTCAAAAAAGTGACTGACAGAAAAAAAGTCAGTTTGCCTGTCTCATGGGAGAGACTGGCACAAAAATATTCAAAAAGAAAAATGAAAAAAGTAAATGAAGTAAAAAGTTTGTCCCTGAGTGACTTAGACAATCAGGAGTTTATCGGCTTGGTAGGTCTGCACCATTCGGATTTACGGATTTTTGCTGGAAAAGAAGCTGTAGAAATCGGCTGGCGTTTGCGAAAAGAGTTTTGGAATAGTGGTTATGCGACAGAGGTTGCCCAAGCCTGTCTAGACTTCGCTTTCCAGCAAGCTGGCTTGTCAGAAGTTTACTCCTTTACATCCTTACTCAATCTCCCTTCGCAAAAAGTCATGCAAAAGGTAGGCATGGAATTTGTCAAAGAATTTGATAATGAAAAAGTTCCAGCAGATAGTCCGCTTTATAGACATGTCCTATACAGAATCAAGAGTTTTTACTAAAAAGGCAGGTATTCCCATGAGAACTGAAACCGAGATGTTTGATTTAATTTTACAAACCGCAAAAAGTCTAAAAGTCGAGGCTGTCGCCATGTCTGGTTCGCGAACCGATACAAAAGCACCAAAAGACGAGTTTCAAGACTATGATGTTGTATATGTCGTGGACGACTTAGATAATCTGACGAGTAATCTTGCTTGGTTGGACCAGTTTGGAACACGTATCATTGAGCAGCATAATATCCTAGGCAACCGTCGTCTCTATCTCATGCTCTTTGAAGATGGTAACCGGATTGATTTGACCCTTTGCCCCAAAGATCATATCCAGGAGTGGGTAGAAAGCGAAGCGGATTTCACGGTGCTAGAGGATCCTAAGGGTTTGTTTGAGTTTTATTCTCCCAGTCCTCAGCGTTTCTGGACAAGTCCAGCTAGTCAGATAGATTTTGAAAAAGCCTGCAATGAATTTTGGTGGGTATCAGCCTATGTGGTCAAGGGTATTCATCGCAAGCAAGTCATCTATGCGACCGACCATCTCTATGGTATCTGTCAGCAAGAGTTACTAAAAGTCTTAGCTTGTCAGGTCGCAAGTGATAGGGGAGAGGTCGATATCGGCAAGAACTACAAGTATCTTTTCCAGTATTTACCTGCAGAGAAGGAGAAGGAATTCTCAGCTCTACTTGATTTTTCAAGTGTAGAGAAACTTACTCAGTCATTGTTTGCTACGATGCAACTTTTCCACAGAGAAGCTCAAATCCTTGCCCAAAAGATGGGATTTGACTATGATATGGAAGTAGCTGAGAAGATGATTGAGTATGCTGAGGAGAGGTTGAACTAGTATGTTAGATTATGTATTTGCTACATTTTTTATGGGATTCCCAGGAGTACAAATTTTAGTATTGGTGTCCTCTATATTTCTAGCTATCAAAAGAAATAAGTTACATAAAAGGGTGTATGGATTATTTTTCCCGATTATTATAACGATGTGTAATATTTGGCTTATTTCAATAGATCGAACAGAGCTTTTTGAGGATGCTTTAAGATTTTCTTTCTTTCTAATTTCTTTTTGTTTACCTATGCTTATTTCTTCCATGCTCTATCACTCCATACGCTTATATTATTTATACAAATCAATCAAGTGGAGAGTCTTCCCTGTAAGTTTCTGTTATTTATTCGGTTTAATTTTTCATTATCTTAATACAATGCATTGGGAGGAGCTATTTCGAGGGCAAAAGTTTATGTTTAATATCTTGCTGATATCAACTGCTATAGTTTCTTATTTACCTTGTCAATATTTGTACACACTTCAAAGAAGAAAGAATAATCCATAGGAAATAGATGCCTTTGCTTAATCTAAATAAGTGTTTGTGAATGACTTAAATAGTATCTAAAAATATTTTTCTTAATACCAATTTTAATGTAAAAACCACTCTACATTCTTTGAAAGGAGTTGAACATGCCCTAAATACTGTGTGAAAAAGATAAATTTCCTTTGTATTTTACGGGCTCTGTATCCTATATGAGTAATATTCAAAACATGTCCCTGGAGGACATCATGGGAGAGCGCTTTGGTCGCTACTCCAAGTACATCATTCAAGACCGGGCTTTGCCAGACATTCGGGATGGATTGAAGCCGGTTCAGCGTCGTATTCTTTATTCGATGAATAAGGATGGCAATACTTTTGACAAGAGCTACCGCAAGTCGGCCAAGTCTGTCGGGAACATCATGGGGAATTTTCACCCACACGGGGATTCTTCTATCTATGATGCCATGGTTCGTATGTCTCAGGACTGGAAAAACCGTGAGATTCTAGTTGAAATGCACGGTAATAACGGTTCTATGGATGGGGATCCGCCTGCGGCTATGCGTTATACTGAGGCTCGTTTGTCTGAGATTGCTGGTTATCTTCTTCAAGATATAGAGAAAAAGACAGTTCCTTTTGCTTGGAACTTTGACGATACCGAGAAAGAGCCGACGGTTTTGCCAGCAGCCTTTCCAAACCTCTTGGTCAATGGTTCGACTGGGATTTCGGCTGGTTACGCTACAGACATTCCACCGCATAATTTAGCTGAGGTTATTGATGCGACGGTTTACATGATTGACCACCCAACAGCCAAGGTGGACACACTCATGGAATTCTTGCCTGGGCCAGACTTCCCTACAGGGGCTATTATCCAAGGGCGTGATGAAATCAAGAAGGCCTATGAAACTGGGAAAGGGCGCGTGGTTGTTCGTTCTAAGACGGAGGTTGAAAAGCTAAAAGGTGGTAAGGAACAAATCGTTATTACTGAGATTCCTTATGAAATCAATAAGGCTAATCTCGTCAAGAAAATCGATGATGTTCGTGTCAATAACAAGGTGGCTGGTATTGCTGAGGTTCGTGATGAGTCTGACCGTGACGGTCTTCGTATCGCTATTGAACTAAAGAAAGACGCGAATACCGAGCTCGTACTCAACTATCTATTCAAATACACCGACCTACAAATCAACTACAACTTTAACATGGTGGCGATTGACAATTTCACACCTCGTCAGGTTGGAATTGTTCCAATCTTATCTAGCTATATCGCCCACCGTCGTGAAGTGATTCTGGCGCGTTCCCGCTTTGACAAGGAAAAGGCTGAGAAGCGTCTCCATATCGTCGAAGGTTTGATTCGCGTGATTTCGATTTTGGACGAAGTTATTGCTCTTATCCGTGCCTCTGAGAATAAGGCTGACGCCAAGGAAAACCTCAAGGTCAGCTATGAGTTTACAGAAGAGCAGGCTGAGGCCATCGTTACCTTGCAACTTTACCGTTTGACCAATACAGACGTGGTTGTCTTGCAGGAAGAAGAATCAGAATTGCGTGAAAAGATTGCCATGCTTGCGGCTATCATCGGTGATGAACGGACTATGTACAATCTCATGAAGAAAGAACTTCGTGAGGTTAAAAAGAAATTTGCGACACCACGTTTGAGTACTTTGGAAGATACTGCGAAAGCAATCGAGATTGATACAGCTAGTTTGATTGCCGAGGAAGATACCTATGTCAGCGTAACCAAGGCAGGCTATATCAAGCGTACTAGCCCACGTTCCTTTGCAGCTTCTACGCTGGAAGAAATTGGCAAGCGTGATGATGATCGTTTGATCTTTGTACAAACTGCCAAGACAACCCAGCACCTCTTGATGTTTACAACTCTTGGGAATGTCATCTATCGACCAATCCATGAATTGGCAGATATTCGTTGGAAGGATATCGGAGAGCACCTGAGCCAAACGATTACAAACTTTGAAACCAACGAAGAAATCCTTTATGCAGAAGTAGTGGATCAGTTTGATGATGCGACAACTTATTTTGCAGCAACTCGTCTTGGTCAAATCAAGCGTGTAGAACGCAAAGAGTTCTCTCCATGGCGGACCTACAAGTCTAAATCTGTCAAGTACGCTAAGCTCAAAGACGAGACAGACCAGATTGTAGCAGTAGCACCAATCAAACTAGATGATGTTCTTTTGATTAGTCAAAACGGTTATGCCCTTCGTTTCAATATCGAAGAGGTTCCAGTTGTTGGTGCCAAGGCTGCAGGTGTCAAGGCTATGAACCTGAAAGCAGATGATGCGCTTCAGGCTGCCTTTATCTGTAACACCTCATCCTTCTATCTCTTGACACAGCGTGGAAGCTTGAAACGCGTTTCCATTGAGGAAATTCCAGCGACCAGCCGTGCCAAACGAGGCCTACAAGTCTTGCGTGAATTGAAAAACAAACCGCACCGAGTCTTCTTGGCTGGAGCAGTTGCAGAGCAAGGTTTCGTTGGTGATCTTTTTAGTACAGAAGTAGAAGAAAACGACCAAACGCTTCTTGTCCAATCTAACAAGGGAACAATCTATGAGAGTCGATTGCAAGACCTCAACTTGTCAGAACGTACTAGCAATGGAAGCTTTATCTCAGATACCATTTCAGATGAGGAAGTTTTCGATGCTTACCTCAAAGAAGTCTTTAAAGAGGACAAAACAAATTCGTAAAAAGAATCAGTCCAGAGGGCTGATTTCTTTATGTTGAAAAAATTTTCAGAAAATTACAAATAATACTTGAAATTTTACTAGAAAAGTGTAGAATAGAACACATAGTTTGAATAGTATAAAGGAGAAACACATGACAGTTGCAATTGATTGGGAAAACCTTGGATTTTCTTATATGAAATTACCTTATCGCTATATCGCTCACTACAAAAATGGTCAATGGGATCAAGGAGAATTGACAGAGGATGCGACCTTGCATATTTCAGAGTCTTCTCCAAGTCTCCACTATGGACAACAAGCATTTGAGGGATTGAAAGCCTATCGTACCAAGGACGGCAGTGTTCAATTGTTCCGTCCTGACGAAAATGCTAAGCGTTTGCAACGTACTTGTGACCGTCTTTTGATGCCACAAGTTCCAACAGAAATGTTTGTAGAAGCTTGTAAAGCAGTTGTGCGTGCAAATGAAGAATACGTACCACCATATGGAACAGGTGGAACTCTTTATCTTCGTCCACTTTTGATTGGTGTTGGGGATATTATTGGGGTTAAACCAGCAGAAGAGTATATTTTCACCATCTTTGCTATGCCAGTTGGAAATTACTTTAAAGGTGGTTTAGTTCCAACAAACTTCTTGATTCAGGATGAATACGACCGTGCAGCTCCGAATGGTACAGGTGCGGCCAAGGTGGGTGGAAACTATGCTGCTAGTCTCCTCCCAGGTAAAATGGCCAAGTCACGCCAATTTTCAGATGTTATCTACCTAGATCCATCTACACATACAAAGATTGAAGAAGTCGGATCAGCCAACTTCTTTGGAATCACGGCCGACAATGAATTTGTTACGCCATTGAGTCCATCCATCTTGCCATCCATTACCAAGTACTCTTTGCTTTACTTGGCAGAACACCGCTTGGGCTTAACTCCGATTGAAGGTGATGTCCCAATCGATAATTTGGATCGTTTTGTAGAGGCAGGTGCCTGCGGTACAGCAGCAGTTATTTCTCCAATTGGAGGTATCCAACATGGCGATGATTTCCATGTTTTCTACAGTGAAACAGAAGTAGGTCCTGTTACACGTAAACTCTATGATGAATTGACTGGTATCCAATTTGGTGATGTAGAAGCGCCTGAAGGATGGATTGTCAAAGTGGACTAAAAGACATGAAGTAAAGAAGAACTCCATAGCAGTTGTAAGGGCTGAAATGGAGTTTTTTCTTGCTAGTTTGAGCATTTTCTTGTACAATAGAAAAAGTGAAAAGAGGTACAGTATGAGTAAAAAAGATAAGAAAATTGAAATCCAATTAACCGATGCAAAAGTGACTGTTGGGAAAGACAGCTATGAAGGATACGTTTTGACGATCGGGAAAAAGGTCATTGGGGAAATTGCCGAATTAGATAGCCAATTTGCCATCATAAAGAATGGAAATGTCGATAGTTTTTATAAAAAACTTGAAAAAGCTGTGGAAATTTTGATTGAAAACTATAATTTGACAAAATAATACTTGTTTTATTGAAAATTTCATGATATAATAGTTCTCGTTAAACATTGGAGAGATAGCGAAGAGGCTAAACGCGGCGGACTGTAAATCCGCTCCTTCGGGTTCGGGGGTTCGAATCCCTCTCTCTCCATTCATCAATGGGGTATAGCCAAGCGGTAAGGCAAGGGACTTTGACTCCCTCATGCGTTGGTTCGAATCCAGCTACCCCAGTTCTTAGGTAATAAATTCAAGATAAAAAGAAAAATATCTTAGGGTATTTTATTTTTATAATTGAAAGACGTGAACGATATGAACATGTCTTTGCGGGTGCTTAGGAAAAAAATTATAAGTATGTCAAGTTTGGAAAAACTTGATTGTTGGAGGATTTTTTAGATGAACGAATTTGAAGATTTGCTAAATAGCGTTAGCCAAGTTGAGCCTGGTGATGTTGTTAGTGCTGAAGTATTGACAGTTGATGCGACTCAAGCTAACGTTGCAATCTCTGGGACTGGTGTTGAAGGTGTCTTGACTCTTCGCGAATTGACAAACGATCGCGATGCAGATATCAATGACTTTGTGAAAGTAGGAGAAGTATTGGATGTTCTTGTACTTCGTCAAGTAGTTGGTAAAGATACTGATACAGTTACATACCTTGTATCTAAAAAACGCCTTGAAGCTCGCAAAGCATGGGACAAACTTGTAGGACGCGAAGAAGAAGTTGTTACTGTTAAAGGAACTCGTGCCGTTAAAGGTGGACTTTCAGTAGAATTTGAAGGTGTTCGTGGATTTATCCCAGCTTCAATGTTGGATACTCGTTTCGTACGTAACACTGAGCGTTTCGTAGGTCAAGAATTTGATGCTAAAATCAAAGAAGTTGATCCTAAAGAAAACCGCTTCATCCTTTCACGTCGTGAAGTTGTTGAAGCAGCTACTGCAGCGGCTCGTGCTGAAGTATTCGGTAAATTGGCTGTTGGTGATGTCGTAACTGGTAAAGTTGCTCGTATCACTAGCTTTGGTGCTTTCATCGACCTTGGTGGAGTTGACGGATTGGTTCACTTGACTGAATTGTCACACGAACGTAACGTATCACCTAAATCAGTTGTAACTGTTGGTGAAGAAATCGAAGTGAAGATCCTTGATCTTAACGAAGAAGAAGGACGCGTATCACTTTCACTTAAAGCAACAACACCTGGACCATGGGATGGCGTTGAGCAAAAATTGGCTAAAGGTGATGTAGTAGAAGGAACAGTTAAACGTTTGACTGACTTCGGTGCATTTGTTGAAGTATTGCCAGGTATCGATGGACTTGTTCATGTATCACAAATTTCACACAAACGTATCGAAAATCCAAAAGAAGCTCTTACTGTTGGTCAAGAAGTTACTGTTAAAGTCCTTGATGTTAACGCTGACGCAGAACGTGTATCACTTTCTATCAAAGCTCTTGAAGAACGTCCAGCTCAAGAAGAAGGACAAAAAGAAGAAAAACGTGCTGCTCGTCCACGTCGTCCAAAACGTCAAGAAAAACGTGATTTCGAACTTCCAGAAACACAAACAGGATTCTCAATGGCTGACTTGTTCGGTGATATCGAACTTTAATCAATTGATAATCACAAAATCCTTTGTTTAAAACAAGGGATTTTTCTTTTGTCTCTTTCCCATTTTTGATATAATAGTTCTATGTTAGATTCAGAAAAACAATCACAATATCAAATGTTAAATGAGGAACTCTCTTATTTACTAGAAGGTGAGACCAATGTTCTTGCCAATCTTTCAAATGCTAGTGCCCTCCTAAAATCTCGCTTTCCGAATACTGTATTTGCAGGGTTTTATCTGTTTGATGGTAGCGAGTTGATTTTAGGGCCTTTTCAGGGTGGTGTTTCTTGTATTCGCATTCCGCTTGGGAAAGGCGTGTGTGGAGAAGCTGCTGAGTTTCAAGAGACTGTTTTGGTTGGCGATGTGAGCACCTATCCAAACTATATTTCTTGTGATAGTATGGCCAAGAGTGAAATCGTAGTTCCCATGCTCAAGAATGGTCGATTGCTGGGTGTCTTAGACTTGGATTCTTCACTTATTGATGATTACAATGCCATTGACCGTGATTACTTGGAACAATTTGTCGCTATTTTGCTTGAGAAGACAGAATGGGACTTTACGATGTTTGAGGAGAAAGCCTAATGTATCAAGCACTTTATCGAAAATATAGAAGCCAAACTTTTTCACAATTGGTCGGACAAGAAGTTGTGGCTAAAACCCTAAAACAAGCGGTCGAGCAGGAAAAGATTAGTCATGCCTATCTTTTTTCAGGCCCTCGTGGGACTGGGAAGACCAGTGTGGCCAAGATTTTTGCCAAGGCTATGAACTGTCCGAACCAAGTGGACGGAGAACCATGTAATAACTGCTATATCTGCCAAGCAGTGACAGAAGGTAGCTTAGAAGATGTCATCGAAATGGATGCGGCTTCGAATAATGGAGTCGATGAAATCCGAGAAATTCGTGATAAATCTACCTATGCACCTAGTTTGGCACGTTATAAGGTCTATATCATAGACGAGGTTCATATGCTATCTACAGGAGCTTTTAATGCGCTTTTGAAGACGCTAGAAGAACCAACTCAAAATGTTGTCTTTATCTTGGCGACCACCGAATTGCACAAGATTCCAGCAACTATTTTATCGCGTGTCCAACGTTTTGAGTTTAAATCGATTCGAACTCAAGATATCACGGCACATATTCATCATATTTTAGAAAAAGAAAATATCAGTTCTGAACCAGAGGCTGTGGAAATCATTGCTAGACGAGCTGAAGGTGGGATGCGGGATGCCTTGTCTATTCTGGACCAAGCCTTGAGTTTGACTCAAGGGAATGCTTTAACTACAGCTATCTCTGAGGAGATTACAGGCACCATTAGTCTATCAGCGCTTGATGACTATGTAGCCGCCTTGTCTCAGCAGGATGTTTCAAAAGCTCTTGATTCTTTGAATCTTTTGTTTGAAAATGGCAAGAGCATGACTCGTTTTGTGACGGATCTTTTACAGTACTTGCGTGATCTACTAGTTGTTCAGACAGGTGGCGAAAATACTCATCATAGTCCAGTTTTTATGGACAATCTAGCTCTTTCTCAGGAAAGTCTCTTTGAAATGATTCGAATAGCGACTGTGAGCTTGGCGGATATGAAAGCAAGCCTACAACCTAAGATTTATGCTGAGATGATGACTATTCGTTTAGCGGAGATTAAGCCTGAACCAGTGCTTTCAGGAGCTGTCGAAAGTGAAATTTCTGCACTGAGACAGGAAGTCGCTCGTCTTAAACAAGAACTTGCCAATGTTGGAACTGCTCCTAAACAAGTGGCGCCAGTCCCTAGCCGTCCAGCCACTTCCAAGACAGTCTATCGAGTAGACCGTAATAAGGTTCAGGCTATCCTACAAGAAGCTGTTGAACATCCTGATTTGGCACGGCAAAACTTGATTCGCCTCCAGAATGCATGGGGAGAGGTAATCGAAAGCTTAGCTGGTCCTGATAAGGCTCTTCTTGTTGGTTCTCAACCAGTTGCAGCCAACGAACACCATGCTATTTTAGCTTTTGAATCTAATTTCAATGCTGGACAAACCATGAAACGGGATAACCTCAATACCATGTTTGGCAATATTCTTAGCCAGGCGGCTGGATTTTCACCTGAAATCCTGGCAATTTCCCTAGAGGAATGGAAAGAGGTTCGTGCAGCATTTTCAGCTAAAAACAAGTCTTCTCAAGCTGATCAAGAGACGGAAGAAGAAAGCCTAATTCCAGAAGGATTTGAATTTCTGGCTGATAAAGTCATGGTTGAAGAAGACTAAAAGTGGATTTCATGGTACAATAATCCTATGACTAGACAACAATTTATCGTGATAGCACTATTTACTGCTGCTGAGACTTATTTTTTCAATGAAGCTTGGATGACGGGTCGCTATTTCATGGCAGCCTTTTGGGCCATTCTACTTTTTCGAAATTTTAGGTTAAGTTATGTAATGGGGAAAATAGTAGACGCTATTGATCAGCACCTAAACCGCAAGGATTAGTCACTAGCTTCTAAACAAAATCAAAGCCTTTTAGGCTTTTTTTGTTATACTAGTAGAGTATATTTATGGACCTTTTCTTGTATTTTTTAGAGAAATGTAAGTGATTTCGCTAAGGATAAAGGAAGTAGGCCAGAAAAAGAAAGGAACTATCATGTCAGTATTAGAGATCAAAGATCTTCACGTTGAGATTGAAGGAAAAGAAATTTTGAAGGGGGTCAATCTGACTCTGAAAACAGGAGAAATCGCAGCTATCATGGGACCAAATGGTACTGGTAAATCGACTCTTTCTGCAGCTATTATGGGGAACCCTAACTATGAGGTTACCAAAGGTGAGGTCTTGTTTGATGGCGTAAACATCCTTGAGTTGGAAGTGGATGAGCGTGCGCGTATGGGACTTTTCCTTGCTATGCAATACCCATCTGAAATCCCTGGAATTACCAACGCTGAATTTCTTCGTGCAGCTATGAATGCTGGTAAAGAAGATGATGAAAAAATTTCAGTTCGTGAGTTCATCACTAAACTAGACGAGAAAATGGAATTGCTCAACATGAAAGAAGAAATGGCAGAGCGTTACCTCAACGAAGGTTTCTCTGGTGGTGAGAAAAAACGTAATGAAATTCTTCAACTTTTGATGTTGGAACCAACTTTTGCTCTTTTGGATGAGATTGACTCAGGTCTTGATATTGACGCCCTTAAAGTCGTATCGAAAGGTGTCAATGCTATGCGCGGCGAAGGCTTTGGTGCTATGATCATCACTCACTACCAACGTCTTTTGAACTACATCACACCAGACGTGGTTCACGTGATGATGGAAGGTCGTGTGGTCCTTTCTGGTGGTCCAGAATTGGCTGCCCGTTTGGAACGTGAAGGATACGCAAAACTAGCTGAAGAACTTGGCTACGACTACAAGGAAGAATTGTAATTCCCTCGTATCTTTTAGGAGAAGTAAATGACTAAAGAGAATATTAAACTTTTTTCAGAAATGCACGCTGAACCAAGCTGGTTGGCTGACCTCCGTCAAAAAGCTTTTGATAAGATTGAGAGTTTGGAATTACCAGTTATCGAGCGTGTCAAATTTCACCGTTGGAATCTGGGAGATGGAACCATCACAGAAAGTGAACCTTCAGCAAATGTTCCTGACTTCACGGCTCTAGATAATCACTTGAAGTTGGTGCAAGTAGGAACGCAGACTGTTTTTGAACAAACTCCAGTTGAATTGGCTGAACAAGGAGTAATCTTTACAGACTTCCACTCAGCTTTAGAAGAAATTCCCGAACTTATCGAGGAATTCTTCATGTCATCTGTTAAGTATGACGATGACAAGTTGGCAGCCTACCACACAGCTTATTTTAACAGTGGTGCTGTTCTCTACATCCCTGATAATGTTGAGATTGCTGAACCAATCGAAGGAATTTTCTATCAAGATAGCGATAGCGATGTGCCATTTAACAAACATATCCTCATCATCGCTGGTAAGAATAGTAAGATTAGCTACCTTGAACGTCTTGAGTCTCGTGGCCAAGGTAGTGCCAAAGCAACTGCTAATATCACAGTAGAAGTGATTGCTCGTTCAGGCGCGCAAGTGAAGTTTGCTGCGATTGACCGTCTAGGTGAGAACGTCACAGCCTACATTAGCCGCCGAGGTAAATTAGGTAACGATGCAAGTATTGACTGGGCTATCGGTGTCATGAACGAAGGAAATGTTGTTGCTGACTTTGATAGTGATTTGATTGGAAATGGTAGCCATGCAGACCTTAAGGTTGTTGCTCTTTCAAGTGGCCGTCAGGTTCAAGGGATTGATACTCGAGTGACTAACTATGGGTGCAACTCAATCGGAAATATCCTCCAACATGGGGTTATCCTTGAAAAAGCGACCTTGACCTTCAATGGTATTGGCCACATTATCAAGGGTGCCAAGGGAGCAGATGCGCAACAAGAAAGCCGTGTTCTCATGCTTTCAGACCAAGCGCGTTCAGATGCCAACCCAATTCTTTTGATTGATGAAAATGACGTAACTGCAGGTCACGCGGCTTCTATCGGTCAGGTGGATCCAGAAGATATGTACTACCTCATGAGCCGTGGCTTGGATAAGGCGACTGCTGAGCGCTTGGTTGTTCGTGGTTTCCTTGGATCTGTTATCGTTGAGATTCCAGTCAAAGAAGTTCGTGATGAAATGATTGCAACTATCGAAGAAAAATTGTCAAAACGCTAAGGGGAAGCCTATGTTAGATGTAGAAGCGATTCGCAAGGATTTTCCAATTTTAGACCAGATTGTCAACGATGAACCTCTGGTCTATCTGGACAATGCTGCGACGACACAAAAACCACTAGCAGTTCTGGAAACAATCAACCGCTATTATGAGCAGGAAAATGCCAATGTTCACCGTGGTGTCCATACTTTAGCTGAGCGAGCAACAGCTTCTTATGAAGCTGCTCGTGAAACCATTCGTAAGTTTATCAATGCAAGCTTTACAAAGGAAGTACTCTTTACCAGAGGAACGACGACCAGTCTTAACTGGGTGGCACGTTTCGCTGAGGAAATCCTGACTGAGGGAGACCAGGTCTTGATCTCAGTAATGGAACATCATTCCAATATCATTCCATGGCAGGAAGCTTGTCGCAAGACTGGGGCAGAGCTTGTCTATGTTTATCTCAAGGACGGAGCTCTGGATATGGATGACTTGCGCGCTAAATTGACTGATAAAGTCAAGTTTGTCTCCCTAGCTCACGCCTCTAATGTCCTTGGTGTGGTTAATCCTATCAAAGAAATCACTCAATTAGCCCATCAAGTTGGAGCTATTATGGTGGTGGATGGTGCTCAGTCTACACCTCATATGAAGATTGATGTCCAGGACTTGGATGTGGACTTCTTTGCCTTTTCAGGTCACAAGATGGCTGGTCCTACAGGCATCGGTGTTCTTTATGGTAAAGAAAAGTATCTGGAACAAATGTCACCAGTTGAGTTTGGTGGCGAGATGATTGATTTCGTCTATGAGCAATCTGCTAGTTGGAAGGAATTGCCTTGGAAATTTGAGGCTGGAACGCCAAATATGGCAGGTGCTATCGGACTTGCTGCAGCAGTGGATTATCTGGAAAAGATTGGTATGGATGCCATTGAATCTCATGAACAGGAATTGATTGCATACGTCTATCCAAAATTGCAGGCCATTGAAGGTTTGACCATTTATGGTTCGCAGGACTTGGCTCAACGTTCGGGTGTCATTGCTTTTAACTTAGGGAATCTTCATCCCCACGATCTTGCGACGGCTCTGGATTATGAAGGAGTGGCTGTTCGTGCTGGTCACCATTGCGCCCAACCTTTGCTTCAGTATTTGGAAGTCCCAGCAACAGCTCGTGCAAGTTTTTATATCTACAATACCAAGGCAGATTGTGACAAGCTAGTCGATGCCCTACAAAAGACAAAGGAGTTTTTCAATGGCACTTTCTAAACTAGATAGCCTTTATATGGCAGTGGTGGCAGACCATTCGAAAAATCCACATCACCAAGGGAAGCTGGAAGATGCTGAGCAAATCAGCCTCAATAATCCAACCTGTGGGGATGTCATCAACCTCTCTGTCAAGTTTGACGCAGAGGACCGTTTGGAAGATATTGCTTTTCTAAATTCAGGTTGTACCATCTCAACTGCCTCTGCTAGTATGATGACAGATGCTGTTTTGGGGAAGACCAAGCAAGAAATTCTAGAACTTGCAACCATCTTTTCTGAAATGGTTCAAGGTCAAAAGGATGACCGTCAAGACCAACTCGGGGATGGTGCCTTCTTGTCAGGTGTTGCCAAATTCCCACAACGAATCAAGTGTGCAACTCTGGCTTGGAATGCCCTTAAGAAAACAATTGAAAATCAAGAAAAACAGTAAGACAAGTTTCTTTTGTCTTATGAATCAGTAGAAATGAAGAATGAAAGAAAGGATATTATGGCTGAAGAAAGAGTAGAACCAAAACCAATTGACCTTGGTGAATATAAATTTGGTTTCCATGACGATGTAGAGCCTGTCCTATCGACAGGAAAAGGATTGAACGAAGAAGTCATTCGCGAATTATCAGCTGCTAAGGGAGAACCTGAGTGGATGTTAGAATTCCGTTTGAAGTCTTATGAAACCTTCAAAAAAATGCCTATGCAAACCTGGGGAGCAGATTTGTCAGAGATTGACTTTGATGACTTGATCTATTACCAAAAACCATCTGATAAACCAGCCCGTTCTTGGGATGATGTACCTGAAAAGATTAAAGAAACCTTTGAACGTATCGGTATTCCAGAAGCTGAACGTGCTTATCTAGCAGGAGCTTCTGCCCAGTATGAGTCAGAAGTGGTTTACCATAACATGAAGGAAGAGTTCCAGAAATTGGGTATTATCTTTACAGATACGGATTCTGCCCTCAAGGAATACCCAGACTTGTTTAAACAATACTTCGCTAAGTTGGTACCACCGACTGATAACAAGTTGGCAGCCCTCAACTCTGCAGTATGGTCGGGTGGAACCTTTATCTACGTGCCAAAAGGTGTTAAGGTAGATATCCCGCTTCAAACTTACTTCCGTATCAACAACGAAAATACAGGTCAGTTCGAACGTACCTTGATTATTGTTGACGAAGGAGCGAGTGTCCACTACGTAGAAGGCTGTACAGCGCCAACTTATTCAAGTAACAGCTTGCACGCTGCTATTGTAGAAATTTTCGCTTTGGACGGAGCTTATATGCGTTATACAACCATTCAAAACTGGTCTGATAATGTCTATAACTTGGTAACAAAACGTGCCAAAGCCTTGAAAGATGCGACTGTTGAGTGGATCGATGGAAACTTGGGTGCTAAAACAACCATGAAATACCCGTCTGTTTACCTTGATGGAGAAGGAGCGCGTGGAACCATGCTCTCTATCGCCTTTGCCAATGCAGGGCAACACCAAGACACGGGGGCTAAGATGATCCACAACGCCCCACATACAAGCTCGTCTATCGTGTCTAAGTCTATCGCTAAAGGCGGAGGAAAGGTGGACTACCGTGGACAAGTAACCTTTAACAAGAACTCTAAGAAATCTGTTTCTCACATCGAGTGTGATACCATTATCATGGATGACTTATCAGCGTCAGATACCATCCCATTCAATGAAATTCACAACTCGCAAGTTGCATTGGAACACGAAGCCAAGGTATCTAAGATTTCAGAAGAACAACTATACTACCTCATGAGTCGTGGTTTGTCAGAATCTGAAGCTACTGAGATGATTGTCATGGGATTTGTCGAACCCTTCACTAAAGAGCTTCCAATGGAATATGCAGTTGAGCTGAACCGCTTGATTAGCTATGAAATGGAAGGTTCAGTCGGATAAGTCCAAAAAGGAGAAGCAAATGGGATTTTTAAAAAAATTATTCGGTAATGTCGAAAAAGCAAATAAAGGCGAAATTCCTGCTGAGGAAATTGTTCCGCCGTTTACAAATGATTTAGCAGAAGAAGCAGATGATTATTGGCGACAAATGGAACAAAACCTCTTGATAAACGCTGTAAAAGGCGTTGGTGGTCCTGAAGCCGTGGAACGTGCTTTTGTTCTTACTAATTTCAAAGAAAATCAAGAAACCTTTGAGCTCTTTTATCAGGTAAATGGTCAACTTCTTTCATGGAGAGAGATGGATGCGACAGTTGTTGATAAAATCAGCAATCAACTCCTTCCGCAAGCGGCAGAAGTAGCGCGTGCAGTAAATGAAAATTATGAAGAGGCAAATGTACCAGTAATCCAGTACGCTATGCTTCAGTTTGAAACTGCAACCATGGCTTGGTTTGGTCGGAAGCTGACAACAGCTTCTCCAGAAGCCCAATTGACTTTTGAAGAATTGGTATCAGGTTGGCGCGCTATTTTGGAACAAGAAGTTCCAAATCGTCCTTTAGATAGTGACCGTCCCTTCCCTTACTTTGAAGTTTAAAAAATCCCAAATCCCCAAAAACTTTCAATGGAGTATACTGTTGAGCTTACTCGCTTGATAGGTAACAAATTGAAAGAATCAGTGGGTAAAAATGCAAATTCTGAACAGGAATCCTTTCTGTTCAGATTTTTTTCAAAAAAGAACCTAATAAATATTCACAAAAATGCTTTTATATGGTAAAATAAAACAATTACATTTAGTGGAGATGAAGTATGAATATTTTTAGAACCAAGGATGTTAGTCTGAGACAGACAGAGATGCGTCGCCATTTGAAATTGTGGGATTTGATTTTATTGGGAATCGGTGCCATGGTAGGGACGGGGATTTTCACCATTACAGGAACAGCAGCGGCTACTCTAGCTGGTCCCTCACTAGTGATTTCCATTGTGATTTCTGCCCTGTGTGTTTCTCTATCAGCTCTCTTTTTTGCAGAATTTGCCTCTCGTGTACCCGCAAATGGGGGTGCTTATAGTTATCTCTATGCGATTTTGGGAGAATTGCCAGCCTGGATTGCTGGCTGGTTGACCATTATGGAATTCATGACGGCTGTTTCAGGTGTGGCGTCTGGCTGGGCAGCTTACTTTAAGGGATTGCTCAGTAATTATGGTATCTCCATGCCGCAAGCCTTGAATGGAACCTTTAATCCTGAACAGGGAACCTATATCGATCTTCTGCCTATTTTAGTACTTACGTTGGTAACGGGATTGGTTTTATTAAATTCTAAGGCAGCTTTGAGATTTAATTCGCTTTTAGTGGTCTTGAAATTCTCAGCTCTAGCCTTATTTATCCTAGTTGGTATTTGGTACATCAAGCCAGAAAATTGGACGAATTTTGCTCCATTTGGTTTTGGTCAACTATATGGTGGAAGTACTGGTATTATGGCGGGTGCATCTTTGATGTTCTTTGGATTTCTCGGATTTGAGTCTATTTCCATGGCAGTTGATGAAATTCAAAGTCCGCAAAAAAATATTCCCCGCGGAATCGTCCTTTCTCTGACAATCGTCACCATTCTCTATGCTTTGGTAACCTTAGTATTGACAGGGATTGTTCACTACAGTAAGCTCAATGTGGACGATGCAGTAGCATTTTCATTACGGAGTATTGGTATCGGCTGGGCGGCAAATTATGTTTCGCTTGTAGCCATTCTAACCCTGATAACCGTATGTATCTCCATGACTTACGCTTTGTCTCGGATGATTTATAGTTTAGCACGTGATGGACTTTTACCCCAAAGTTTCAAACAATTAAGCAAGACTAGTCGTGTTCCTAAAAATGCAACCCTCTTAACAGGAGTTGCTTCAGCTATTGCTGCAGGAGTGTTTCCTCTAGCTAGTATTGCAGCCTTCTTAAATATTTGTACGCTAGCTTATCTGATTTTGTTAGCCTACGGAATAATAAAACTCAGAAAGGATAAGGGTATGCCAAAAGAGGGAGAGTTTAAAACTCCCTTGGTGCCACTTTTACCAATTCTTTCCATTCTTATCTGTGTTTCCTTTATGCTTCAATATAGTCTAGATACCTGGATTGCCTTTGGCATTGCTCTTTTAGTTGGTCTAGTCATTTACTTTACTTACGGGTTCCGCCATTCAACCCTCGCAGAAGAAGAATAAAAGCTGGGAATTCCCAGCTTTTTTAATCTTTCACATAAGTAAATCCTTCACCCAGAATTTCATGAGCCTCAGTGATGGTGATAAAGGCTTGAGGGTCAATTTTGTGAATCATATCTTTCATTTTAACGATTTCGTTTCGACCGACGATACAGTAGATAATTTTTAAATCCTTTTTGCTGTAGTAGCCTTGACCAGATATAAAGGTAACGCCACGTCCGAGTTCATCGTTAATCTCTTTGGCCAATTGATCAGGATATTGGGTAATAATCATAAATCCTTTACCAGCATAACCTCCTTCGCCTATCAAGTCGATAACACGAGCGATGATAAAGTCAAACAAGAGGGTATAGGTAACTAGACGAAGGTCCTGGAAGATAATCAAAATCAACATTAGGATAAAAAAGTCAATCCCAAAAAGCAATTTCCCAATCGAAATATTGGTGTATTTGTTGAGGATACGGGCAACGATATCAGAGCCACCAGTGGTTCCACCAGCATTAAAGATAATTCCTAAACCAACTCCTAGTAAGACACCTGAGACTAAAGCGACAATGATGAGATCCCCTTGCAAGTCGATGTGCAAAGGAATGCGCTCAAAGATTGCTAGCCAAACGGAAAGTGAAATAGATCCTAGAAGGCTGGAGTAGAGGGTCTTAGGTCCAAATATCTTCCAAGCCAGGATAAATAAAGGGATATTAATCAAGAGGTTCATCAATGAGACAGGAATCTTAAAGAGATAGTAGGTAATCAAGGTAATACCTGTCGCCCCACCCTCAAATAAATGATAAGGAACAACAAAGTAGGTAAGACCGAAGGCATAGATAGCAGCTCCAAAAATAATAGTGATAATCGGTTGAAGTTTTCGAATCATGGCTGTTCCTCACTTTTCTATAGATAGATTATACCAAAAATTCAGTTCTTTTCATCGGATCACTTATGATTTTTTATCATTTTTTTGATATAATAAAGGAGAAAATCCCAATCCTATCGAGAAGAATAGAAAGATTGAATTATGACACAAGTAAAAATTGTAACGGACTCTTCTGTTACTATCGAACCAGAAGTAGTTAAAGAATTAAATATCACTGTTGTCCCTCTATCAGTTATGATTGATAGTGTGCTTTATTCGGATGCAGATTTGAAAGAGGGAGAATTCCTTCATCTTATGCAACAAAGTAAGAATCTGCCTAAAACAAGCCAGCCACCTGTAGGAGTGTTTGCTGAGGTCTTTGAAGAACTAGGTAAAGATGGCAGTCAAATTATCGCCATTCACATGTCCCATGCCTTGTCTGGAACTGTAGAAGCTGCTCGCCAAGGGGCCAGCCTCTCAACTGCTGATGTAACGGTTATTGATAGTTCTTTTACAGATCAAGCAATGAAGTTCCAAGTTGTTGAAGCCGCAAAACTTGCTAAAGAAGGTAAAGATTTAGAAACGATCTTAGCTCATGTAGAGGACGTCAAAAATCATACAGAACTTTATATCGGTGTTTCGACGCTAGAAAACTTAGTTAAGGGTGGTCGTATTGGACGTGTGACAGGATTACTAAGCTCACTCTTGAATATTCGTGTAGTAATGCAGATGAAAAACCACGAACTCCAACCAATCGTCAAAGGACGTGGAACGAAAACTTTCAAAAAGTGGCTTGAGGAATTAACCAATACTCTTTCCCAAAAATCAGTTGCAGAGATTGGAATTTCCTACGCTGGAACGAACGAATTGGCGAATGAGATGAAGGCATTATTGCAACCTTATGTTGAGAAACCAATCTCTGTATTGGAAACTGGCTCTATTATTCAAACTCATACTGGAGAGAATGCTTGGGCGATTCTAATTCGCTACAATTCCTAAAAAAATAGAGAAAAAATGGTCAAAATAGTGTTTTTGACTTGACCTATAGTCGATTTTAGGATATGATTATATTTGTTAATTAGAAATTATTTGGAGGATTTGTTAACATGGCAAACAAACAAGATTTGATCGCTAAAGTAGCAGAAGCTACAGAATTGACTAAGAAAGATTCAGCAGCAGCAGTTGACGCTGTATTTGCAGCAGTAACTGAATACCTTGCAGCTGGTGAAAAAGTTCAATTGATCGGTTTCGGTAACTTTGAAGTTCGTGAGCGTGCTGCACGTAAAGGTCGCAACCCACAAACTGGTAAAGAAATCAAAATCGCAGCTTCTAAAGTTCCAGCATTCAAAGCTGGTAAAGCTCTTAAAGACGCTGTTAAATAATGAATTTAAAAAAAGCCTATTGTATCAAGCTTCATTGCTTGGTCGATAGGCTTTTTTTGTTGATTTGGGGTATTTTGGGGGCAAAAAGAAAAAGGTCCCCATGGATGAGAACCTTCTTTTCATTAGTTTTTAGAAGCTGCTTGGAATTCAGGGTTTTTCCATGCTTCATCGATGATAGCTTGCAATTCTTTAGCTGATGCTTGCATTTTTTGAGTTTCAGCATCGTTTAATGGGATGTTTACTGGACGAACGATACCGTGCGCACCAACAACAGCTGGTTGACCGATAAAGACGTTTTTAACACCGTATTGACCTTCTTGGAATACTGAAAGTGGAAGTACTGCATTTTCGTCATCAAGGATTGCTTTTGTGATACGAGCAAGTGCTACAGCGATACCGTAGTATGTAGCTCCTTTTTTGTTAATGATTGTGTAAGCAGCGTCACGAACACCTTCGAACAATTCAATCAATTCAGATTCTTGAACGTTTTGAGTATCTTTAAGGAATTCTTCAAGGTTTACACCAGCGATGTTGGCATGTGACCAAACCGCAAATTCAGAATCTCCGTGTTCACCCATGATGTAGGCGTGAACTGAACGAGCATCAACATCCAATTTTTCAGCAAGTGCTTGACGGAAACGTGCTGAGTCAAGTGAAGTACCTGAACCGATAACACGTTCTTTAGGGAATCCAGAGAATTTCCAAGTTGAGTAAGTCAAAACGTCAACTGGGTTAGCTGCAACAAGGAAGATACCATCGAAACCTGATTCAACAACTTGTGTTACGATTGATTTGTTGATAGCCAAATTTTTACCTACAAGGTCAAGACGAGTTTCACCTGGTTTTTGAGGAGCACCTGCAGTGATCACAACAAGGTCAGCGTCTGCACAGTCAGCGTATTGAGCAGCGTAGATTTTTTTAGGTGAAGTGAAGGCAAGGGCGTGGCTAAGGTCAAGCGCATCACCTACAGCTTTTTCGTGTAATTGAGGAATTTCGATAATTCCAAGCTCTTGTGCAATTCCTTGGTTAACAAGTGCGAAAGCGTAAGATGAACCTACGGCACCGTCACCAACAAGGATCACTTTTTTGTGTTGTTTAGTTGAAGTCATTATCTAAACATCTCCTTCATTTTTTTTAGGGGAATCCCCAGACACTTTCATTCTATCACTTTTAAAAAGCTTTGTCACGAATATTCTATTCGGTTATCGATGTAAACGTTTTAGTGATTTCCAAAGACTGAAATGAAGGACAAATTATGGTATAATATATCTAATTACTAATAGTGAAATGAGGCATTTATGAATGCAGGATAGAAATTTAGTGAATGTCAATCTGACAAAGGAGATGAAGACCAGCTTTATCGACTACGCCATGAGTGTTATCGTAGCGCGTGCTCTTCCTGATGTTCGAGATGGCTTAAAACCAGTTCACCGTCGTATTCTATACGGAATGAATGAACTAGGTGTTACTCCAGACAAACCCCATAAAAAATCAGCCCGTATTACAGGGGATGTTATGGGTAAATACCACCCTCACGGAGACTCGTCTATTTATGAGGCTATGGTTCGTATGGCCCAGTGGTGGAGCTATCGTTACATGCTCGTTGATGGGCATGGAAACTTTGGTTCTATGGACGGGGATGGTGCAGCCGCACAGCGTTATACTGAGGCACGTATGAGCAAGATTGCTCTGGAAATGCTTCGTGACATCAATAAAAACACGGTTGATTTCGTAGACAACTACGATGCCAATGAACGTGAACCCTTGGTTTTGCCAGCTCGTTTTCCAAACCTTTTGGTCAATGGGGCAACTGGGATTGCCGTAGGGATGGCTACCAACATTCCTCCTCACAACCTAGGTGAAACCATTGATGCAGTGAAGTTGGTTATGGATAATCCTGAAGTGACGACTAAGGACTTGATGGAAGTCTTGCCTGGTCCAGATTTTCCGACTGGTGCTCTTGTTATGGGGAAATCAGGTATTCATAAGGCTTATGAGACTGGTAAAGGTTCCATTGTCCTTCGTTCTCGTACAGAGATTGAAACCACTAAGACGGGTCGGGAGCGCATCGTTGTAACGGAATTCCCTTATATGGTTAATAAAACCAAGGTACATGAGCATATTGTTCGCTTGGTTCAGGAAAAACGAATTGAGGGCATTACAGCTGTACGTGATGAGTCCAACCGTGAAGGCGTTCGCTTTGTAATAGAGGTTAAACGCGACGCGTCTGCCAACGTTATCCTTAACAACCTCTTCAAGATGACCCAGATGCAAACTAACTTTGGTTTCAACATGTTGGCGATTCAAAATGGTGTGCCAAAAATCTTGTCCCTTCGTCAAATTTTGGATGCTTATATCGAACACCAAAAAGAAGTGGTTGTTCGCCGTACTCGTTTTGACAAGGAAAAAGCAGAAGCGCGTGCGCACATCTTAGAAGGTCTTTTAATTGCACTTGACCATATCGACGAAGTGATTCGTATCATTCGTGCCAGTAAAACAGATGCGGAAGCGCAAGCTGAGCTGATGAGCAAGTTCAAGCTTTCTGAACGTCAAAGTCAAGCTATCCTTGATATGCGTCTTCGTCGTTTGACAGGATTGGAACGTGATAAGATTCAGTCTGAATATGATGAATTGATTGCCTTGATTGCAGATTTGGCTGATATTCTTGCCAAACCTGAGCGCGTGGCGCAAATTATCAAAGAGGAATTGGACGAAGTCAAACGCAAGTTTGGAGACAAGCGTCGTACGGAGTTGATGATCGGAGAAGTCTTAACTCTTGAAGATGAAGATTTGATTGAAGAAACGGATGTCTTGATTACCCTATCTAACAAGGGCTATATCAAACGTTTGGACCAAGGTGAGTTTACTGCTCAAAAACGTGGTGGTCGAGGAGTCCAAGGTACGGGAGTTAAGGATGATGACTTTGTGCGTGAATTGGTTTCAACCAGCACCCATGATCATTTGCTCTTCTTTACCAATAAAGGACGCGTATATCGACTAAAAGGTTATGAAATCCCTGAATACGGTCGTACTGCTAAGGGCTTGCCTGTTGTCAATCTATTGAAGTTGGACGAAGGTGAGAGCATTCAGACCATCATCAACGTTGAGTCTGAACGTAGTGATGACGCCTATCTCTTCTTTACAACTCGTCACGGTATTGTGAAGAGAACCAGTGTCAAAGAATTTGCAAATATTCGTCAAAATGGACTTAAAGCCTTGAATCTCAAGGATGAGGATGAATTAATCAATGTCTTGCTGACAGAAGAAGATACCGATATCATCATTGGTACCAAGTTTGGTTATGCTGTTCGCTTTAATCAGTCAGCTGTTCGTGGCATGAGCCGTATCGCGACAGGTGTCCGAGGAGTTAACCTTCGTGAAGGAGATACTGTAGTTGGTGCTAGTGTCATCACTGATCAGGATGAGGTCCTTATCATCACTGAAAAAGGTTATGGTAAACGTACACTTGCTACTGAATACCCTACTAAAGGCCGTGGCGGTAAAGGGATGAAGACAGCCAATGTTGCTGAGAAGAATGGTCCTCTGGCAGGTCTCCTCACTGTTAAGGGGGATGAAGACCTGATGATTATCACGGATACAGGGGTCATGATTCGAACAAACGTTGCCAATATTTCACAAACAGGACGCTCAACTATGGGAGTTAAGGTGATGCGTCTAGACCAAGATGCCAAGATTGTGACCTTTACAACGGTTGCTGCGGCAGAAAAAGAAGAAGTTGGGACTGAAATTGAAACAGAAGGTGCAGAATAATGTCTCATAAAAAAACGAAAAATAAAAAGAGTAAGAAAAATAAGCGCAGAAATCTATTTATCAATATTTTAGCGGGTTTCTTAATTCTTCTTTCCCTAGCCTTGATTTTTAATTCAAAGATTCGCGATATCTTTTTGGTCTGGAATACCAATAAATACCAAGTCAATCAAGTCACTAAGGAAAATATAGATGAAAATCTAAAAACCGAAGGGAATTTTGATTTTGACTCTGTTAAGTCTATTTCATCCGAAGCTGTATTGGCTTCACAATGGGATGCTCAGAAACTTCCCGTTATTGGAGGTATTGCTATTCCCGAAGTGGAGATAAACTTACCGATTTTTAAAGGTTTGGATAATGTAAACCTGTTCTATGGGGCAGGGACTATGAAACCTGACCAAAGAATGGGAGAAGGGAACTATTCTCTAGCTAGTCACCATATCTTTACTGCTGAAAATGCCAGTCAAATGCTCTTCTCACCTTTGGTCAATGCCAAAGCAGGTATGAAAATTTACCTGACGGATAAGGATAAAGTTTATACTTATGAGATTACAGAAGTTAAACGTGTTACACCAGACCGTGTAGATGAAATCGAAGATCGTGATGGTGTAAAGGAGATTACTTTGGTTACCTGTGTTGATTATAATGCGACTGAACGTATAATCGTCAAAGGAATCTTTAAAGAATCAAAGGCTTATTCTGAGACTTCTGAGGATATTTTGAAGGCCTTTAATCAACCGTATAGACAACGTTATTAAGAATGAATGAACCAGTGAAGTGCTATTTCACTGGTTTTTTGTGTCAACAAATAGAATCAAAATAGTTCGTATGAAAAAGGATAAGAAGACTTAGGATAAAGATTTTTAAGATAAATATTTTAGAATTTTACAGAAAACGCTTTCTAGAAAACAAGAATTATGTTATAATTATCACAAATAAAAGTTTAGGAGTTTTTTATGGTCTCTTCAGAATTTATTTCAAAGATTGAATTTGCTTGTAAGAAGAAAGAAAGTCTTTATAGCCAAAGTAAATTTAAGTATGCGATTCGTTCCATGTTTGCAGGTGCCTTTTTAACATTTAGTACGGCTGCAGGTGCAGTTGGGGCTGACTTGATTAATAAGATCGCTCCAGGTAGTGGACGTTTTCTCTTCCCATTTGTTTTTGCTTGGGGATTGGCCTATATTGTTTTCTTGAATGCTGAGCTGGTAACTTCGAATATGATGTTTTTGACAGCTGGTAGTTTCTTGAAAAAAATTTCATGGAGAAAAACAGCTGAGATTTTACTTTACTGTACCTTGTTCAACCTTATCGGAGCTTTGATAGCAGGTTGGGGCTTTGCCCACTCAGCAGCCTATGCAAATCTAACACATGATAGCTTCATTTCAGGGGTTGTAGAGATGAAGTTAGGTCGTTCCAATGAGCTAGTCTTACTTGAAGGTATTTTAGCCAATATCTTTGTAAACATTGCCATTCTTTCATTTGTTTTGGTGAAAGATGGTGGAGCCAAACTTTGGCTTGTTTTGTCAGCAATTTACATGTTTGTATTCTTAACAAACGAACACATTGCTGCGAACTTTGCTTCTTTTGCGATTGTTAAGTTCAGTGTTGCAGCAGATTCAATTGCTAACTTTGACATACCTAATATTCTTCGACACTGGGGTGTGACCTTTATTGGGAACCTCATTGGGGGCGGTCTCTTGATCGGATTACCATACGCCTTCCTCAATAAAAATGAAGATACTTATGTAGATTAAATAAAAAAGCACGAGCCAATGACCTGCACCCCAAAAGTTAGACAGAAAAAATCTGACTTTTGGGGTGTTTTATTATGTGACTATTAGTCCGTCTCGCTCCGTTAGGAGCGAGACAAATAAACCACCCGCTATGCGGGTGTGCGTCGAAGGTTATACCAAAAAACTCCAAACGCGATACAATAAAGGTGTTCAAGCCGATTGTAAAGCGAAAGGAGAAAAATATGGCACAAAAGGCACATATGATATTGAATTTATTAATAGGCAATAATAGAATAAAAATATTCTAGATAAGTCATTGATATATTGAGAACTGCTAAAGGAGGGAAATAGATGAGCAAAAAAATTAACTTAGAAGCAGAACGAGCATATAAGACAATTCGTGGCGAAAAAAATAAATTTGGTAGTTACCGTAAGACCTTGTTTCATGTACATACTCCAGAATCTCATGATTATAGACTATTTAAAAAATGGAAAGACTTGCCAGAGAATGATTGGAATAATTTAACTATTGATGACTATATTACAGAGATTAGAAATCAAAAAATATTTCCAAAAGACTTGCTTCAAACAGCTAAAGGAGAAAAGGTTTTATATGGAAACTATTTTATGAATGGATTCAATAGCGAAAAAGAACAAGTTGCCTTTTTAACTCTTGCTCAAAGTCTTTACAATGAAAATATATCGGTTGTTGTAGTCTCGGACCATAATACTATATCAGGTATAGAAAAATTAAAGACAGCTATTAAATTAGTGTCTGATTTATTTCAGAATAAAAGTAAAGAATATATTGAGGTAATAAACGGAGTGGAAATTTCTTGTGCAGATAAGGTGCATGTTCTGGTAGCTTTTCCTGACAGTAAAACTAATTTCATTCAAAAATGGCTTAACTTTAATCTAATGAGTATCAAGGAAGGGTCTTTTAAGGCGAGTTTGGAAGTATTGGAGAAATTTATCGATGAAAATTGTTTTGCTTATATAGCTCATATAAATAGTTCAGATTTATTTAAAGAGGGGCATTTTTCTAATGCTTACAAGAAAAAACTTTTTTCAATTGCTTATACTCAATTCATAGGGGTATCGAATCTTGATAAAATAGATAATATCAATAGCTATCTTAAAGCATATTTAAAAAAGAGAACACCAGCATTTGTTCTTGATAATGATTCTCATTACATTGAGGATCATTCTATTAATCCGATGTGGATAAAATTTAGTAAAAGGAACTATGACCAACTTCGAGAGGCTTTATCAGAATATGATGTATCAATTGAGCTAAGCAATCCAGAAATTAGCAAGACGAAAGCGATACGTGGAATTTATTTACCACCCCTTAATAACTCATATCTGTTAAAGAATAATTCGGAATTTGTCATTAAATTTTCGGAGTCATTAAATTGTTTAATTGGAGGAAGGGGAACTGGAAAGAGTACTATTTTAGATTTGATTCAATTTGTGTTGTCACAAAAAGCTGATACGGAACAGAAATTTGAATTTCTTTCTAGGCACTCAAAAGTTTATATTTTATATGAGATGTCAAAGAAAGAGTATCTTATTGAATTAAATTTACCTACTCAGAAGAATGGAGAAGATATATATGAAACATTTGGAGTTAAGACAAAATCTACATCAAAATTTTGGTATTATAAAAGTCGACTAGGGGATAAAATTAGAGAAAAATATTTATCAATATATGAAGTTCGAGAGAATGACCAAATTAGTAAAGTTACTAAACAAAAGAAATTACGTTTAATTGAACAAATGTTTGATAATAGGTATTCAGTAAACGAACTTGTGAATATTGCTAGTGATGATGGAATAAGTGATTATTTGTTTGGAGTAATTGCTAAAGATAAAAGGGAGATAAAAAAATATCAAATATCTAGAAAAATATCTTCCGTTGGTGAAATCGAACATTTCATTCTAGATCAAAATAAGCAATTAAAAAAGCAGAAAAATAAAATATTATCACTTATAAATCCATTTAATGATACCCAATCAGAAAAGTTAAAAATATTATATAGTCAGCAAAAAAACTTTGTATTACCTGAAAATTTTTATGTTTGGTTCTTCCCTGAAGGGAAAAATTTAGAAAATTCTTTTAAAGGCTACCGTTTGACATATCGAGAGATTATCGATTATTTTTCAATGATTTTTGATAGAAGCGATTTTAAAACTTTTGTTACTATAATGAATAGTGGTAATCTCAAAAGTGAATATTCAATTAAAAAATTTGCTCAAAACAGTAGGTTGAAAAATGATATTTCTCTAAAAGAAGTGGATGATATATTGCTGAGTGAAATTATTGAACTATGGAATAATGTGGATATTAATTTGATTAAGCAATATTTAGAAGATGTTTATAATAATTGTGAAAAATTATCTCTGGAATTTAATATTAATTCTAAAGTGACGGATGGGAATAAGAAAACAATTTTTAAAGAAGTAGTACATTTAAGTTTAGGGCAGAAAGTTGTTGCCATGCTTGATTTTATTCTTGCCTATTCAGAATTCACAAACGATAATCGACCATTGCTTATAGACCAACCAGAGGATAATCTAGATTCAAGGTATATTTACAATAATTTGGTGCAAATATTGCGAGATGTTAAAGCTAAACGTCAGATCATTATAGCAACTCACAATGCTACAATAGTAACAAATGCAATGTCTGATTTAGTTATTTTGATGGAATCAGATGGAGAACATGGCTGGGTAGAACAGAGCGGATATCCAAGTGAAGATAAAATCAAAAAACACATAGTAAACTATCTTGAAGGTGGCAAAGAATCGTTTGAACATAAGGTAAAAATATACAAGCGTGTAATTGATATAAATAAACTTAAAAATGCTTAGCATATAATTTTCAGAAAAAGACTTATTTTTCGGAAAGTTAATGATATTGGAAAATCAGTCGAATCGTGCTTTTTTGTTTGATGTGTAAGACTAGTCATAGTTGTTCCTTATATCAAAATATAGAAAAACGGTATTGGAAAAGACTAGCCCAAGATGATACAATATCCCTAATGAAGCTATTTGGAGGTCGTCATATGACTCGTGATTTTAAATTTGAAACTCTACAATTACATGCTGGGCAAGTAGTTGATCCAGCGACCAAGTCTCGTGCAGTACCGATTTATCAAACAACATCCTTTGTTTTTGATGACACGCAAGAAGGTGCCGATTTGTTTGCCTTGAGAAAACCAGGGAACATTTATACTCGTATTACCAACCCTACAACAGCGGCATTTGAAGAAAGAATCGCTGCTCTTGAAGGTGGTGTTGGAGCACTAGCGACAGCATCAGGAATGGCTGCTGTAACCTACACTATTTTGGCGCTTGCTCACGCAGGTGACCATGTGGTAGCGGCGTCAACTATTTACGGTGGGACCTTCAACCTCTTGAAGGAAACCCTTCCTCGTTATGGGATCACAACTACTTTTGTGGATGTGGATAATTTGGAAGAAGTAGAAGCAGCTATCAATGACAATACCAAGCTTGTCTTGATTGAAACCTTGGGGAATCCCTTGATTAACATTCCTGACTTGGAAAAATTGGCTGAGATTGCTCATAAACACCAGATTCCTCTCGTTTCGGACAATACTTTTGCCACACCATATTTGATTAACGTCTTCTCTCACGGTGTAGATATTGCCATTCACTCAGCAACTAAGTTTATTGGTGGACATGGTACGACTATTGGAGGAGTGATTGTCGATAGTGGTCGTTTTGACTGGGCAGCTTCAGGGAAGTTCCCTCAATTTGTTGAGGAAGACCCAAGTTACCATAACTTGAGCTATACTCGTGATGTGGGTGCAGCAGCCTTTATTATCGCTGTTCGTGTTCAATTGCTCCGTGATACAGGTGCTGCCTTGTCGCCATTTAATGCCTTTCTCTTGCTCCAAGGGCTTGAAACTCTCTCTCTTCGTGTCGAACGCCATGTTCAAAATGCAGAGAAAATTGTTGATTTCCTTGTCAACCATCCTAAGGTTGAAAAAGTCAACTATCCAAAACTTGCAGACAGTCCTTATCATGCCTTGGCTGAGAAATATTTGCCAAAAGGTGTTGGTTCAATCTTTACCTTCCATGTCAAAGGTGGAGAAGCAGAAGCTCGCAAGGTGATTGATAATTTGGAAATCTTCTCTGACCTTGCAAACGTAGCAGATGCCAAATCCCTTGTGGTCCATCCTGCGACAACCACTCACGGTCAGTTGTCAGAAAAAGATCTAGAAGCAGCTGGTATCACACCCAACCAAATCCGCTTGTCGATCGGTCTTGAAAATGTAGAGGATTTGATTGAAGATTTGCGCTTAGCCTTGGAAAAAATTTAAAGTAAAAGATATAAACAGTGGGTTTCGACTCACTGTTTTTGATTTTCCCTCAGGCATGATATAATGGTTACAGAAGTCTAGAAAGAGGAAAGTTATGAACGAAATCAAATGCCCCAACTGTGGGGAAGTCTTTACAGTAAATGAGAGCCAGTATGCTGAACTTTTATCTCAAGTGAGAACAGCTGAGTTTGATAAGGAATTACACGATCGCATGAAGCAAGAGCTTGCCCTAGCTGAGCAGAAGGCTATGAATGAGCAACAGTCTAAACTAGCTCAAAAAGACCAAGAAATTGCGCAATTACAGAGTCAAATCCAAAACTTTGATACAGAGAAAGAGCTGGCTAGGAAAGAGGTTGAACAAACAAGTCATGAGGCTTTATTGGCAAAGGATAAGGAAGTACAGACCTTGGAAAACCAATTGGCTACCCTGCGCTTGGAACATGAAAATCAGCTACAAAAGACTCTTTCTGACCTAGAAAAAGAACGGGATCAAGTTAAAAATCAGCTCCTCTTGCAAGAAAAGGAAAATGAGTTGTCTTTGGCTTCTGTTAAACAAAACTATGAAGCCCAGCTCAAGGCGGCCAGTGAACAGGTCGAGTTTTACAAGAATTTCAAGGCTCAACAATCTACAAAAGCTATCGGGGAAAGTCTAGAACACTATGCAGAGAGTGAGTTTAACAAGGTCCGTAGTTTTGCCTTTCCAAATGCCTACTTTGAGAAGGATAACAAGCTCTCTGCGCGTGGGTCTAAAGGCGACTTTATCTTCCGTGAATGTGATGAAAATGGAGTGGAAATCATTTCCATCATGTTTGAAATGAAAAATGAAGCGGACGGAACAGAGAAGAAGCACAAGAATTCGGACTTCTACAAGGAGTTGGATAAAGACCGTCGGGAAAAGAACTGCGAGTATGCGGTTTTAGTGACTATGCTTGAGGCGGATAATGACTACTTCAACACCGGTATCGTGGATGTCAGCCACGAATATGAAAAGATGTATGTCGTCCGTCCCCAGTTCTTTATCCAGTTGATTGGTCTCTTGCGCAATGCGGCGCTTAATTCTCTTAAATACAAACAGGAGTTGGCCTTGGTTCGGGAGCAGAATATCGATATTACGCATTTTGAAGAAGACTTGGATGCCTTCAAAGTAGCTTTTGCCAAAAACTACAACTCTGCTTCGACCAACTTTGGAAAAGCTATCGATGAAATCGACAAGGCCATCAAACGGATGGAAGAGGTCAAGAAATTCCTAACCACATCCGAAAACCAACTCCGCTTAGCTAACAACAAGCTTGAAGATGTTTCGGTCAAAAAATTGACTCGTAAAAATCCAACCATGAAAGCGAAATTTGAAGCACTGAAGGGGGAATAGAAAGCAACACATGAACGGTATTATCAACTTAAAAAAAGAAGCGGGGATGACTTCGCATGACGCGGTTTTTAAGCTGCGTAAGATTTTGGGAACCAAGAAAATTGGTCATGGTGGGACCTTGGATCCGGATGTAGTGGGTGTTTTGCCTATTGCGGTGGGCAAGGCAACCCGCATGGTCGAGTTTATGCAGGATGAGGGCAAGGTCTATGAGGGGGAAATCACTCTCGGCTATTCAACGACGACCGAGGATGCTAGTGGGGAAGTGGTCGCAGAGACACCTGTTTTGTCGCCCTTGGATGAAATCATTGTCGATAAAGCCATTGCGAGCCTGACTGGGCCTATTACTCAGATTCCGCCTATGTACTCGGCTGTCAAGGTTAATGGTCGCAAACTCTATGAGTATGCGCGTGCTGGTCAGGAAGTGGAGCGTCCAGAACGTCAGGTGACCATTTATCAATTTGAGCGGACAAGTCCAATTTCTTATGATGGTCATCTTGCACGCTTTACTTTCCGTGTGAAATGCAGTAAAGGGACTTACATCCGTACCTTGTCTGTTGACTTGGGAGAGAAGCTGGGTTATGCGGCCCATATGTCCCATTTGACTCGGACGAGTGCAGCAGGTTTACAACTGGAGGATGCTCTTACCTTGGACGAAATTGCTGAAAAAGTGGAGGCTGGTCAACTGGACTTTCTCCACCATCTAGAGATTGGTACAGGGGACCTTGTCACAGTTTTCCTAACTCCAGAACAAGCTACAGAAGTGCGCTTTGGTCGTTTTATCGAGCTAGATCAAACAGACCAAGAACTGGCTGCCTTTGAGGGAGATAAATTACTAGCCATTCTAGAAAAACGAGGCAATCTCTATAAGCCAAGGAAGGTTTTTAGCTAGTTTAACTGGGGTGTATGGATTGGAAATGTTTCACCCCATACTATCCAAATCAGACTATAAATTTTGCAAAAAATGTGATAGAATAGACGACGGATAAAAAAACGGAGGATAGCATGCAAAATAGACCAATCATTATCGGAGTGACAGGTGGTTCTGGTGGTGGTAAGACCAGTGTTTCAAGAGCCATTTTATCGCATTTTCCTGATGAAAAGATTTCCATGATTGAGCATGATTCTTACTACAAGGATCAGTCTCACTTGACCTTTGAAGAGCGTGTCAAAACTAACTATGACCATCCTTTTGCCTTTGATACAGATTTGATGATCGAGCAGATTAAAGAATTGTTGGCAGGACGTCCGGTGGACATTCCAACTTATGACTATACAGAGCATACGCGGAGTAGAAAGACCTATCGTCAGGAGCCTCAGGATGTCTTTATCGTTGAGGGGATTTTGGTCTTGGAGGACAAGCGCCTGCGCGATTTGATGGATATCAAGATTTTTGTGGATACAGATGATGATGTGCGTATTATTCGTCGGATCAAGCGTGATATGGAAGAGCGTGGCCGTAGTCTGGATAGCGTGATTGACCAATATCTAGGTGTGGTAAAACCTATGTACCACCAGTTCATTGAGCCGACCAAGCGTTATGCCGATATCGTCATTCCTGAGGGAGTCAGCAATACCGTTGCTATCGACCTTTTGACCACTAAGATTGCAAAGATTTTGGAAGAAGCTCGTAACAGCAAATAATCAGATGAGGAGGCCTAGCCTCCTTTTTCTATTTTTCCTTTCGTTTCGGTATGCAAAAGGAGATTTTTAAGCATGTTTTTGGTATAATAATACCCATGGAAAAGCAAGAAAATGAATAGTAGGTGGAGATGGAAAAGTATTTATCGGTAACAACTTTGACCAAGTATCTGAAAATGAAATTCGATAAAGACCCTTACTTGGAACGGGTCTATTTAACTGGTCAAGTTTCCAACTTTCGTAAACGACCTACTCACCAATATTTCTCCCTAAAGGATGACCATGCAGTTATTCAAGCGACCATCTGGTCTGGGATTTATCAAAAATTAGGTTTCGACTTGGAAGAGGGAATGAAAATCAATGTGATTGGGCGTGTGCAGGTCTATGAACCCAGCGGGAGCTACTCCATCATCATTGAAAAGGCTGAGCCTGATGGGGTTGGGGCGCTCGCGATTCAGTTTGAACAACTCAAGAAAAAATTGACAGAAGAAGGCCTGTTTCAAGAACGTTTCAAGCAACCTCTTCCCCAGTTTTCTAAGCGAATTGGTGTAGTAACCAGTCGCAGTGGAGCCGTTATTCGAGATATTATCACGACCGTCAGCAGGCGATTCCCAGGTGTTGATATCCTTCTCTATCCGACCAAGGTACAAGGTGATGGAGCAGCGGAGGAAATTGCTCGAAATATTGCGCGTGCCAATCAACGTGAGGACCTAGATGTTCTCATCATTGGTCGTGGTGGGGGTTCCATCGAGGATCTCTGGGCTTTTAACGAAGAGATCGTGGTACGGGCTATTTTTGAATCCCGTTTACCCATCATCTCTAGTGTTGGTCATGAGACGGATGTGACCTTGGCGGATTTTGTGGCAGATAGACGGGCTGCGACGCCAACAGCTGCTGCTGAACTGGCAACGCCTGTGACCAAGTTGGATGTATTAGCTCATTTGCAAAACCAAGAAAAGCGGATGGCAACAGCAGTTCAGAATGTCCTGTCAAGAAAAAAAGAAGCTCTGAAAAAATGCAGTCAGTCAGTCATCTTTAGACAACCAGAGCGCTTGTATGATGGTTATTTGCAACGGTTAGATCAACTGCAACTGAGATTAAAACAAAATTTGCGCACACAGATTTCCGATAACAAACAACTAGTACAAGCAAGGACACATCAACTGGTGCAATTATCACCTGTGACCAAAATCCAACGCTATCAAGACCGCCTAGGTCAGTTGGATAAGCTCCTACGTAGCCAAATGGCGCTTGTTTATGATACCAAGGTTGCTGAAGTCAAGCGACTTTCGGAAGCACTTCTGATGTTGGATACGAGCCGAATTGTCGCGCGTGGCTATGCTATTGTCAAAAAAGAAGAGTCCGTAGTCAATTCTGTTGAGATGTTGAATAAAAAAGACCAAGTGACGCTTTTGATGCGGGATGGTCAAGTAGAATTAGAGGTTAAAGATGTCAAAACAAAAGAAATTTGAGGAAAATCTAGCAGAACTGGAGACCATTGTCCAAAGTTTAGAAAATGGTGAAATTGCTCTGGAAGATGCGATTACTGCCTTTCAAAAGGGCATGGTCTTGTCAAAAGAACTCCAAGCGACGCTGGACAAGGCTGAAAAGACCTTGGTCAAGGTCATGCAAGAAGACGGAACAGAAAGTGATTTCGAATGAAGAAGCAAGAAAAATTAGCTCTTGTCGAGTCTGCCTTGGAAGATTTTTATGGAGACCAGCAGTTTGCTTCTAGTCTACGAGAGTCCGTTCTCTATTCCATTCATGCTGGTGGCAAGCGTATTCGGCCTTTTCTCTTGTTAGAAGTTTTGGAAGCCTTGCAAGTCGCTATTAAACCTGCTCACGCGCAGGTGGCTGCGGCCTTGGAAATGATTCATACAGGGAGCTTGATTCACGATGATCTTCCTGCCATGGATGATGACGATTATCGTCGAGGGCGTTTGACAAATCACAAGAAATTTGGCGAAGCGATGGCAATATTGGCAGGTGATGCCTTGTTCCTAGATCCCTATGCCTTAATAGCGCAGGCGGATTTGCCAAGTCAGATCAAGGTGGACCTGATTGCCAACTTATCCCTTGCTTCAGGAAGTCTGGGCATGGTGGCAGGGCAGGTTCTGGATATAGAGGGGGAACACCAACATTTGTCCTTGGAAGAGCTCCAGACAATTCATGCCAATAAAACAGGCAAATTACTAGCCTATCCTTTCCAAGCAGTAGCTATCATAGCAGAATTAGCACCAGAGTTACAAGCAAAACTGAAAACGGTTGGTGAATTGATTGGACTGGCTTTTCAAGTCAGAGATGATGTGCTGGATGTGACCGCTAGTTTTGAGGAAATCGGCAAGACACCACAAAAGGATTTGCAGGCAGAAAAGTCGACCTACCCAGCCTTGTTGGGCTTGGAAGGGGCTATTGCCTTTTGTAACCAAACTCTGGATCAAGCCGAGGCTAAATTAGAAGAAATTGCCCAGCAGGTTCCCTTTGAAACAGAATCGATTGTGAAAGTAGTAGAAAGTTTGAGAATCAATGGCTAAGGAAAGAGTGGATGTACTAGCTTATAAACAGGGCTTGTTTGAAACGCGAGAACAGGCCAAGCGTGGTGTCATGGCTGGACTAGTCGTAGCAGTCCTTAATGGAGAACGCTTTGACAAGCCAGGAGAGAAAATCCCAGATGATACTGAACTAAAACTCAAGGGTGAAAAACTCAAGTATGTCAGTCGAGGTGGTCTAAAACTAGAGAAGGCCTTGGAGGTCTTTGATTTGTCAGTCGAGGGAGCGACAACGATTGATATTGGGGCCTCCACTGGAGGATTTACTGACGTTATGTTGCAAAATGGTGCTGAGTTAGTCTTTGCAGTCGATGTTGGCACCAATCAGTTGGCTTGGAAATTACGTCAAGACCCACGGGTTGTCAGCATGGAGCAGTTTAATTTTCGTTATGCTGAAAAGACTGATTTCGAAAGGGAACCGAGCTTTGCCAGTATTGATGTGAGTTTCATTTCCTTAAGTTTGATTTTACCAGCCTTGCACCGCGTCTTGGCTGATCAAGGTCAAATTGTAGCTCTGGTTAAGCCCCAGTTTGAAGCAGGTCGTGAGCAGATTGGAAAGAATGGAATTATTCGAGATGCCAAGGTTCATCAAACTGTCCTTGAAGCTTTCACTGCTATGGCAGTTGAACAAGGGTTTTCAGTGCTTGGATTAGACTATTCACCAATCCAAGGTGGACATGGAAATATCGAATTTCTGGCATATTTGAAAAAGGAAGAGGGAGCAAGTAACCAAGTTGCTCCTGAAATAGAAAAAGTTGTAGAGAGAGCACATAGAGAATTTAAAGATGAATAAAAAAGAGAGACTTGAAAAAATTAGAAGATTTGTTACGGATTATCAAATCGGGACTCAGGAAGAAATCGTTGAGCATTTGAAGGAAGCAGGTATTTCTGCTACGCAAGCCACTGTCTCAAGGGACATCAAGGAGCTTGGGATTGTTAAAATTCCTTTGAAGAACAACACCTATATCTATGAGTTGCCAAAATCTGTCGTCAAAAGTTTGCAGTTGGCTGAGGACAACATTGTGAGTTCTGAGTTAATGGGAAATATGATCAACCTTGCTGTCATTCCTGGAAATACTATTTTTGTGAAGAGTCAGTTGGTTGAGGCATTCTCTGAACAGATTTTTAGCTGTCTAGCTGATGATGATTCTATCTTAATTGTAGCTAGAACAGCAGAGGCGGCTGAAGAAATTGTTGAACAAGTCAAAAAATGGTAGGTCGGTATGTTACTTGAAATTTCGATAAAAAACTTTGCCATTATTGAGGCGATTTCCCTCAATTTTGAAAAGGGGATGACTGTTTTGACCGGGGAAACAGGTGCCGGAAAGTCTATCATTATCGACGCTATGAATCTCATGTTGGGGGCTCGAGCAACGACAGATGTTATTCGTCACGGTGCTCCTAAGGCAGAGATAGAGGGGCTTTTCTCGGTTGAAAATAGTCGCCTTTTACAGGAACTTTTTGATGAGCAAGGTTTAGAATTGGGCGATGAGATCATCATCCGGCGTGAAATTCTGCAAAACGGTCGTAGTGTTAGTCGCGTGAATGGTCAGATGGTCAATCTTTCTGTCTTGCGTGCTATAGGGCAACATCTTGTAGATATCCATGGTCAGCATGACCAAGAAGAGTTAATGCGTCCTCAACTGCATATCCAGATGTTGGATGAGTTTGGTGATGCTGCTTTCTTGGACTTGAAGGAGACCTATCAGACGAACTTTGATGCCTATCGCAAAATGCGCAAGCAGGTTTTGGAAGTCAAGAAAAACCAGCAGGAACATAAGGCTCGTATTGAGATGTTGGAATTTCAAATGGCAGAGATTGAGGCAGCGAACTTACAGGCTGGTGAAGACTTAGCTCTCAACCAAGAACGAGATAAACTCCTCAATCATAAAAATATTGCGGATACGCTAACCAATGCCTACAGTATGCTGGACAATGAGGAATTCTCCAGTCTTGCTAATGTCCGTTCAGCCATGAATGACATGGAAAGTGTTGAAGAATATGACCCTGAATACCGTGAAATTTCAAGTTCTCTGTCTGAGACCTACTATGTTTTAGAAGATATTACAAAGCGTTTGGAAGATATTATTGAGGACTTGGATTTTGATGGCAATCGTCTCATGCAGGTTGAAAATCGCTTAGACCTTATAAATACTATTACCCGCAAGTACGGTGGAACTGTGGACGATGTTTTGCTTTATTTTGCCAAGATTACGGATGAGTATAATCTCTTGACTGGAAATAATCTTTCTTCCGAAGAGATGGAAGCAGAACTCAAGAAATTGGAAGTTAATCTTGTTGATTTGGCAGGTCAGCTTGCATCTGCTCGCCATTATTTGGCCCAGCAGCTTGAGGCAGAGATTAAACAAGAACTGCAAGATCTCTATATGGAGAAGGCTCAATTTCAGGTTCGCTTTAGTAAGAGTAAGTTCAGTCGTGAAGGAAATGAAGCAGTCGAATTTTACATTTCCACCAACCCAGGTGAGGACTTTAAGCCTTTGGTCAAAGTTGCGTCCGGTGGGGAATTATCCCGTCTCATGTTGGCTATCAAGTCTGCCTTTTCTCGTAAGGAAGGTAAGACCAGTATTGTCTTTGATGAGGTGGATACGGGAGTTTCAGGTCGTGTAGCCCAGGCCATTGCTCAAAAGATTCATAAGATTGGCCAACATGGTCAGGTTTTAGCTATTTCTCACCTACCGCAAGTAATTGCGATTGCAGATTACCAATTCTTTATTGAAAAGATTAGTGACGAACATTCAACAGTATCGACAGTTCGTCTCTTGACTTTAGAAGAACGAGTAGAGGAAGTTGCTAAGATGTTAGCAGGAGAGAATGTAACAGAAGCAGCCCTTACCCAAGCGAGAGAATTATTGCAAACGAGGGAGAAATAAATGACGGACTATTATGTAATTGGAGATGTTCACGGGAAAGCAGGTATGCTAGAAGATCTGCTCAAGACCTGGGATGGTCAAACTCAGTTGCTCTTTCTAGGAGATTTGATTGACCGTGGTGAAGACAGTCGCCGTGTTCTAGAAATGGTCAAAGACTTGGTCGACAATCAAGGAGCTATTTGTTTATCAGGTAATCATGAGTATATGTTTCTGACTTGGCTCGATGACCCAGAAGAAAGCTATGACCATTATCGTCGCAATGGTGGAGATACAACTATTAACTCTATTTTAGGTCGTCCCTTGGATGCACCAGTTGATGGCGTAGAAGATGCCAAGCGTGTTGCGACTGAAGCAGCAGATTTGGTCGAATTTATTCGTCAAATGCCATTTGTAGTAGAGACAGACAAGTATATCTTTGTTCATGCGGGTATTGATTTGACCTTGGATGATTGGCATGAAACGACTGATTACAAGAAAGTCTGGCTCAGAAAACCATTCCACGAAGCGGCTAACCATACTGGAAAAACTATTGTCTTTGGGCATACACCGGTTTATGGTTTGCTCAAGCAAGACCGAGGTACAGCTGAGCTTTGGATAACAGAGGATGGCAAGATTGGTATGGATGGAGGAGCTGTATATGGTGGTGTCCTTCATGGAATCGTCTTTACTGACCAAGGAATGACAGAACACCACTTTATTGAAAATGATGGCTTTATTGCCGAAGATTAGTACTCCTAGCAGGGTATGGTCTTGTCAAAATGTTAAAAACAATTTATAATTAATAGATACCCTGAAAGGAAGAGCAGCATGAACTTAGAAGAATTAAAGAAACGACAGGAGAAGATTCGAAACTTCTCTATTATCGCCCATATTGACCATGGGAAGTCAACGCTTGCAGACCGTATTTTGGAGGCAACTGAGACGGTTTCTAGTCGTGAAATGCAAGCCCAACTTT
Organism: Streptococcus oralis subsp. oralis; assembly: GCF_002096455.1. Taxonomy (GTDB): domain Bacteria; phylum Bacillota; class Bacilli; order Lactobacillales; family Streptococcaceae; genus Streptococcus; species Streptococcus oralis_CY. Next base: position 853,674 of record NZ_NCUL01000008.1, on the reverse strand, counting down.
TGGATAGTATGGATCTTGAGCGTGAGCGTGGGATTACCATTAAACTCAATGCCATTGAGCTCAATTATACTGCAAAAGATGGCGAGACCTATATTTTCCACTTGATTGATACACCTGGGCACGTGGACTTTACCTATGAAGTGTCACGTTCGCTCGCTGCCTGTGAAGGGGCGATTTTAGTAGTTGACGCTGCACAAGGAATTGAGGCACAAACTCTTGCCAACGTTTATCTAGCATTGGACAATGATTTGGAAATTCTGCCAGTCATTAACAAGATTGACCTACCAGCAGCCGATCCTGAGCGCGTGCGTACGGAGATTGAGGATGTCATTGGACTGGATGCTAGTGAAGCAGTCTTAGCTTCTGCCAAAGCTGGTATTGGTATTGAAGAAATTCTCGAACAAATCGTGGAAAAAGTGCCAGCCCCAACTGGTGATGTGACGGCGCCACTCAAGGCCTTGATTTTCGACTCAGTTTATGATGCTTATCGTGGGGTTATCCTCCAAGTTCGTGTCATGGACGGAGTTGTTAAACCTGGCGATAAGATTCAACTCATGAGCAATGGCAAGACTTTTGATGTGACGGAAGTTGGTATTTTCACACCGAAAGCAGTAGGGCGTGATTTCCTAGCGACTGGTGACGTTGGTTATATTGCGGCTTCCATCAAGACAGTTCAAGACACGCGTGTCGGAGATACAGTGACCCTAGCAAGCAATCCTGCAGCTGAACCGCTAGATGGCTATAAGCAGATGAATCCTATGGTCTTTGCAGGTCTTTATCCAATCGAATCAAACAAGTACAATGACCTTCGTGAAGCCCTAGAAAAGTTGCAGCTCAACGATGCCAGTCTGCAATTTGAACCAGAAACATCGCAGGCGCTGGGATTTGGTTTCCGTTGTGGATTCCTTGGCCTTCTCCATATGGATGTTATTCAAGAGCGTTTAGAGCGCGAGTTCAACATTGATCTCATCATGACAGCACCGTCTGTTATCTATAAAGTTAACCAAACTGACGGTGAATCTATGGATGTGTCTAACCCGTCTGAATTCCCAGACCCAACCAAGATTGCGACTATTGAAGAGCCGTATGTTAAGGCGCAAATCATGGTACCACAGGAGTTTGTTGGGGCAGTTATGGAATTAGCTCAACGCAAACGTGGGGACTTTGTGACCATGGACTATATTGATGACAATCGTGTCAATGTTATCTATCAAATTCCACTTGCTGAAATCGTCTTTGACTTCTTTGATAAGCTTAAGTCTTCGACGCGTGGTTATGCAAGCTTTGACTATGAATTGTCAGAGTACCGTCCATCTAAGCTGGTCAAAATGGACATCCTTCTCAATGGAGACAAAGTTGATGCCCTTAGCTTTATCGTTCACAAGGACTTTGCCTACGAACGTGGGAAACTCATCGTGGATAAGCTCAAGAAAATCATCCCTCGTCAACAATTTGAGGTGCCGATTCAAGCAGCTATTGGGCACAAAATCGTGGCTCGTACTGATATCAAGGCCCTTCGTAAGAACGTACTTGCCAAGTGTTACGGTGGTGACGTTTCTCGTAAACGCAAACTCCTTGAAAAACAAAAAGCTGGTAAGAAACGCATGAAAGCTATCGGATCAGTAGAAGTCCCACAAGAAGCCTTCCTTAGCGTCTTGAGCATGGATGAAGAATAGAAATAAAAAAACTCTTGAAGATTTTTCAAGAGTTTTTGCTTTAAATGAGAGTGATAAAATCGGAAGCTAACAGAATCGATTAGGTTAGAATTTGACAGAAGTCCTTATTTTTCTTATAATGCAGATGTAAAGGTGGTAGGATGAAAAAATTATTAATTTTAGGTACTGTAGTTACTGTTAGTGCTTTTTTAGCTTCATGCTCCAATAAATCGCAAACAGCAACCGAAGAAAGTTCGACTGCGGTTGTTAGTTCTTCAAGAAGTCAGGAAACGAATAGCACTAGTTCTGCTGTTTCTGAAGCGAAAAAGGAAGAGACGCAAATCATCGGTTCGAATGAATATGGATTTGTCAAGGTACCCAAATCATGGGTTCGATTCCATGAAGTAGAAGGTGGAAATGATATACAGTATTGTGATGGAACAGATATCAACATTGTTACGCTGAATACCTTTAAGGCTGAGCAGTTCAATATCAGCGAAGAAGAATATGCTAAACTGGATGTTGTGACTGTCTCATCTAGTATTTTAACTTCCAAAGAACAAAGCTCTGATTTCAGTAAGGTTTGGGGCTCCAAATCGACCATTGGAGGCTATGAAGCCTATGTTGTCAATGCAATTGCTAAGTCAGGGAAATACCTCGTTACCTGGGTCTTCCGATCAAATGATGGTAAAATCCGCTATGTTTCACTTGAAGGGGATGGGGAAACTTTAAAAACAATCTTACCGATGGTTGAAAGTAGCTGGTCAACTACTAAATCTGAATAAAAGAAAAAAAGAAGATTCTTGGTCTTCTTTTTATTTTTTTTTACGAATAGATAGATGAGTAGAAAAGAAGAAATGGAGATGTTTATGAAGATTACAAACTATGATATTTACAAATTGAGAAAAGCTGGGCTGAGCAATCAACAAATTTTAACAGTTCTTGAATACGATGAGACTGTAGATCAGGAGCTCTTGCTAGGTGATATTGCAGAAATATCTGGGTGTCGTAATCCTGCTGTCTTTATGGAACGCTATTTCCAGATAGATGATGCACAGTTGGAGAAGGAGTTTCAGAAATTTCCATCCTTTTCTATTCTTGATGACTGTTATCCTTGGAATCTGAGTGAGATTTATGATGCTCCAGTGCTCTTGTTTTATAAAGGAAATCTGGATTTATTGAAATTTCCAAAGGTTGCTGTTGTAGGGAGTCGTTCATGTTCTAGTCAGGGAGCAAAGTCGGTCCAGAAAGTCATTCAAGGTTTGGAAAACGAGTTAATTGTGGTCAGTGGTTTAGCCAAAGGGATTGATACGGCTGCCCATATGGCTGCACTCCAGAATGGAGGAAGAACGATTGCTGTCATTGGAACAGGATTGGATGTTTTTTATCCCCGATCCAATAAACGTTTGCAGGAACACATTGGAAATCACCATTTGATACTTAGCGAATACGGACCAGGTGAGGAACCCTTGAAATTTCACTTTCCAGCTCGTAATCGCATCATTGCTGGCCTTTGCCGTGGTGTGATCGTTGCAGAGGCAAGGATGCGTTCTGGTAGTCTCATTACCTGTGAGCGAGCTATGGAGGAAGGACGTGATGTCTTTGCCATTCCAGGAAACATTTTAGATGGCCATTCAGATGGTTGTCACCACCTGATTCAAGAGGGAGCAAAACTGATTTCCAGCGGTCAAGATGTGCTGGCTGAGTTTGAATTTTAAGGAGAAATTTGTTCCCTCAGATAAACTTTTCTTCTATATATAGGACTTAGGTCTTGACAGCTATAGAAAAATGGTTTACACTTTATAAAGTTTATTACTTTGAAAAGGTGTGATAGTGTGGCTACGGCAACAAAGAAGAAAAAATCAACAGTTAAAAAAAATCTAGTCATCGTGGAGTCGCCTGCTAAAGCGAAAACGATTGAGAAATATCTAGGCAGAAATTACAAGGTTTTAGCCAGTGTCGGGCATATCCGTGATTTGAAAAAATCCAGTATGTCTGTCGACATTGAAAATAACTATGAACCGCAGTATATCAATATCCGTGGAAAAGGTCCTCTCATCAATGACTTGAAAAAAGAAGCTAAAAAGGCCAATAAAGTCTTTCTGGCGAGTGACCCGGACCGTGAAGGAGAAGCGATTTCCTGGCATTTGGCTCATATCCTTGATTTGGATGAGAATGATGCCAACCGTGTGGTTTTTAATGAAATCACCAAAGACGCAGTAAAAAATGCCTTTAAAGAACCTCGCAAGATTGATATGGACTTGGTCGATGCCCAACAAGCTCGTCGTGTCTTGGACCGCTTGGTAGGCTATTCGATTTCGCCAATTTTGTGGAAAAAGGTCAAGAAGGGCTTATCAGCAGGGCGAGTGCAGTCTGTTGCCCTTAAGCTCATCATTGACCGTGAAAATGAAATCAATGCCTTCCAACCAGAAGAATACTGGACAATTGATGGTGTCTTTAAGAAGGGAACCAAACAATTTCAAGCTTCATTCTATGGTATGAATGGCAAAAAGATGAAATTGACCACCAATGAAGAGGTCAAAGAAGTCTTGTCCCATTTGACTAGCAAAGATTTCACTGTTGACCAGGTAGACAAGAAAGAGCGCAAACGCAATACGCCCCTACCTTATACGACTTCAACTATGCAGATGGATGCGGCTAACAAAATCAATTTCCGTACTCGAAAGACTATGATGGTGGCCCAGCAGCTTTATGAAGGAATCAATATCGGATCAGGTGTGCAGGGTTTGATTACCTATATGCGTACAGACTCGACTCGTATCAGTCCTGTAGCTCAGAATGAAGCGGCAAGCTACATTAACGACCGTTTTGGTAGCAAGTATTCCAAGCATGGTAGCAAGGTCAAGAATGCCTCAGGTGCTCAGGATGCCCACGAAGCCATTCGTCCATCTAGTGTCTTTAACACACCTGAAAGCATCGCTAAGTACTTGGACAAAGACCAGCTTAAGCTCTATACCCTTATCTGGAACCGTTTTGTGGCCAGCCAGATGACAGGTGCTATATTTGATACCATGGCTGTTAAGCTCTCTCAAAATGGGGTTCAGTTTGCAGCGAATGGAAGCCAAGTTAAGTTTGATGGTTATCTTGCTATCTACAATGACTCTGACAAGAACAAGATGTTGCCAGATATGGCTGTTGGAGATGTAGTCAAGCAGGTCAATAGCAAGCCAGAACAACATTTCACTCAACCACCTGCTCGCTATTCGGAAGCGACTCTTATCAAGACCTTGGAAGAAAATGGAGTTGGACGGCCGTCAACCTACGCTCCGACTATTGAAACCATCCAAAAACGTTACTACGTTCGTCTGGCAGCTAAACGTTTTGAACCGACAGAACTGGGAGAAATTGTCAATAAACTCATCGTTGAATACTTCCCAGATATCGTAAACGTGACCTTCACAGCTGAGATGGAAGGAAAACTGGATGATGTCGAAGTTGGTAAAGAGCAGTGGCAACGTGTTATTGACGCCTTTTACAAACCATTCTCTAAAGAAGTAGCCAAGGCTGAATTCGAAATGGAAAAAATCCAGATCAAGGATGAGCCAGCTGGATTTGACTGTGAAGTTTGTGGCAGTCCAATGGTGATTAAGCTCGGTCGTTTTGGTAAATTCTATGCTTGTAGCAATTTTCCAGATTGCCGTCATACACAAGCGATTGTCAAAGAGATTGGTGTCGAGTGTCCAAGCTGTCATCAAGGACAAATCATCGAACGCAAAACCAAGCGTAATCGTATCTTCTATGGTTGCAATCGTTACCCAGAATGTGAATTTACTTCCTGGGACAAACCAATTGGCCGTGACTGTCCAAAATGCGGACACTTCCTTGTGGAGAAAAAAGTCCGTGGTGGTGGTAAGCAGGTTGTATGTAGTAATGGCGACTACGAAGAAGAGAAAATTAAATAAAATGCAGAGTCCTGAAAATGAATTTCAGGCTCTTTTTACTTGAAGCTTGACAAATTTCCCCCTTGTGTGCGAAACTAGAGGAAGAGTAATTTATCTAGGAGAAATCATGCGTATCATTTATCTCTGTATTGGCTTTATTTCGCTGGCTTTAGCTGTTATTGGAGTTGTCCTACCACTTTTACCAACAACCCCCTTTCTTTTGTTAGCTATCGCTTGTTTTTCAAAATCTTCTAAGCGTTTTGAAGACTGGCTTTATCATACAAAGCTTTATCAGACTTATGTAGCGGACTTTCGGGAAACCAAGTCAATAGCGCGAGAACGAAAGAAAAAAATCATCGTATCTATCTATATCTTGATGGGAATTTCTATTTATTTTGCCCCTCTTTTGCCAGTCAAAATTGGTCTGGGAGCCTTGACTATCTTTATCACCTACTATCTCTTTAAAGTCATTCCTGACAAAGAATAGATAAAAATAGTAGTTATTTGCCTTGGTAAAAATGAAAGCATATTTAAAATAATATGATATAATAAATTCAAAGAAAACATCAAGGAGAATCAAATGATTTACGAATTTTGCGCTGAAAATGTGACCTTGCTTGAAAAAGCGATGCAGGCTGGAGCTCGTCGAATCGAACTTTGTGATAATCTAGCTGTAGGAGGAACAACGCCAAGTTATGGAGTGACCAAGGCAGCGGTTGAATTGGCAGCTAATTATGATAGCACCATCATGACTATGATTCGTCCCCGTGGTGGCGACTTTGTCTATACTGATCTTGAAATAGCGATCATGCTAGAAGACATTCGTTTGACTGCACAGGCTGGAAGTCAAGGGGTTGTATTTGGGACATTAACTGCTGATAAAAAGTTAGATAAGCCTAATCTTGAGAAGCTGATTGCCGCATCTAAAGGAATGGAAATTGTCTTTCACATGGCCTTTGATGAATTGAGTGATGAAGATCAGTTGGAAGCCATTGACTGGCTCAGCCAAGCCGGAGTAACTCGTATCCTAACTCGTGCTGGTGTGTCTGGAGACTCGCTAGAAAAACGTTTTGCTCACTATCACAGAATTTTGGAACATGCAAAAGGTAAAATTGAAATCTTACCAGGTGGGGGGATTGACTTGGATAACCGTCAAACCTTTATTGACCAGCTGGGCGTGACACAATTGCATGGAACCAAGGTTGTCTTTTAAAAAATAGAAAGGAACTGCTAGCTTTTGGTAGCAGTTTTCACTTATGTTTGAAATTTTTAAATCTTACCAGTTTAATAAAGAAAAAGCTCATGCCTATGGTTTTGTAGAAAATGGGGAAGTCTGGACCTATAGTTGCCAGATTTTGCAGGGTGACTTTTACATGGCAGTCTCTATCACTCCTGATAATGTGAGTTTTCAAGTTTTTGATCAGGAAACGGGTGACCTCTATCCTCAAGTACATATGGAAAGTATGCGTGGGAGTTTTGTTGCAAGTGTCCGTGAGGCTTGTTTGGAGATTCTTTACCAGATTCGGAAGGCTTGCTTTGATGTGCAGGATTTTATCTGTCCTCAGACTAAGCGTATCATGGATCAGATTCAGGAAAAGTATGGTGATCAGTTGGAGTATCTGTGGGAAAAGTCGCCTGATACAGCTGTATTGCGTCATGAAGGCAATCAAAAGTGGTATGCTGTTTTGATGAGAATCCCATGGGATAAGCTGGAAAAGGGCAGAGAAGGCCTAGTCGAAGCAGTCAACCTCAAACACGACCAAGTAGCTGATTTGCTTTCAAAAAAAGGCATTTATCCAGCCTTTCATATGAACAAACGCTACTGGCTTAGTCTGGCGCTTGATGATAGTTTGCAAGATGAAGAAGTGATAGAACTCATCGAAAGAAGTTGGAACTTGACTGTGAAAAATTAAAGAAAGTTACTTGAGTTTTCAAATACTTTCAATTAGCAAAATATTCTTTACTGAAGAAATTTTCAGAAAATAATGGATTTTTTCTTGACAAGTGTTTTTGCCTATGCTAAAATACTAAACAAGATATCAAACGAAGGAGAAAGTCAAACATGAAAACAGCTAAGTTTAATCAATTTGCTTTGTTGTTGAGGTACTCGGGCTAGTGCAAAAGCATTAGTCCTGTTTGGCTTACCAAGCGGGAGTAAATCAACATCTCGCTTGGGCTTCTGAGCGAGATGTTTTTTTAAAACCACATTTGGAAAAGGGGAAATCTTATGCGTAAAGTTGAATTTTTTGATACAAGCCTTCGTGATGGGGAACAAACACCTGGCGTTAACTTCTCAATAAAGGAAAAAGTTTCCATTGCAAGACAGCTGGAGAAATGGGGAATTTCTGTAATTGAAGCTGGTTTTCCGGCTGCTAGTCCAGATTCATTTATAGCTGTTCAAGAAATTGCTAAAGCCATGAAAAAAACAGCAGTGACAGGATTAGCTCGTTCTGTAAAATCTGATATTGATGCTTGTTATGAGGCGCTTAAGGATGCCAAATATCCTCAAATTCATGTCTTTATCGCTACCAGTCCGATTCACCGCAAGTATAAGCTCAATAAAAGCAAGGAAGAGATTTTAGAAGCTATCAAGAAACATGTTTCTTATGCACGTTCTAAGTTTGAAATCGTCGAATTCTCTCCTGAAGATGCGACTAGAACAGAGTTGGATTTCCTCTTGCAAGTCGTTCAAACAGCGGTTGATGCAGGTGCATCTTATATCAATATCCCTGACACAGTTGGCTTTACAACTCCAGAAGAGTTTGCACGTATCTTTGATCACTTGACTGAAAATATTAAATCAGATCATAAAGTTGTCTTTGGTGTCCACTGTCACGATGATCTCGGTATGGCAACTGCAAATACTTTGACAGCAATTAAACACGGTGCTGGACGCGTCCAGGGAACTATTAATGGTATCGGTGAACGCGCAGGTAATGTTGCTCTTGAAGAAGTAGCTGTTGCTTTGAAGATTCGTGAGGATTTCTTCCAAGCAACTAGTGATATTGTTTTGGATGAAACAATGAATACGTCTGAAATGGTTTCTCGCTTCTCGGGTATTCCAGTTCCTAAAAACAAGGCTGTCGTTGGTGGCAATGCCTTCTCTCATGAATCTGGTATTCACCAAGATGGAGTTCTTAAAAATCCTCTCACTTATGAGATCATCACACCTGAATTGGTCGGCGTTAAGAGTAATAGTCTTCCGCTTGGAAAATTGTCAGGTCGCCATGCCTTTGTTGAAAAACTAAGAGAATTAGCCCTAGATTTTACAGAAGAGGATATCAAACCACTCTTCGCTAAGTTCAAGGCACTAGCGGACAAGAAACAAGAAATCACGGATGCAGATATTCGAGCTCTGGTAGCTGGAACCACGGTTGAAAATCCAGAAGGATTCCACTTTGATGATTTACAACTTCAAACCCATGCGGAAAATGACATTGAAGCCCTCGTTAGCCTAGCTAATATGGATGGTGAAAAAGTCGAATTTAATGCAACAGGGCAAGGTTCCGTTGAAGCGATCTTTAACGCTATCGATAAGTTCTTTAACCAATCTGTCCGCTTGGTGTCCTATACCATAGATGCGGTAACAGATGGAATCGATGCCCAAGCTCGGGTTTTGGTCACTGTTGAAAACAGAGATACAGAGACCATCTTTAACGCAGCAGGTCTTGATTTCGATGTATTGAAGGCTTCGGCTATTGCTTATATCAATGCCAATACCTTTGTTCAAAAAGAGAATGCAGGTGAGATGGGACATAGCGTTTCCTACCGAGACATGCCTAGTGTGTAAAGGAGAAGGCTATGACAAAGAAAATAGTAGCTCTAGCAGGGGATGGAATCGGTCCAGAAATCATGGAAGCTGGTTTAGCAGTTCTAGAAGCTCTAGCTTCAAAAACAGGTTTTGACTATGAGATAGATAGATGCCCCTTTGGAGGTGCAGGTATTGATGCTGCGGGGCATCCCTTACCTGATGAAACCCTTAAGGCATGTAGAGAAGCAGATGCTATTCTCCTTGCGGCTATCGGTAGTCCTCAGTATGATGGAGCATCGGTTCGGCCTGAACAAGGCTTGCTGGCTCTTCGTAAGGAACTCAATCTCTATGCCAATATTCGCCCTGTTAAGATTTTTGACAGTCTCAAGCATTTGTCACCTCTCAAACCGGAACGAATTGCTGGTGTAGACTTTGTCGTGGTGCGTGAGTTGACAGGTGGTATCTACTTTGGGGATCATATCCTTGAAGAGTGCAAAGCGCGTGATATCAACGACTACAGCTATGAGGAAGTAAAGCGGATCATTCGTAAGGCCTTTGAAATCGCAGGAAGTCGCAGAAAAATCGTTACTAGTATCGATAAGCAAAATGTTCTAGCAACATCAAAACTCTGGCGCAGAGTAGCTGAGGAAGTTGCGCAGGATTTTCCAGATGTAACCTTGGAGCACCAGTTGGTGGACTCAGCTGCCATGCTTATGATTACCAATCCTGCCAAGTTTGATGTCATCGTGACGGAAAATCTTTTCGGAGATATCTTATCTGATGAATCAAGTGTTCTATCAGGTACACTTGGAGTCATGCCATCTGCTAGTCACTCTGAAAATGGCCCAAGTCTCTATGAGCCCATTCACGGTTCGGCACCTGATATTGCAGGTCAAGGAATTGCCAATCCTATCTCTATGATTTTGTCAGTTGCCATGATGCTGAGAGACAGCTTTGGACGTTATGAGGATGCGGAGCGTATCGAGCGTGCTGTTGAAGCTAGTTTAGCGGATGGCATTTTAACAAGAGATATTGGAGGACAGGCTTCGACCAAGGAAATGACGGAAGCCATCATTGAAAGACTATGAAGATAAACGAAGGAATTACCGTTACTCTTTTGATTTGGAATCTTTTGATATTTATAATCTATGGCATTGACAAATCCAAGGCAAGAGGAGGTGCTTGGCGCATCCCAGAGAAAATTCTAATGACGATAGCACTTGTGTGTGGTGGATTTGGTGCTTGGTTGGCAGGAATCACCTTTCACCACAAGACTCGAAAATGGTATTTTAAAACGGTTTGGTTCCTTGGGATGGTAACCACACTAGTAGCCCTATATTTCATTTGGAGGTAATGGATGGCAGGAAAATCGATTTTTGATAAACTATGGGACCGCCATGTCATCATAGGAGAAGAGGGACAACCCCAACTCATGTACGTGGATCAGCACTATATTCATGAAGTGACCAGTCCCCAAGCTTTTCAAGGATTACGAGATGCAGGTCGCAGATTGAGACGACCAGACTTGACATTTGGGACCTTTGATCACAATGTACCAACCGTCAATATCTACGATATTCGAGATGTTATTTCTAAGGCTCAAATTGATAAGCTCGCTGAAAATGTTGAGGAGTTTGGGATTGAACATGCGGCCCACGGTTCTGAAAAGCAGGGCATCGTTCACATGGTTGGTCCAGAAACAGGACGGACGCAACCAGGAAAATTCATCGTCTGTGGAGATAGCCACACAGCTACTCACGGAGCTTTCGGAGCTATCGCCTTTGGGATTGGGACCAGTGAGGTCGAGCATGTCTTTGCTACCCAGACACTCTGGCAAGTTAAACCTAAGAAAATGTTAGTAGAATTCACCGGTGTTCCTCAAAAAGGAGTTTATTCTAAGGATTACATTCTCGCCTTAATTGCCAAGTACGGCGTTGCTTGTGGTGTAGGCTATGTGGTGGAATATCGTGGACAAGCAATTGATGCACTGACAATGGAAGAGAGAATGACCATCTGCAATATGTCCATCGAGTTTGGCTCCAAGATGGGAATTATGAATCCGGATCAGACTACCTATGACTATCTCAAGGGACGAGAATGTGTTCCAGAGGATTTCGAGGAGGCTATTGCTGACTGGAAGACGCTTGTCAGCGATGAGGATGCCGTCTATGATAAGGTTATCCAGATGGATGTCTCAGACTTGGCTCCCATGGTGACTTGGGGAACCAATCCTGCTATGGGCGTTGACTTTGACAGTAGCTTCCCAGAAATTAAGGATATGAACGATGAGCGAGCTTATCATTACATGAACTTGGAACCAGGTCAAAAGCCAGCGGACATTGAACTAGGATATATTTTTATCGGGTCTTGTACCAATGCTCGTCTCAGCGATTTACAACTGGCTGCGCGATTTGTCAAAGGAAAGAAAATAGCTCCCAATCTAACAGCAATCGTAGTACCTGGTTCTCGTCCTGTCAAACGAGCTGCTGAGAAGTTGGGCTTGGACAAGGTTTTCCTAGACGCTGGCTTTGAGTGGAGAGACCCAGGTTGCTCTATGTGCTTAGGGATGAATCCGGACAAGGTTCCTGATGGCGTCCACTGTGCCTCAACCAGTAACCGTAACTTTGAAGACAGACAGGGATTTGGCGCTAAGACCCATCTTTGCAGTCCAGCTATGGCAGCTGCTGCGGCTATCGCAGGGCGCTTCGTAGATGTTCGGCAAATGCCAGAGGCTCAGTAAGGAGAGGATATGGAGAAATTTACAGTTTATACGGGAACGACCGTTCCTCTCATGAACGATAACATCGACACCGACCAAATACTCCCCAAGCAGTTTCTCAAGTTGATTGATAAAAAAGGCTTTGGTAAGTACCTCATGTATGCTTGGCGTTATCTAGACGATAACTATACTGAGGACCCAGACTTTGTTTTTAACCGACCTGAATATCGTAAAGCTAGTATTCTCATCTCGGGGGATAACTTTGGTGCGGGGTCTTCGAGGGAACACGCAGCTTGGGCTCTAGCTGACTATGGTTTTAAGGTCGTGATTGCAGGTTCTTTCGGGGACATTCATTACAATAATGAACTCAATAATGGTATGTTGCCTATTGTTCAGCCTAGGGAGGTTAGAGAAAAGCTAGCCCAACTCAAACCGACCGACCAGGTAACTGTAGACTTGGAACAACAAAAAATCATCTCATCAGTTGGAGAATTCACTTTCGAAATCGATAGCGAATGGAAACACAAGCTCTTAAATGGTTTGGATGATATCGGTATTACTTTGCAGTATGAAGACTTGATTGCTGCCTATGAAAAACAACGACCAGCCTACTGGCAGGATTAGAAAAATAGAAAAGGAACTATAGAACTATGACAAAACACATTCAATGGAACGGAACACTTTCACAAGAAGGCTATGACATTTTAAAAGGTGAGGGCGGATGTATCGTTTGCCCCACAAAAGTTGGTTACATTATCATGACGAGCGATAAGGCAGGTCTTGAACGCAAATTTGAAGCTAAAGAGCGTAACCGTAACAAACCAGGTGTTGTACTTTGTGGTAGCATGGATGAGCTTCGCGCTTTAGCACAACTCAATCCAGAAATTGAAGCCTTCTACCAAAAACATTGGGATGAAGATATTCTCCTTGGTTGTATCCTTCCTTGGAAACCAGAAGCTTTTGAAAAACTCAAAGCATACGGTGATGGCCGTGAAGAACTCATGACTGACGTTCGTGGTACTAGCTGTTTTGTCATCAAGTTTGGTAAAGCTGGTGAACAGTTGGCTGCTAAACTTTGGGAAGAAGGCAAGATGGTCTACGCCTCATCAGCCAACCCATCTGGAAAAGGAAATCGTGGTAAGGTAGAAGGAATCGGAGAACGTATCGAAGGAGCAGTGGACCTTGTCATCGAAGCAGACGACTATGTGGCATCCATCCAACCGGACAAAACAATCGAAACTCGCTACGAGCAAGGTGTGATGGTGTCTATGGTCGATAAAGACGGAAAACTCATCCCAGAACAAGGAGGAGCCCGTTCAATCTCACCAGCGCCAGTTGTTATCCGCAAAGGGCTTGACATTGATAAAATCATGATGCATTTGTCAGATACCTTTAACTCATGGGACTACCGTCAGGGAGAGTATTACTAAGATAAAAAAAGAAGTCTAGTGTTAAGAGTCATTGAAGCTCCTAACGCTGGGCTTTTTTTAGAAGTTCTTTTCTTTTTCTATAGGATATGATATGCTATAGATGAACTATATATTAATAGAACTTACTTGTGAAAGTAAATTAAAGGAGTATTCAAATGAACAGTGAGCAAAATAACTATTTTTTTGTTGGTACAAAATTTGGTGATGATGATTATCTTGAATATTTTATGAAAGAAGGAAAGTGGGAATTAGGATGGCATAATAACGAGGAAAATAAACAGTATCAAAGAATGTTAAAGTTGTTTAATAAAATTAAACCAGGTGACGTTTTATTTGCTAAATCTACATATGTCAAAAAGAAGAATTTACCTTTTGTAAAGAAAGATGATTTAAAGGTTTCTGTGATGAAAATTCGTGGAATGGCGACTGTTAAAGAGGTTTTAGATGATGGGCATACCATTATTGTTGCTTGGAAAAAAGAGTATATAGAGAGGGAGTGGTTTTTCTTTACGGGGCAAGAAACAATATGGTTTCCATCAGATATTAAGTATCGAACTAAAGAGACTAACCAGTTAATAAAATTTGCAGCAAGTGATGAAATCATAATTCAAGACTATGACTATTTTTTGAATCATCCTAATTGGAAAAAGTATAAAAAATTAGAAAGTGAAACTATGTTAAGGAATGATTTTTTATTTAATTATAGTGGTATATTAAAAAAATCCAAAAACCTCATCCTCCGTGGTGCTCCTGGTACAGGAAAAACTTATCTTGCTAAAGAAATTGCTAAAGAATTAACGGGTGGCAACGAAGACCAAATCGGATTTGTACAATTTCATCCATCCTATGATTATACTGATTTTGTAGAGGGGTTGAGACCTGTATCAAATGGTGATGGAGCTATCGAGTTTAAGCTAGAAGATGGTATTTTTAAGAAGTTTTGCCAGAAGGCTAAAGAAGCTCAGAAAACTGGAGGCCAAGATAATTTTGAGGAAGCGTGGGATCTTTATCTTGAATATGTAAATAGCAGAGATGAAAAAGAATATTTGACAGAATTTTCCTATCTCACAGTAAATAGTAGAAATAATTTTAATATCAATTATGAAACTAAAGCCCAAGGAACTTGCTTAACAAAATCTTATGTTTATGAACTCTATAAAGATGAAAAATATCTGAAACAGCCTTATTATCGTAATCAAGGAAAAAAAGTCCTAGAAACTTTAAAGAAAAGATTTGGTCTGAAAGATTATATTTCTCCAACAGAGATTGACACAGACAAGAAATTCGTCTTCATCATCGATGAAATCAATCGTGGTGAGATTTCTAAGATTTTTGGGGAACTCTTTTTCTCTATCGATCCTGGTTATCGTGGTGAAAAGGGGAGTGTTTCCACCCAGTATGCTAATTTACATGAGACGGATGACAAGTTTTATATTCCTGAGAATGTCTACATCATTGGAACTATGAATGATATTGACCGTTCGGTAGATACCTTTGATTTTGCTATGCGTCGTCGTTTCCGTTTTGTTGAAGTTACTGCTGAAAGTCAGTTATACATTCTAGATAACGAACTAGATGGACATGAGGAGGAAGCGAAAAAACGTCTAAGAAACTTGAATGCTGCTATCGAAAACGTTCAAGAGCTAAATAGTCATTATCATATCGGACCAAGTTATTTCCTTAAGTTGAAGGATGTGGATTTTGACTATGAGTTACTCTGGTCTGATTACCTCAAACCTCTATTGGAAGATTACTTACGTGGTTCTTATGAAGAGGCCGAAACTCTGGATACATTGAAAAAAGCATTTGATCTGACAAATAACGAGCAAACAAATCAGCAAGAGACTGGTGATAATGATGCGTATAACTGATAATCATTATAAAATTGCTAGAGAAGATTTTGTCGCAGAATTTCCCAATCTAAGTCAAGCGCTCCTTGATAGAACACTAGATAACCTATCTCGAGAGGACAATATTTTTATTTTCCCAAATGATTTGATGAATTCTCCTGATTTAGACAAGGACCAAAAGATTTTGGAAACAGTTAATCCGAAAATCAAGACAGGAAATGTGATTGGTTTTCTGGGCTGTGGTCAGGAAAGATTAACGATTTCCTCTCGTTTTTCTGATGAAAGTAATGACCATTTTTTGCATTATCTTTTACAAAAGGTTCTCAATATCAATCTGACTAGTTTGGATGTCGGTCTATCTCTAGAGGATAAACTCTATCAGCTTTTGATTTACCTCTTTCCCAAGTATTTACAAGCTGCTCTCAGAAAAGGTCTTTATAAGGAATACCAGAGATTTTCTCATAACGACAGTCATGTAAAGGGAGTGATAGATGTAGGAAATCATCTTAAGAGAAATGTTCCTTTTATGGGAAATGTTGCCTACACAACGAGAGAGTTCACCTATGATAATCCACTCATGCAATTGATTCGGCATACGATTGAGTACATAAAGATTCAAAAAAGTTTCAGATCTTTGCTTGATAATAATCGTGAAACTATAGCTGAAATTATCCGTGTAAGTCCGTCTTATAAACTCGCTGATCGTGCTAAGATTATCAGAATGAATAAAACGAAACCCATCCGACACGCCTACTTCAGAGAGTACAGAAAGTTACAGGAGCTTTGCCTGATGATCCTAAATAGAGAGAAGCATGGGTTAGGATATCAAGAGCAAAAAATCCATGGTATTCTCTTTGATGTTGCCTGGCTTTGGGAAGAGTATGTCTACACCTTGTTGCCAAAATATTTTGTACATCCCAGAAATAAGGATAAGACGGATGGAATTTCAGTATTTTCTGTTGGGAAACGAAAAGTATATCCAGATTTTTATGACAGAGAACGAAAGACTGTTCTAGATGCAAAATATAAAAAACTGGAGTTCACTGAAAGAGGAATTAACCGCGAGGACTTGTTCCAGCTGATTTCCTATTCTTATATTTTAGAAGCTGAGAAAGCTGGACTGATTTTTCCTAGTATGGAGCAGTCAGTAAATAGTGAAATAGGAAAACTAGCTGGCTATGGAGCTCAATTGAAGAAGTGGTCTATCCAAATCCCTCAGAATGCCTCATCCTATAGTGCATTTTGTAAAATGATGGAAAATTCAGAAGAAAATTTTAAAGCGATTATTGATGAAGAAGTGGGGAGAAAGTAATCTCTTCGCTTTTTTTGCTATTTATATAAGTAATTCCCGAACGATATAATTTGATTGTTAAAAATATTTGACAAAAACTGTACCTTTGTTTATAATTAATTAAGGAAACGTCGGAAAAGACGTAGGGATGCGCAAGCATAGGTAGGTCATTACAAAAGAAACGAGACAGCGATATGTTAAATGAATTTCCAATTTTTGATTATGAAGATATTCAGTTGATCCCAAATAAATGTGTCATTAAAAGCCGTGCAGAAGCAGACACGAGTGTCACACTTGGAAATCACACTTTCAAACTACCTGTTGTGCCAGCAAATATGCAGACGATTTTGGATGAGAACGTAGCAGAGCAACTTGCTAAAGGCGGTTACTTTTACATTATGCATCGTTTTGATGAGGCAGGGCGTATTCCTTTTATCAAACGCATGCACGATCAAGGCCTTATTGCATCCATCTCTGTCGGTGTCAAGGATTACGAGTATGATTTTGTTAGCCGACTCAAGGCTGATGCTCCTGAGTATATTACGATTGACATTGCTCATGGTCATGCGGATAGTGTGATTTCTATGATTCAACACATCAAGAAAGAATTACCAGATACTTTTGTCATTGCTGGGAATGTGGGAACACCAGAAGCTGTGCGTGAACTGGAAAATGCTGGTGCGGATGCTACCAAGGTTGGAATCGGTCCTGGTAAGGTTTGTATCACCAAGGTCAAGACTGGTTTTGGTACAGGTGGTTGGCAGTTGGCAGCACTTCGCTGGTGTGCTAAGGCAGCTCGCAAACCGATCATTGCTGATGGTGGGATTCGTACTCATGGTGATATTGCTAAGTCTATCCGTTTCGGTGCTAGTATGGTTATGATTGGTTCCCTCTTTGCAGGACATATTGAAAGCCCAGGGAAAACGATTGAAGTCGACGGCGAACAGTTCAAAGAATACTATGGTTCAGCTTCACAATATCAAAAGGGTGCTTATAAAAATGTGGAAGGAAAACGTATCTTACTTCCTGCCAAAGGGCATTTACAAGATACCCTTACTGAGATGGAGCAAGATTTGCAAAGTGCCATTTCCTACGCAGGTGGACGCAAGGTTGCCGACCTCAAGCACGTTGATTATGTGATCGTGAAAAACTCTATCTGGAACGGTGATGCATCCCACTAATGGACGCTTAGTCCACCCATAAAAAACTTGTTATTAGAGCAAATTTCTGTTATAATAAGACAAGTTTCCACCCTTAGTGTAATGGATATCACGTAAGATTCCGGTTCTTGAGATGGGGGTTCGATTCCCTCAGGGTGGATGTAAATAGCCTAAGAAAGCCTTAAATAAGGCTTTTTTCTTTATCTCGCCCCAAATTTGTCCCTAAAATTGAAAATTTTGTTCTAAAAAGTGCTCAAATCCCCTCTAGTCCCGTTTTAAAGTGACTCAGGGGGCTTTTTTTGATATAATAAGAAGGACTGTGATCAGTTAGAAAGAGGTTGGTATGAAAGAATTACAAACTGTACTAAAGAAGCGTTTTGCAATCGAATTTGCAGACAAAAACTTACTGGAAACGGCCTTTACTCATACGAGTTATGCCAATGAGCACCGCCTCTTAAAAATTTCACACAATGAGCGCTTGGAATTTTTAGGAGACGCTGTTCTGCAATTATTGATTTCAGAATATCTGTATAAAAAATATCCTAAGAAACCAGAGGGAGATTTGTCCAAACTCCGTGCCATGATTGTCCGTGAGGAGAGTTTGGCAGGTTTTGCGCGTGATTGCCAGTTTGATCAGTTTATCAAGCTAGGAAAAGGGGAAGAAAAGTCTGGTGGGCGCAATCGTGACACCATTCTTGGCGATGCCTTTGAAGCCTTTCTGGGTGCTTTGCTTTTGGACAAGGATGTTGCTAGAGTAAAAGAGTTCATCTATCAGGTCATGATTCCCAAGGTTGAAGCAGGTGACTTTGAAATGATTAAGGATTACAAGACACACCTGCAAGAGCTGCTCCAGGTCAATGGCGATGTGGATATTCGCTACCAAGTGACCTCTGAAACGGGACCTGCTCATGATAAGGTTTTTGATGTAGAAGTTCTGGTTGAGGGCAAGAGTATCGGAAAAGGTCAAGGCCGTTCTAAAAAATTGGCAGAACAAGAGGCCGCCAAAAATGCAGTTGAGAAAGGGCTGGATTCATGTATTTAAAGGAGATTGAGATTCAGGGATTCAAGTCCTTTGCTGACAAGACCAAGGTCGTCTTTGATCAAGGTGTGACAGCTGTCGTTGGGCCCAATGGTTCTGGGAAGTCAAATATTACAGAAAGTCTGCGATGGGCCTTGGGGGAGTCTAGTGTCAAGAGCCTTCGTGGAGGCAAGATGCCCGACGTTATCTTTGCTGGAACTGAAAGCCGCAAACCACTCAATTATGCCTCTGTTGTCGTGACTTTGGACAATGAAGATGGCTTTATCAAGGATGCGGGGCAAGTCATTAAGGTAGAGCGTCATATTTACCGTAGTGGAGATAGCGAGTATCGAATTGATGGCAAGAAAGTTCGCTTGCGTGATATTCATGACCTCTTCTTGGATACAGGTTTGGGGCGGGATTCCTTTTCCATCATTTCCCAAGGGAAGGTTGAGGAGATTTTTAATTCCAAGCCAGAGGAACGCCGTGCTATTTTTGAAGAAGCTGCTGGAGTTTTAAAATACAAGACTCGTCGAAAAGAAACAGAAAGCAAACTGCAACAAACTCAAGACAATCTCGACCGCTTAGAAGACATTATCTACGAGTTGGACAATCAAATCAAGCCCCTTGCAAAACAAGCCGAGAATGCTCGTAAGTTTCTAGACTTGGATGGTCAACGTAAGGCGATTTACTTGGATGTACTGGTTGCCCAAATCAAGGAAAACAAGACTGAACTAGAGTTAACAGAAGAAGAGCTAACGCAGGTTCAGGAACTTTTGACTAGCTATTACCAAAAGCGTGAAGAGTTAGAAGAGGAAAATCAAAGCCTTAAAAAGAAACGTCAGGATCTCCAAGCTGAAATGGCCAAGGATCAAGGAAGTTTGATGGATTTGACTAGTTTGATCAGTGACTTAGAGCGAAAACTAGCCCTGTCTAAACTGGAATCTGAGCAAGTAGCCCTCAATCAACAAGAGGCACAAACCCGTTTGGCGACTTTGGAAGATAAGAGAAAGGTTTTAAGTAAGGAAAAGGCTGAAAAAGAAGCGAACTTGGAACAGTTAGAGAAAAGTCTAGCTGAAAACAACAAGGAACTCAATCGCCTAGAAGCAGAGTTGTTGGCATTTTCAGATGATCCTGACCAAATGATCGAGCTCTTGCGTGAACGTTTTGTGGCGCTTTTACAAGAAGAAGCGGATGTCTCAAACCAGTTGACCCGTATCGAGAATGAGTTGGAAAACAGCCGTCAATTATCTCAAAAACAAGCAGATCAACTTGAGAAATTGAAAGAACAACTGGCTACAGCTAAAGAGAAGGCTAGTCAACAACAGGCTGAGCTTGAAACCGCCAAGGAGAAAGTTCAAAAATTATTGGCAGACTACCAAGCTAGTGCCAAGGAACAAGAGAAGCAGAAAGTTTCTTACCAAGTCCAGCAGAGTCAACTCTTTGACCGTCTGGATAGTCTCAAAAACAAGCAGGCTCGAGCCCAGAGTTTGGAAAACATCCTAAGAAATCATAGTAATTTTTATGCGGGTGTTAAGAGTGTTCTTCAAGAAAAAGCCCGTCTTGGTGGGATCATTGGTGCAGTCAGTGAACATTTGACCTTTGATGTGCATTATCAAACTGCTTTGGAGATTGCACTTGGAGCTAGCAGTCAGCATATCATCGTAGAAGATGAAAACGCAGCAACCAAGGCGATTGATTTCCTCAAACGTAATAGAGCTGGTCGTGCAACCTTTCTTCCATTGACGACGATCAAGGCTCGTACGATTTCTAGTCAGAATCAAGATGCTATCGCAGCAAGTCCAGGATTTCTGGGTATGGCAGATGAGTTGGTGTCGTTTGATAAGAGATTAGAAGCCATTTTCAAGAACTTGCTAGCTACGACAGCGATTTTTGATACTGTAGAACATGCGCGTGCCGCAGCTCGCCAAGTTCGTTATCAGGTTCGCATGGTGACACTGGATGGGACAGAGTTGCGCACAGGTGGTTCCTACGCGGGTGGAGCCAATCGTCAAAACAACAGTATTTTCATCAAGCCAGAGCTGGAACAATTACAAAAAGAAATTGCTGAAGAAGAAGCTGACTTGCGGTCAGAAGAAGCGACTTTGAAGACCTTGCAAGATGAGATGGTAGTATTAACAGAAAGATTAGAAGCTATCAAATCTCAAGGTGAGCAAGCTCGTATTCAGGAGCAAGGCTTGTACCTTGCTTATCAACAAACCAATCAGCAGGTCGAAGAACTGGAAACGCTTTGGAAACTTCAAGAAGAGGAATTAAATCGCCTATCTGAAGGAGATTGGCAAGCGGACAAGGAAAAATGCCAAGAGCGCCTTGCTACTATCACCAGTGAAAAGCAAAATCTGGAAGCTGAGATTGAAGAGATTAAGTCTAACAAAAACGCTATTCAAGAACGTTATCAAAACTTGCAGGAACAGATTTCTCAAGCGCGCTTGCTTAAGTCCGAACTGCAAGGACAAAAACGGTACGAAGTGACTGATATAGAACGCTTAGGTAAGGAACTGGATAATCTGGATATCGAGCAAGAGGAAATCCAGCGCCTCCTCCAAGAAAAGGTTGATAATCTTGAGAAAGTGGATACGGATTTGCTAAGCCAGCAGGTGGAAGAGGCCAAAACTCAGAAAACAAATCTCCAACAAGGTTTGATACGCAAGCAGTTTGAGTTGGATGATATCGAAGGCCAGCTGGATGATATTGCCAGCCATTTGGATCAGGCTCGTCAGCAGAATGAAGAGTGGATTCGTAAACAAACACGTGCTGAAGCCAAAAAGGAAAAGGTCAGTGAACGCTTGCGCTATCTACAAGCTCAATTAACTGACCAGTACCAGATTAGCTATAATGAGGCGCTAGAAAAGGCTCATGAACTGGAAAATCTCACTCTGGCAGAGCAAGAGGTTAAAGATCTTGAGAAGGCTATTCGCTCACTGGGTCCTGTCAACTTGGACGCTATTGACCAGTACGAAGAAGTTCACAATCGTTTGGATTTCCTCAATAGCCAGCGTGATGATATTTTGTCTGCGAAAAACCTGCTCCTTGAGACCATCACAGAGATGAATGATGAGGTTAAGGAACGCTTTAAATCAACCTTTGAGGCGATTCGTGAGTCCTTTAAAGTGACCTTTAGACAGATGTTTGGTGGAGGTCAGGCAGACTTGATATTAACTGAGGGTGACCTTTTAACAGCTGGTGTGGAGATTTCTGTTCAACCACCAGGTAAGAAAATCCAGTCTCTCAACCTCATGAGTGGTGGTGAAAAAGCCCTATCTGCTCTGGCTCTGCTCTTCTCCATTATCCGTGTTAAGACCATTCCTTTTGTTATCTTGGACGAGGTAGAGGCTGCGCTAGACGAAGCCAATGTCAAACGTTTTGGGGATTACCTTAACCGCTTTGACAAGGATAGTCAGTTCATCGTCGTAACCCACCGTAAGGGGACGATGGCGGCAGCGGATTCTATCTATGGAGTGACCATGCAAGAATCAGGTGTTTCTAAGATTGTTTCGGTTAAGTTAAAAGATTTAGAAGAAACAATAGACTAGTTACCAAATGATAGCATCTCTTAGGAGGTGCTATTTTTTAAAACTAAAGCCCTAAATTTTCTCTTACGGTCAGTTCAGGCGCAAAAAACGATATTTGGGATTTCCTCTTAGCGAAAAGACTTTCTCTATGATATAATAGTTTCATGATTACAACAGTACCTATTAAGAACGAAAAAGATATTGCAGTACCAGGTAATACAGTCCTTGTACTAGGTTATTTTGATGGCATCCACAAGGGACATCAGAAACTCTTTGAAGTGGCCAGCAAGGCTTCGATGAAGGATTATCTGCCAGTTGTCGTGATGACTTTTACAGAATCGCCAAAACTTGCCTTACAACCTTACCAACCTGAACTCATGCTCCATATCGTCAATCACGAAGAACGGGAGCACAAGATGAAGTGGCACGGAGTAGAGGCTCTATTCTTACTTGACTTTAGTAGCAAATTTGCCAATCTAACAGGGCAGGAATTCTTTGATACCTATATCAGGGCTTTAAAACCAGCGATTATTGTAGCAGGATTTGACTATACTTTTGGCTCTGATAAGAAAACTGCGGATGACCTGAAGGATTATTTTGATGGAGAGATCATCATTGTTCCTCCGGTCGAAGACGAAAAGGGCAAGATTAGTTCTACACGGATTCGTCAGGCAATTCTTGATGGAGATGTAAAGGAAGTCAATCATCTGCTCGGCACTCCGCTCCCATCTCGTGGAATGGTCGTTCATGGAAATGCTCGTGGGCGGACTATTGGTTATCCAACAGCCAATCTGGTCCTAAGAGATCGAACCTATATGCCGGCAGACGGTGTTTACGTAGTCGATGTCGAAGTGCAACGTCAAAGATATCGTGGCATGGCGAGCGTTGGTAAAAATGTTACCTTTGATGGAGAAGAACCACGCTTTGAAGTCAATATTTTCGATTTTTCAGATGATATTTACGGTGAGACCGTCATGGTCTACTGGCTGGACCGTGTCCGAGATATGGTCAAATTCGACTCCGTAGAGGAACTGGTAGACCAACTCCAGAAAGACGAAGAGATTGCTCGAAACTGGAAGGGTGGAGAGTGAGAGTTTTCTATCAATTCGAAAGAGTAGATAGAATGAAATTCATATAATGGACAAAAAAAGTAGCCTTGTCAGGCTACTTTTTTATTGAAACACGCGATAGACATAAGGATTTTCTGGTTTGTCTACTTTTGTGAAACTCTCAACCTCTAGTGTTGGGAGTTTTTGCTTGAGTTCTTTATGATAGTGGAGGGTCAGGGTTCCTCTAGCGGTGATCCAGGTATTGTCAGGATACTGGCGTGAGTTTCCCTTGGTCAAGAGTCCATATACACCAGAGTCTGCGATACAGTGGATGATGCCAAAGCGAAAGAGGAACTGGCTATCTGGATGGCTAGGATCGTTATAGACAAAGCCTGTAAATTCGATTTGCTTTCCTTCAAACTCTTGAGGGTAGTCATAGAGAACTTCCATGACCTCCATATAGTTTTCATCTGTAACCTGAATGGTTGATTGGGAGAGGTATTTATCAGCTGTAGCTCTCATTTCCTTTTCATAAGCAGATTTGGAAAAATAGGTACTGGTATCGGGTTTGAGGTATTGACTGGATGTTCCTTCGCTTGCCTGAATGGCTGTGTTGATTCCCTCAGCAAGTGGGAAATGATATCCTTTGGCAGATACGGTTCTCGAGTCCAAACTTACTGTCGGAAAGGCAACCCCAATCAACAGAGGTAGTGACAGTAACAGGATGCTGATTCGTCTAGATCGACGACTTTCCAAATGGATGTGAGAGTTGATTTTCTTGATCCAGATATAGAATTGGACCAGAGCCAACAGAAGAGAAAGGATCATGGAGATATAGACTAGATAGGAATAGTGGAGGTTGATGTAGTGACTGAGCTTGCCAGAAAGCTGCAGATACAGAGTTAGGGCAAAATAACCCAGTAAAATGAAAAATCGCATCATAGCAACACTCCAAACATGTAAGAATAAAGCAAGACAAGCACTGTCACAATACCCATGAATTGCCAGATGAAGCGCGCTTTGAGATAGTGCTTCATCATGAGGAGATTTTTGATATCAAGCATGGGGCCAATGACTAGAAAAGCAAGGACTGGTGCTAGGCCAAAGCTCGAGAGAAGAGAAGCTCCGATAAAGGCGTCCGCCTCGCTACAAAGCGAGAGGAGAAAGGCAAGAAACATGAGCAAGAGAATCGCAAGGAGTGGGCTAGCACTGATAGAGGTCAGAATCCGAGTCGGGACATAGACCTGCACGATAGCTGCAAAGAGACAACCAAAGACCAAATAGCACCCCATATCGAAAAACTCATCAATAGCCTGTATAAAGACCTGAAAGACTTTTCTAGCGGGACTCAAGTGTGAAAAGTCATGTTCATGGCAAGTGATAGGATTCTCTTTTTGAATAGATTCCTTCAAGAAAAATCCTAGAAAAATACCCAATACCAAAGCAACTACAATGGCTCCCAGAGCTCGCAAGAAGGTAATTTTTAAGGAATTGCCAAAGGCAGAATAGGTAGCGAAAAGAACGATAGGATTGATGATAGGAGCAGTCACCAGAAAAGGAACTGCCGTGTAGCTGGGGACTTTCTTTTCCAAAAAACGATTGATAATCGGAACGATTCCACACTCGCAGGATGGGAAGAGAAAGCCAATGAAGGTACCAAAAAAGATTCTCCCCCAACGATTGCGAGGGAGAAACTCAGTGACTTTATCTGGTGTGATGTAGACTTCAATCCAGCCGGAAATAATACTACCAATCAAGACAAAAGGAAGGGCTTCGACGATGATGGAGAGAAAAATAGCTCCCGCTTGTAAGATGCTAGGAGGAAGAGATTGGAAAAAAGTCATCTATTTTTTCTTCTCAACTTTTTCTTTTTTATCTTTGTCATCTGGGAAAGTGACCTGTGTTAAGTCAGGAAGTTTGGCAAATTCTTCAAACATCTTGTCCAAATCATCAGTTTTTGTAAATTTAACAGCCATGGGCCTACCTCTTTTCTACATTCTACCTCTATTATACTATTATTTTGCAGAAAAGGGATTATTTTTATTTTGACAATCAAAGAGGTAAAAACAGGTAAGATGAAACAAGCCTTATCCCTTATGGTATAATAGGTTTATGGATAAAAAATATGAAAAAATCTCCCAAGATTTGGGTGTAACCTTAAAGCAAATCGATAGTGTTCTAAGTTTAACGGCTGAAGGGGCGACAATTCCCTTCATCGCGCGTTATCGAAAGGATATGACTGGTAGTCTGGATGAAGTGGCGATTAAGGCCATTATTGACTTGGATAAAAGCCTGACTAATCTCAATGACCGCAAGGAAGCAGTCTTGGCTAAGATTCAAGAACAAGGCAAGCTAACAAAGGAATTGGAAGAAGCTATCTTAGCTGCTGAAAAACTAGCAGACGTAGAAGAACTCTATCTTCCATACAAGGAAAAGCGTCGGACCAAGGCAACCATTGCTCGCGAAGCTGGACTCTTCCCTCTCGCACGCTTGATTTTGCAGAACGTAGCTGACTTAGAGAAAGAAGCCGAGAAGTTTGTCTGTGAAGGATTTGCGACTGATCAAGAAACCTTAGCTGGAGCGGTTGATATCTTGGTAGAAGCCTTATCCGAAGATGTCAATCTACGTGCTATGACCTATCAGGAAGTTCTGAGACACTCTAAAATCACTTCGCAAGTCAAGGATGAGAGTCTTGATGAAAAACAAGTTTTTCAGATATATTACGATTTCTCAGAGACAGTTGGCAACATGCAGGGTTATCGTACCTTGGCCCTCAATCGTGGTGAGAAACTAGGTGTCTTAAAAGTCGGTTTTGAGCACGCGTCAGATCGTATTCTTGCTTTCTTTGCTGCCCGTTTCAAGGTGAAAAATGCCTATATAGATGAAGTTGTTCAACAGTCAGTTAAGAAAAAGGTCTTGCCTGCTATCGAACGACGCATTCGGACAGAATTAACTGAGAAAGCAGAAGAAGGAGCTATCCAACTCTTTTCTGACAACCTGCGCAATCTTCTCTTGGTTGCTCCGCTGAAAGGGCGCGTGGTTCTAGGATTTGACCCTGCCTTTCGTACAGGTGCCAAACTTGCTGTCGTTGATACAACAGGTAAAATGTTGACAACCCAAGTCATTTATCCAGTAAAACCAGCATCAGCTCGTCAGATTGAAGAAGCAAAGAAAGATTTGTCGGACTTGATTGGTCAATACGGTGTGGAAATTATTGCTATCGGAAATGGAACTGCCAGTCGTGAAAGTGAAGCCTTTGTGGCGGAAGTTCTTAAAGATTTTCCAGAAGTCAGCTATGTTATCGTCAATGAAAGTGGCGCTTCTGTCTACTCTGCCAGCGAACTTGCGCGTCAGGAATTTCCAGAATTAACCGTTGAAAAACGCTCTGCTATCTCTATTGCCCGTCGTTTGCAAGATCCCCTCGCTGAATTGGTTAAAATCGATCCTAAGTCAATCGGTGTCGGTCAATACCAACACGATGTTAGTCAAAAGAAACTGTCTGAGAGTCTGGACTTTGTCGTCGATACAGTGGTCAACCAAGTCGGTGTCAATGTTAACACAGCCAGCCCAGCTCTTCTTTCCCATGTAGCTGGACTCAATAAAACCATTTCTGAAAATATCGTCAAATACCGTGAAGAAGAAGGAAAAATCACTTCACGCGCTCAAATCAAGAAGGTTCCTCGTCTAGGTGCCAAAGCCTTTGAGCAAGCTGCAGGTTTCCTCCGTATTCCTGAAAGTAGCAATATCCTTGATAATACAGGAGTTCATCCAGAGAACTATGCTGCGGTTAAGGAGCTTTTCAAACGCTTGGATATCAAGGAGTTGAATGAAGAAGCACAAAATAAGCTTAAGTCCCTTTCAGTTAAGGAGATGGCGCAAGAACTAGATCTTGGCCCAGAAACCCTTAAAGATATTATTGCCGACCTTCTCAAACCAGGTCGAGATTTCCGTGATTCTTTTGATGCACCTGTACTCCGTCAAGATGTACTGGATATCAAAGACTTAAAAGTCGGCCAGAAGCTAGAAGGTGTGGTGCGTAATGTCGTTGACTTCGGTGCCTTCGTTGATATCGGGATTCACGAGGATGGTTTGATCCATATTTCCCACATGAGTCGCAAATTTATCAAACATCCTAGTCAAGTGGTGTCTGTTGGAGATTTGGTAACGGTTTGGGTTAAGAAAATCGATACTGAACGTGAAAAAGTTAATCTGTCGCTCCTAGCTCCAGATGAAACTGACTGAGTACGTTCAGTCCGTTTCCCTCGAAGACTTTGGTAGACCTTTTACACACCAAGCCCAATGGAATTCTCGTCTGCGAACGACAGGTGGGCGATTTTTCCCTAAAGATGGGCATTTGGATTTTAATCCCAAGGTCTATAATGAACTTGGTTTGGAGGTTTTTCGGAAAATCGTGCGCCATGAACTCTGTCACTATCACCTTTATTTTCAGAAAAAGGGGTATCGGCATAAGGACCGAGATTTTAAGGAACTTTTGAAAGAAGTGGATGGACTACGCTTTGTTCCCCCTTTGAGAGCCCAAAGTAATTTCCTAGTTTATCAGTGTCAATCCTGCCAGCAACGCTATCAACGAAAGAGGAAGATTGATACCAAGTGCTATCGCTGTGGCGTCTGCCGTGGTAAACTCGTCATCCTAAATCGGCCTAAGGACTGATGTTTGTGCCCCCGTTTCATGATATACTACTTGTAAGAATACCGAAAGAGGAACAAATCATGAATACAAAATTTTATAAAATGAAACGAAATAGTATGGTATCGGGAGTTTTAGCTGGTTTATCAGACAAGTGGAATTTTGATGTAACTCTAGTCCGCTTTCTCTTTGCCATTTTTACCATATCAAATTTTGGGATTGGTGTGATTATCTACATCATCCTCGCCTCTATTCTGCCAACTAAGGAAGAGATTGAAGCAGAAATGTACGGAACAGGACCACGCAAACGTAAGGATGCTGAGGCCATTTATGACAATGATGGACGGTTTTGGTGAGTCGGATTTGGAAATAGTTTATAGATGATTTCCTTGTTTCTTGAAGAAATTAGAAAAAGTAGTGAATCCTAACCCTTGCATCCGCAAGGGTTTTCTTCTTGCCTTTCTTTTATGGTAAAATATTGATAGCGAAATTGCTTGATATTCTTCAATCTTACAAAAATGTAAGATTAAAGTCTCTTTTGTAAGGTTAGGTTATGGCAAGCCATCTTTTTTTGCGATAAACTAGACTCATAAAGAATAAAGGAGCAAAACCATGAAAAGAATTTTACAAAAGAAAACAAGAAAACCAAGTCAAAAAGATATCGAGCGTGTTCAACTGGGATGCGCTATGATGCAAGCACAGTTTCAAATGATGGGATATTAAGAAGGAGAAAATCATGACACTTTTAGATGTAAAACACGTTCAAAAAATCTACAAAACACGTTTCCAAGGAAACCAAGTCGAAGCACTCAAAGATATTCACTTTACCGTAGAAAAGGGTGACTACGTTGCCATCATGGGTGAGTCTGGTTCAGGAAAGTCAACCCTGCTCAACATCCTAGCTATGCTGGATAAACCAACTCGAGGCCAGGTTTACCTAAACGGAACAGACACAGCCACTATTAAAAATTCACAGGCTTCGAGTTTCCGTCGGGAAAAGTTGGGATTTGTCTTCCAAGACTTTAACTTGCTAGATACCCTGTCTGTTAAGGACAATATCTTGCTTCCGCTAGTATTATCACGAAAACCTATCACAGAGATGATGAAGAAATTGGTAGTAACCGCTGAAAATCTGGGCATCAACCAATTGCAAGAGAAGTACCCTTACGAGATCTCAGGAGGTCAAAAACAGCGGGTAGCAGTAGCACGCGCCATCATCACAGAACCTGAAATTCTCCTTGCGGATGAGCCAACAGGAGCCCTTGACTCCAAGTCATCTGCAGCCTTACTCGATGTATTTGATGAAATCAATGAACGCGGTCAAACTATTCTTATGGTAACCCACTCAACGGCAGCAGCCAGCAGGGCCAAGCGAGTTCTCTTTATCAAGGACGGCATTCTTTACAACCAAATTTACCGTGGAGACAAGACAGAGCGTCAGATGTTCCAAGAAATCTCTGATACTTTGACTGTTATGGCAAGCGAGGTGAATTAGTATGTTCCGATTAACCAATAAGTTAGCGGCATCCAACTTGATTAAAAACCGCAAACTCTACTATCCCTTTGCCCTTGCTGTTCTCTTAGCAGTGACCATCACCTATCTCTTTTACTCACTGTCACTTAATCCTAATATTGGCAAGATACGAGGGGGAGAAACTATCTCTATGACCCTCGCTCTCGGTATGGTGGTTGTTACCATCGCTTCTGGAATTATTGTCCTTTATGCCAATAGTTTTGTCATGAAGAACCGTTCCAAGGAGTTGGGTGTATATGGTATGCTGGGGCTTGAAAAGCGCCATTTGATCAGTATGGTTTTTAAGGAGCTTCTTATTTTTGGTTCCTTAACCTTGACAGCTGGTCTTGGTCTAGGAGCTCTCTTTGATAAGCTAATCTTTGCCCTCCTTTTGAAGTTAATGAATATGAAGGTAGAGCTCGTTTCGACTTTTCAACCAATTGTCTTTATCCTAGTTCTCATCGTCTTTGGAGCTATCTTCCTAGGTTTGATTTTTATCAATGCCTTTCGCATCGCACGCATGAATGCCCTTCAGCTCTCTCGTGAAAAAGCCAGTGGTGAGAAAAAAGGACGTTTCTTAGGTCTTCAAACCATTCTAGGTCTGATTAGTTTGGGAGCGGGTTACTACCTAGCGGTTACAGTTGAAAATCCACTTTCTGCTGTTCTGATTTTCTTCGTAGCAGTCTTGTTGGTAATTTTGGGAACTTATCTTCTCTTCAATGCAGGGATCACAGTTTTCCTACAAATCTTGAAGAAAAACAAGCGTTATTATTACCAACCTAACAACATGATTTCCGTATCCAATCTTATTTTCCGTATGAAGAAAAATGCGGTTGGTCTGGCGACGATTGCTATTCTTTCAACCATGGTCTTAGTGACTATGTCTGCTGCAACGAGTATCTTTAAAGGCTCTGAAACTTTCAAGAAAGTCATGAATCCACATGATTTTGGAATTACAGGACAGAATATTGAAAAAGAAGACATAAATAAACTCCTAGACCAGTATGCTAGTGATAAGGGATTGACTGTTACAAAGAAAGAAGTTCTTACATACAGTAGCTTTGGTGTGGCAAATCAAGAAGGTACGAAATTAACAATCTTTGACAAAGGTCAAAACCGTGTTCAACCGAAAACTGTTTTTATGGTCTTTGACCAAAAAGACTACGAGAATATGACGGGGCAAAAACTCGCACTTTCAGGAAAGGAAGTTGGATTGTTTACTAAAAACAAAGAACTTCAAGGACAGAAAGAACTGACTCTAAATAACCAGACCTACACGATCAAAGAAGAAATCAAAAAAGATTTTATTCTTGAACATGTCCCAAATCAGTACAATATTCTAACTTCGGACTATAACTATCTGGTTGTTCCTGACCTACAAGTCTTTCTTGACCAGCATCCTAATTCTTCCATCTTTAATCAATACTACGGTGGTATGAATGTAACAGCTAGTGAGGAAGAGCAACTCAAACTTGCCAACGACTATTCAAAATTCCTTGGTGATTTTAATAGAGAATTAAGCAAAGAAGGAAGCTATGTTTACGGAAGCAATCTGGCTGATAGTAGTGCGCAGATGAGTGCTCTCTTTGGTGGAGTCTTCTTCATCGGTATCTTCCTCTCTATCATCTTTATGGTGGGAACGGTTCTCGTCATCTACTACAAACAAATCTCTGAAGGCTATGAAGACCGTGAACGATTTATCATTTTGCAAAAAGTCGGTCTCGATCAAAAGCAAATCAAGCAAACCATTAATAAACAGGTCCTAACTGTTTTCTTCCTCCCATTGCTCTTTGCTTTCCTACACCTTGCCTTTGCCTATCATATGCTTAGCCTCATTCTAAAAGTCATTGGGGTACTAGATGCAACCATGATGTTGACTGTCACTCTGTCCATCTGTGCCATCTTCCTCATCGTCTATGTCTTGATCTTTATGATTACCTCAAGAAGCTATCGCAAGATTGTGCAAATGTAAAAAAAATACCTCGATGTTTATCGAGGTATTTCTTTTATCTTAAATGCTGAAGAGTTGTCCAAATAGGTAAGTCACTCCCATAGTTAGAAGTCCGATACAGAGGTTACGGATCATAGCAGTTTTCGTAGGAGCCTTGCCTAATTTAGCACTGGTATAGCCAGTGACGAGAAGGGAAAGGGCAACGATAAAAACAGTAGCAGGAATGCGATAGTTACTTGGAAAGATGATAATGGAAAGCATAGGAGGAAGACTTCCCAGTACAAAGGCGATAAAGCTAGAGATCGCAGCATGCCAAGGATTGGTAAACTCTTCATACTCGATACCGTATTTTTCCTCAACTAAGGCTTTGAGTGGATTTTTTAAAAAGGCCTTGTTGGTCAAGAGTTGGGCGGACGTTTCACACTCACCATTTTGAAGGTAAGCAGCATAGAGGGATTGTTTTGCAGATTCGATGTCTTTATCTAAGAGTAATTGCTCTCTAGCGACAGCGGCTTCTTCCGTATCTTTCTGAGTGGATACAGAGACATATTCGCCACCGGCCATAGAAAAAGCACCAGCGAGGATAGCGGCCAATCCTGATAAAAAGATAATCCAGATATTGATCGTCGCACTGGCAACACCTATAACGACTCCAGCAATGGAAATAATTCCATCATTGGCTCCTAGAACACCTGCGCGTAGGATATTGAGTCGGCCTGTAAAGTTAGCATCAATTTCATGTTTTATTTCTGTCATAGTCATCTCCTTTCTCTCCATTATAGAGAAAAGGGTAGGGGAATACAAACTTTTTAAACTATCTGAAAAAAGTTCTACTATTCTAATTTTTAGGCCCTTTGAAGTTTCTCCGAAAAAGTAGTGCTATCCTACTGTACTGGACCTTTTTAAACTTATCTATGGTATAATAGAAGATAGATTTATCAATTGGAGAACGAAGAATTTTATGATTAAACTTGTAGCAACCGATATGGATGGAACCTTTCTAGATGGAGCGGGTCGGTTTGATATGGAACGCCTTAAAAACGTACTTGTTTCCTACAAGGAAAAGGGGATTTATTTTGCAGTGGCTTCAGGTCGCGGTATCTTGTCCCTGAAAAAGTTGTTTGCAGATGTGCGTGATGAAGTGATTTTTATAGCTGAAAATGGGAGCTATGTTGAGTTTCATGGTGAGGATATGTATGAGGCTACTATGTCTCGGGATTTTTACTTGAATACTTTTGAAGCTTTAAAGAAATCACCCTATTTTGATGAAAGTAAAATGCTCTTGACTGGGAAAAAAGCTTGTTACGTATTAGATACAGTGGATGAGACCTATCTCATGTTTAGTCGTCACTACAATGAAAACATTCAAAAAGTAGCGAGTTTGGAAGATATCTCAGATGAGATTTTTAAATTCACTACTAACTTTACTGAAGAAACGATAGAAGTTGGTGAGGCATGGGTCAACGAAAATGTTTCTGGTGTGAAAGCCATGACCACAGGTTTTGAATCCATCGATATTGTCTTAGACTATGTTGATAAGGGTGTGGCTATTGTTGAGTTGGCAAAAAAACTTGGTCTAACAATGGATCAGGTTATGGCGTTTGGCGATAATCTCAATGACCTTCATATGATGCAGGTTGTGGGGCATCCAATCGCTCCTGAAAATGCGCGACCAGAGATTTTAGAATTAGCAGAGACAGTGATTGGCCACCATAAGGACCAATCAGTGATGACTTATATGGAGGGCTTATAATGGCAGATATTAAATTGATTGCATTGGACTTGGATGGCACCTTGCTGACAACGGATAAAAAGCTAACAGAACGTACCAAGGAGGTCCTCAAAGCTGCGCGTGATCGTGGCATCAAGGTCGTTCTGACAACAGGTCGTCCTTTGAAGGCTATGGATTTCTTTCTCCATGAGCTAGGGACTGATGGTCAGGAGGACGAGTACACCATCACCTTTAATGGTGGTCTGGTACAGAAAAATACTGGAGAGATTCTCGATAAAACCGTCTTTTCAATCGACGATGTAGTACGATTGTACGAGGAAACTGAAAAACTCGGATTACCGTTAGATGCTATTTCAGAAGGAACCGTCTATCAAATCCAGTCTGACCAAGAAAGTCTATATGCCAAGTTCAATCCAGCCCTGACCTTCGTACCTGTCGCTTTTGAAGAGCTATCTAGTCAGATGACGTATAATAAATGTGTGACAGCCTTTGCCCAAGAACCCTTGGATGCAGCCATTCAACAGATTTCTCCTGAATTGTTTGACCAATATGAAATCTTCAAATCGCGTGAACTCTTATTGGAATGGTCACCGAAAAACGTCCACAAGGCAACAGGTTTAGCGAAATTAATTAAACACTTGGGTATTGACCAAAGTCAAGTCATGGCTTGTGGGGACGAGGCCAATGACCTTTCTATGATTGAGTGGGCAGGTCTGGGAGTTGCCATGCAAAATGCAGTTCCAGCAGTTAAGGAAGTTGCTAATGTCGTTACCCCCATGACCAACGACGAGGAAGCCGTTGCCTGGGCTATTGAAGAATACGTGCTAAAGGAGAATTAAAATATGGGATTATTTGACCGTTTATTCGGGAAAAAAGAAGAGCCGAAAATCGAAGATATTGTAAAAGAAGCTCTGGAAAATCTTGATTTGTCAGAAGAGGTTGAAGAAAACCAAACGGCAGTCGAAGAAACTTCTCAGGAAGAGACAGCAAGAGAAAAAGAAGAAGAAACACTTGCTCAAGAAGAAATTTCACAGGTCTCGACAGAAGAAGTGATTGAACCAGAAGCAGTCGAGGTAACTGCTCAGAAAGAGGTTGAGCTAGAAGTTGATGAGACGGAGCAAAGCCAAGAACCTAAAGAAGTTTTAGAAGGAGAGAGCCAAGAATCTCTAGAAGCTGGAGAAGAGCTAGCGTCTGAAGTAGTAGAAGAAGAAAGTCCCCAGCCTGAAGAAACTGTTCAGGAAAAATATGACCGCAGTCTCAAGAAAACCCGTACGGGATTCGGTGCTCGTTTGAATGCCTTCTTTGCCAACTTCCGTTCTGTCGATGAAGAATTCTTCGAGGAATTGGAAGAACTGCTCATCATGAGCGATGTCGGTGTGCAGGTCGCTTCAAACTTAACAGAAGAGCTACGTTATGAAGCTAAACTCGAAAACGCTAAGAAGCCTGACGCACTCCGTCGTGTCATTATCGAGAAATTGGTTGAACTCTATGAGAAGGATGGCAACTACGATGAACAAATCCATTTCCAAGATGGCTTGACAGTCATGCTCTTTGTTGGAGTGAATGGCGTTGGTAAAACCACCTCTATCGGAAAATTAGCTCATCGTTACAAGCAAGCTGGCAAGAAGGTCATGTTGGTTGCGGCAGATACATTCCGTGCCGGAGCTGTTGCCCAGCTAGCTGAATGGGGCCGCCGTGTTGATGTTCCTGTTGTGAGGGGGCCTGAAAAAGCTGATCCAGCTAGTGTAGTCTTTGATGGGATGGAACGTGCTGTAGCAGAAGGGATTGATATTCTTATGATTGATACAGCAGGCCGTCTGCAAAACAAGGACAACCTCATGGCCGAGTTGGAAAAGATTGGTCGCATTATCAAACGTGTCGTTCCAGAGGCACCCCATGAAACCTTCCTTGCCCTTGATGCTTCAACTGGACAGAATGCCTTGGTGCAAGCTAAAGAATTTTCTAAAATCACCCCAGTTACCGGTATTGTGTTGACCAAGATTGATGGAACTGCTCGTGGTGGTGTTGTTCTGGCAATTCGTGAAGAACTTAATATCCCAGTAAAATTAATTGGTTTCGGTGAAAAAATCGATGATATCGGGGAATTTAACTCAGAAAACTTTATGAAGGGTCTCTTAGAAGGCTTGATTTAATACAAAATAAATATCCTGCAAGTCAATCTTGCAGGATATTTTTGTTATTCTAAACGACCTTCTTCACGATAGGCGATATCTGGTTGCCAGGTCCATTTGGCACCATACTTCTCAAGTAAGTCAAAGCTAGCTTGAGGTCCCATACTTCCGGCTTTATAGTCATGAAGTGGAGCACCGTTTTCCGCCCAGAGCTCTTCGATACGGTCAATCAATTTCCATGAAGCACTTACCTCATCCCAGTGGCTAAAATTGGTTGAGTTGTTGTTCAAGACATCGTAGATTAATTTCTCGTAAGGATCAGGTGAGGCCCCAGTAGCAGTAGCATCTGTACGGTAATCCAAAGAGCTTGGTGCTAGGTTAAATTCTTCACCGACTTGCTTCCCATTGAGGCTGAGTGAGAATCCTTCAGTTGGTTGGATATAGATTGTCAAAATGTTTGGAGCAAGTGGTTCTCCAAAGATAGAGTCCATTTGCTTAAAGACGATATTGACATGAGTTCCTTTTTCAGTCAGACGTTTCCCTGTACGGAAGAAGAAGGGAACACCACGGAAACGATCGCTGTCTACAAAGAAGG
The DNA here is from genome assembly GCF_002096455.1 of Streptococcus oralis subsp. oralis. Lineage (GTDB taxonomy): Bacteria > Bacillota > Bacilli > Lactobacillales > Streptococcaceae > Streptococcus > Streptococcus oralis_CY. Next base: position 817,745 of record NZ_NCUL01000008.1, on the reverse strand, counting down.
CACCAGATGCAAAGGTTTCTGTTGTAGATTCTGGGTCGACATTTGGTTCGCTTCGATAAGAAATGTATTTCATGCCATCGATTTTACCAGAGCGATATTGACCACGGATAAACTGTTCTTTCAATTCTTCCTCAGTTGGATGATAGAGGTTTTTAAAGACCTTTATCTTTTCAGCACGAATCTCATCCTTTGTAAAGCTAGCTGGTTTGTCCATGGCCAGAAGAGAGAGGAGTTGGAGAGTATGGTTTTGCACCATATCACGAAGGGCACCAGATTGATCATAGTAGCCACCGCGTTCTTCAACACCCAAGCGTTCCGCAAAGGTAATTTGAATATTATCAATGTGCTCACGGTTCCAAACATTCTCAAAGATCATGTTGGCAAAACGAACAGCAAAGATACTCTGAATCATCTCTTTACCTAGGTAATGGTCGATACGGTAGATTTGCTCTTCATCAAAGGCTGCAAGGAGATCTTCATTGAGTTTGCTAGCTGTTTCGTAGTCTGTACCAAATGGTTTCTCAACGATTAAGCGCTCAAAACCTTTGCCATCAACAATGTTTTCAGATTTGAGGTGCTTGGCAATAGTTCCAAAGAACTGAGGTGCCATAGACAAGAAGAAGAGCTTGTTGTGTTCAGCTTGGTATTTTTCGTTTAGCTCAGCTTGTAATTGGCGCAAAGCAATGTAATGTTCCGTATCATTCACATCATGGCTTTGATAGTAGAAGTGGCTAGCAAATTCTTGGGCTTGCTCGGTACTATCTGCCAAATCAAGGATGGACTCGACAACTACAGATTCAAAATATTCTTTACTCCAAGGTCTACGAGCTGTTCCGATAACAGCAAAATGCTCAGAGAGATTGCCTGATTTATAGAGTCTGAAAAGGGAAGGGTAGAGTTTGCGTTTAGCTAAATCTCCACTCGCACCGAAAATTGTAACAATAACCTTTGATGACATCTAGCTACCTAATTTCTATATTTTTTCCTAGTTGGACTAGGGATGAGATTTCCTCATTATCATAGTTTTTATTTTATCATAATTTTCAAAAAAAACAAAAAATCCAATACGCAATTAAAAAACTGTAAGGAGAACCTTACAGTTTTGTTTTATACATTTAAGACCTTGTCCAAGAACTCTTTTAGACGAGGGTGTTGCGGGTTGTCAAAAATTTGATCTGGAGTTCCATCTTCCAGGAATTCACCATCAGCCGTAAAGATAACACGGTTGGCTACCTGACGAGCAAATCCCATCTCATGGGTTACGATAATCATGGTCATGCCTTGTTCCGCCAATTCCTTCATAACGTTTAGTACATCTCCGACCATCTCAGGGTCAAGAGCGGAAGTTGGCTCATCAAAGAGCATGATATCAGGATTCATGGCAAGTCCACGAGCGATAGCTACACGCTGTTTCTGACCACCTGAAAGGCTATCTGGGTTGGCATTAGCTTTATCTGCTAGTCCAACCTTTTCAAGCAACTCCATCCCCAATTTTTCAGCTTCTTCTTTGGTCATCCGTTTGTGTTCAATAGGAGCAAAAGTGATATTTTCTAGGACGGACATGTGAGGGAAGAGGTTGAAATGTTGGAAGACCATTCCCACGTTTTCACGAACATGGTCGACATTGGTTGATTTTTCAGTCAGATCATAACCATTTACTGTGATGTGGCCACTCGTTACCTCTTCGAGGAGGTTAAGGCTACGGAGGAATGTGGATTTACCAGAACCGGAAGGACCGATGATACAAACAACATCTCCTTCATAAAACTTAGTAGTAATACCTTTTAAAACTTCGTTTTTTCCATAGTACTTATGCAAATCATTTACATCAATTTTTAGTTTTGCCATTAACGAATCCTCTTTTCTAAGCGTTTCGCTAGTCTAGTCAAAAGCGTGATAATTACAAGATAGAAGATAGCAAGGATTGCATACATCTTGAAACTTTGGTAGTTACGGGCGATGATGATCTTACCAGTTTGGAAGAGTTCCACCAAACCGATAGCAGAGACGATGGTTGTATCTTTAAGAGCGATAACGAATTGGTTGACAAAGTTTGGCAACATCAATTTAGTCGCTTGTGGCAAGATTATCTTACGCATGGTTTTTCCATAAGAGATACCAAGACTGCGACTGGCTTCCATTTGCCCAACTGGAACAGCTTGAATCCCACCACGAACGATTTCAGCGATATAAGCTGCCGCATTGAGTGAGAGGGCGATAGTACCAGCTACAAAGTCATTGATTGGACTTTGTTGGCCTGTAATGGACTCGATGAAGTTTGGAATACCCCAGAAGATGAAGGCTGCAAGAATCATCAATGGGATACCACGGATAACGTCAACGAAAATCTCAGAGATCAGACGAAGTGATTTGTATGGGCTAACGCTAAACATACCGAAGATAATACCAATGACAATGGCAATTGCAAATGAAATAAGCGCTAGAGCAAGAGTGATTCCAAGTCCACTAAGAAGTTGTTTGTAGTTATTTTGAAGCAAGCCCCAGATAGTTGTTTCGTCAACCGTACTTGTAGAGTCAGTTGAAGTTTCGCTAGCTAAATACTTGTCAAGAATCTTTTGGAATTCTCCGTTAGCTTTGAGGTTCGCAAGTCCATTATTGAACATCTGGATCAATTCTGGGTTTGTTCCTTTTTTAACCGCAAAGGCTGTTTCTCCGATTGGAGTTCCAGCGATTGGCGTTTTCAATTTTTGACCTTGGCTGATAGAATATTTGAGAACTGGCTCATCATCCATCACGGCATCGATAGATCCAGTATTCAGACTGTCATACATTGATGCGCCATCTGCAAAGGTTTTAATCTTATAGCCGTATTTGTTTTGATTCTCAGTAAGGAAGGTTTGAGAAGCGGTTCCGTTTTTAACACCGACAGTTTTATCCTTGAGGTCCTCATAAGAAGCGATGGTGCTTGATTCTTTCACGCCGAGAATCGTATTTGCTGTGTAGTAGGATTCTGAGAAGTCGAAGGTTTCCTTACGGGCATCTGTTACAGACATGCCAGCAATGATACCATCTGCTTGTCCTGCTTGAACAGCACTAATGGCTGCGTCAAATCCTGGGTTGGTAATTTCAATTTCAAAACCTTGATCTTTGGCAATGGCCTTGATAAGGTCCATATCAATACCGGTGTATTGATTACTTGAATTTTGAAAAACGAATGGGGCGAAAGATGAGTCGCTGGCAATAATGTACTTGCTTTTCACTGGTGTAGCTTTTTGTCCAGCAGCAGTAGTTGTCGTTGGGGTTGCCGTAGTTGTAGAAGCTGTCCATTTTTGGATGATTTGCTCCAAGCTACCATCTTTCTTCATTTGGGCTAGGGCTTCGTTAAACTCGCTAACCAAGTGTTCATACTTGCTCCCTTTTTTGACACCAAAAGCAAAACTTCCAACAGCCTCACCATCCATATTGATGCTGAGATCTTGTCCTTGGTTAATCGCATACTCAATAACAGGTTTATCATCCATGATGGCGTTCACAGCACCAGCACTTAGACTGTTATTCATCAAATCACCAGTATCAAAGGTTTTAATAGAGAAACCGTATTTATCTTTGATACTTTCGAGGAAACGTTGAGCGGCAGTTCCGTTCTTAACCCCAACCGTTTTTCCGCTAAGTTCCTCATATTTGGTGATTTTATTTGCCTTTGTCGTAGCAATGACAACTTTTGTATCATAATAGGTATCAGACATGGTAAAGACATTTTCGCGTTCTTTTGTTTTTGTCATACCTGCCATAATAGCATCTGCTTGACCTGACTGCACCGCATTTACAGCTGCATCAAAGCCAGGATAAGACATTTGGATGTTCCATCCTTTGATTTCTGCGACTTTATTGATAATATCAACATCAATCCCTTTATAGGTTTGATCTGAATCTTTAAACTCAAAAGGTGCGTAAGCTGTATCAGACACAATCTTAACAGTATCAGCTTTTGCCATACCTAGTGAGAAAATGGGAAATAAAATGAGCAAACATGCTAGTATTTTTTTCTTCATTTTTAGTCTCCTTTTCCGAATATTTTCCCATTATATCAGAAAATGAATGAAAAGGCAAATTTTATGGATTTTATGTAAGGAAATGTAACATGAAATACTCACTCTTATCAACCTAGAGTAGAGTCTGAAAAGTAAATTTATGGTAAAATAGAAGGATAGAAAAATGCAGATGAGGCAATCATGATTAATAGAATTACAGATAATAAATTTAAACTAGTATCAAAATACCAACCTTCAGGAGATCAACCCCAAGCGATTGAGCAGTTGGTTGACAATATCGAAGGTGGAGAGAAGGCCCAAATTTTGATGGGGGCGACGGGTACAGGGAAGACCTATACCATGAGTCAGGTCATTTCCAAAGTTAATAAACCAACTTTGGTCATTGCCCATAACAAAACGCTAGCTGGGCAGCTCTATGGAGAGTTCAAGGAATTTTTCCCTGAAAATGCAGTCGAGTACTTCGTATCCTACTATGATTATTATCAACCAGAGGCCTATGTCCCTTCGAGCGATACCTATATTGAGAAGGATAGCTCGGTCAATGATGAGATTGACAAGCTTCGACACTCAGCGACTTCAGCTCTTCTGGAGCGTAACGATGTCATCGTCGTAGCTTCTGTCTCTTGTATCTATGGTTTGGGTTCGCCCAAGGAATATTCTGATAGTGTTGTTAGTCTTCGTCCAGGTCTGGAGATTTCTCGTGATAAACTCTTGAATGACTTGGTTGATATTCAGTTTGAACGCAATGATATTGATTTCCAACGGGGAAGATTTCGTGTTCGTGGGGATGTGGTGGAGATTTTCCCAGCTTCCCGTGATGAACACGCTTTTCGAGTAGAGTTTTTCGGGGATGAGATTGACCGTATCCGTGAAGTTGAGGCTTTGACAGGTCAGGTATTGGGAGAAGTGGATCATTTGGCGATTTTCCCAGCCACTCACTTTGTGACCAATGATGACCACATGGAGGTTGCTATTGCCAAGATTCAAGCAGAGTTGGAGGAGCAGTTAGCTGTCTTTGAGAAGGAAGGCAAGCTACTAGAAGCCCAGCGTTTGAAACAGCGGACAGAGTATGATATTGAGATGTTACGTGAGATGGGTTATACAAATGGGGTTGAGAACTACTCTCGTCACATGGATGGTCGTAGTGAAGGAGAGCCTCCTTATACGCTTCTCGACTTTTTCCCAGATGATTTCTTGATCATGATTGATGAAAGTCACATGACCATGGGGCAAATCAAGGGCATGTATAATGGAGACCGTTCTCGTAAGGAAATGCTAGTTAATTATGGTTTCCGTTTGCCGTCTGCCTTGGACAATCGCCCTCTCCGTCGTGAGGAGTTTGAGAGTCACGTTCATCAGATTGTATATGTTTCAGCGACACCAGGTGACTATGAAAATGAACAGACCGAGACAGTGATTGAGCAAATCATTCGTCCGACAGGACTTCTAGATCCTGAAGTGGAAGTTCGTCCAACTATGGGACAGATTGATGACCTCCTAGGTGAAATCAATGCCCGTGTTGAAAAGAATGAACGGACCTTTATCACCACTTTGACTAAGAAAATGGCTGAAGACTTAACCGACTACTTCAAGGAAATGGGCATCAAGGTTAAGTACATGCACTCGGACATTAAGACCTTGGAGCGGACGGAGATTATCCGTGACCTACGTTTGGGTGTTTTTGATGTTTTGGTCGGAATCAACCTGCTCCGCGAAGGGATTGACGTTCCTGAGGTAAGCTTGGTTGCTATTCTAGATGCTGACAAGGAAGGTTTCCTTCGTAACGAACGTGGCCTCATCCAGACCATTGGCCGTGCTGCCCGTAATAGCGAAGGGCATGTAATCATGTATGCGGACACGATGACTCAGTCTATGCAACGTGCCATCGATGAAACGGCTCGCCGTCGGAAAATCCAGATGGCTTATAATGAAGAGCATGGTATCGTACCTCAAACCATTAAGAAAGAAATCCGTGACCTGATTGCTGTGACCAAGGCAGTTTCTAAGGAAGAGGACAAGGAAGTCGATATCAATAGCCTCAACAAACAAGAACGCAAAGAACTCGTCAAGAAACTGGAAAAACAAATGCAAGAAGCCGTCGAAGTGCTTGACTTTGAACTGGCAGCTCAGATACGCGATATGATGTTGGAAGTCAAGGCGTTGGGGTAGTGAAGGAGAAAACGAATGAAAATTTTAGTGATCAATGGACATCCTGACAAGGGAAGTTTCTGTCAAGAAATTTTTCAAACGATTGTAAAAAATATTGACTCAAATCATCATGAGTTTGAATCTATTAACCTAAATGAGATAGATTTTGATCCTGTATTACGTTATGGTTATCGAAAACGGATGGAAGAGGACCCCTTCATACTTCGCTCTCAGGAATTAATTCAGTGGGCAGATCATTTCATTTTTGTTTATCCAATTTGGTGGAGTAGTATGCCTAGTTTATTGAAGGGTTGGATCGATCGTGTTTTCACGCCAGGAATTGCGTACTCTGCCAATAATCAAGGAAGTTTTATTTTAAACTACTTAAGGGGTCAGCAGTTTAAAAAGTTACTAAAAGGAAAAACAGCTAGTATTTACGCAACATCCATGGCACCAACATGGTGGTACAAAGTATTTTCAGGTCCTATCAATATCCCAGACAGTTATGGAATATCAGTATTAAAGAATGCTGTCCTAAATCACTGCGGTATCAAAACAAAGAAAGTTTCAATTTTGGGTGAATTAGGGCGTGAGGTGAATACAAATTCTACAAGACAAAAATATCTACAAAAAGTAGCTGAGGAAGTCAAGGCTTTGGATTAGTGAAATAAATTTTAATATGTTTATCTAGGAGAATGTAGTAATGAAAAAAGCGTTAGTGTTGAATTTCAGTTTTATCGCAATTATCCTCTCAGCCTGTTTTCTGAGTTTTGTAGTCATTTTATTAGTTACCTTTCATACTACTTTTTCAGGACCATCTAAATCTGAAATTGAGAGTGTAACAAGAAGCACCTTAAAGTTATATGGTTTTGAAGGAGATGTAAAGGTTACTAAATATTCTAGATACAGATGGCCTTCTGTAGAGTATGAAATTGAATACGATTATAGTGAAGAAGTTAATGGTAGGAAAGTCACTGTCAGTGATAGTTTGATATTTGATCCTAAATCTTCCAGTACTTCTAGAAAAACGTATGAAGCACTGGCATACGATGGAACTATTGAAACGATGTTACATCAATTTTCACATATAGCAGATCAGCTACTCAACCAGAATCCTGTCAGTGTTTCTAACAAAGAAAAGGTAGAGAGTTTTTTCAAGCAATATGAAAATCCCAATTTGGAATTCGTAAGTAGTTACTGGAGTGTCGATACTGAATCTGACAATATCCAAGACTATTATGCTCTCATCGAAAAGAACCATAAGGAAGGGAAAGCTTTTCAAGGTTTATATGACCTCCCTATTGATGAATTTTTGGAAAAAGGAATTATTAAAGGAAGTGTTAGATATAAAGACACTGTTTTAGAAGAGGGTGAGAAAGATTATTTTGATGGTGAAGGCGGACTGACAGGATTTATTTCAAATGGGATAGATAATGCTGAGTTGCCAGATGCCTTTTATGAGGTTTCTTATTACTATGGTGCTAAAGGATATCGTTCAGGTAGTGGTGTTTCTTTAAAGATTAAAAATCATAAACTGATAAGTTACGAAGAGAACAGAACTAAGAAATTTTAAATCTTAAAATTTAGCTTTGAACCTATACCACCTATACGTTTTAGATTATATTTTAAATAGAGGGAAGTTATTATGAATTTGAAAGAGAAGAATTATAAGAAGTCATCAGGCTTAGATTCTGTTCGTTTTTGGTTACAAGGGCATCGATTTGTCAAATTTATGCTTGATATTGTCTTTTATATCATCTTGTTCCTAGTTATAGAATTTACAACATCACAGAACAAAAGCATTCCAGCTGATTTTCGGTACAGAGAACTCTTATTTCCCTTGCAATTGAATCTTTTTATCTTGGGTAATAGGTTCTATGCTCTCTTTTTGTCAGTGAAAACTGAAAAAGAAAGGACCCTTAAAAGATTTTGTGAACCCTTTATTTATATCAATATCCTTAGCTTCATTTTTCAACTGATTGGTGTGAGAAAAAGAGGAAGAATCGTTCTCTCGCCTTTGTTTTCACTGGAGTCATCCTATATCTGGTTTCCTATTGTCATCTACCTTCTAGTCTTGATGTTAACTTTAGCAATCTTCTTTCTCTCTAAAGGTTCAAAAAAAGGAGTAGATGAAAATGAAGATGAGTAGACAAATGAAGTACAAGACAAAAGAAAAGTCTTCTTGGACTAAGAGGATTTTTCTTTGGATGGAAAGGCACAGAAGGATTGGTCAACTTTTGGATACGAGTGTATTATTTGGATCTATGTTTGTATCATTTCTTGCCGCCTCTTACATTAGTTACCTATTACCGAACATAAACTATCTTTCCCCCTTAAGCTTCAATCTTATCCTTCTGATCGTATCAACCTATTTCCTTGTCTTTCGTTTTAGTAGTGATAAACTTCAGAAATGGCGTTACTTTTCATGGGGATTTATTGGGTTTAATGGTCTTCTTTTTCCCTTTCATCTCTTGGTAGGTCTGAATTGGCTAGGACGTCGTAAGTCAACGAATTTCCCTCCCATAATTTCTATGGATCCAGCATATGTCTGGGTCCCTATTGTAAGTTATCTCTTTTTCTTTTTCTTGGGGCTGGGCATTTTGCTTTTGATTATACGGATAGAAAAGAGCAGAAGGAGGCGTAAATGGAACGAAAGACTAAGAGACAAAAGAAGATCAAACAACAGAACAGACAAATGAGAAAAATCCATAAAAAGTATTCTTTGATAGCTCACGTCCAATTGTGGCAGGAAAGACATTCAAAGATTGCTTCTTTTATGGATGGTGGTATAATATTATTATCTATTTTTGGTATCATGTATGTATTGTTCGGGACGTCACTTATCCCGAAATCATATCAAGAAATGTCCTATCTCTTGCCAATTATTATGAATTTTGTCTTTTTGGTGCACACATTCTATCAAGGTATTTTTAGAGATGGTTTTAGCAATAAGGCTTCAGTACAAGGATTTTTAAAAACTTTTCTATTCATAAACGGACCTATTTTTCTCCTCCACTTACTTGTTGGGGTGAAAGGGAGAAATGTTAAAAAAATTCCTTCCCTATTATCTATCGATTATCACTACATCTGGCTTCCAATTGCTACCTATCTGATCTTTTTCATCATTCCAGCGATATTAATGGTCATTTTGAAATATAAGGACAAAAAGAGGAATAATCATGACAAAAGAAAATCTAACTAAGTTAATTTCGTTTAGGACACTTTATTTGGCTTTGCTGACCTTTGTGGTTCTTCATTTGGTGTTGCTGGTTTTTGGACTATCTTTTACGCCGATTTTGTGGAATAGTTGGTTTTTCATTCTTTGTTTGACCTTCTTAATCTATCCATGGAGAATCTTTTATAGAACAAGAGATTTTCAATGGTATCACCTTATTTTTCAATTATTTAGTGGATTAGTGGCACTTTATCTTTGGTTTGCAGCATTCTTTGTTTTATCAGTCATCTCGGATCCAGCCGTCCCTATCAATATAGACTATCGCATAGAAGATAAGGGAATCATCATTGCTAGAGGTTTTTTGGCCCGTAGTACTTATGACCATCATGAATTGATCAATCCCTTTATCATGAAGTCAGAAGTAAAATACAACGAAGATACATTTTAATAACTTAGAAAGCGAGCAAATCTATGTCCCGTGCCCAAGCAACTATTTTAACCAATATCTGTCTGATTGAAGACCTCGAAACCCAGCGCGTGGTGATGCAGTATCGTTCACTCGAAAACAATCGCTGGTCTGGCTATGCCTTTCCAGGAGGACATGTTGAGAATGGCGAGGCCTTTGCTGAGTCTGTCATTCGTGAGATTTATGAAGAAACTGGTCTAACGATTCAGAATCCCCAACTGGTCGGTATTAACCTGCTCCGTGAAGGGATTGACGTTCCCGAAGTGAGATTGGTGCTATTCTAGATGCTGACAAGGAAAGTTTCCTTCGTAACGAACGCGGTCTCATCCAGACCATTGGTCGTGCGGCCCGTAATAGCGAAGGACATGTTATCATGAATGCGGACACGATGACTCAGTCTATGCAAAGTGCCATCGATGAAACGGTCCGCCGTCGGAAAATTCAAAAGAAATCCGTGATCTAATCGCTGTAACCAAGGCAGTTGCCAAGGAAGAGGACAAGGAAGTCGATATCAATAGCCTCAATAAACAAGAACGCAAAGAACTCGTCAAAAAACTCGAAAAACAAATGCAAGAAGCCGTCGAAGTACTTGACTTTGAACTAGCAGCTCAGATCCGTGATATGATGCTCAAAGTGAGAACGTTGGGGTAGGAAAGAAAGGAAAAAGATGAACTATAAAGAAGAATTTTATGGTTTTTACAGAGAACCATTTAATAAAGAAAATATGACAAGTGAGAATACAATTATTGTGTTTGATACCAACTCATTGCTTAATGTATTTAGATTTACACCAGAAGCATCAAAAGAATATTTTGAGATAATTCAAAGTATTCAAGATAAAATTTATATTCCATATCTTGTAGCTTTAGAATTTCACTTTCATAAATCTGAAGCGTTATTATTAAATGAAGTCAACGTAACAAAATTTAAAAATAATTTTAGCAAGAATTGGAATAAAGTGAAGTCGGAAGCAGCAAAAACACTATTTTCAGGTCTTTCGTATAGAAATGATAAAGATAATAAAGAATTGATCACTTATTTGTCAGATTTACTGAACTCAAAAGAACTTGATATAGAAAATAAATTAGTTGAGAAGATTTCCTCAATAAGTAAGAACCAAACTAATATTTTTAATGCATTGGTTGAAATTATACAAAGTAAAACAGGAGAGCGATATGAACAAAATACGATTATAAATATTGAAAAGGAAGGAGATGAAAGATATAAAAATGAGATACCACCTGGTTTTAATGATGCTAATAAAAAATTATCAAGAAGTTATAATGGTATAAAGTACCAACAGAAGTTTGGAGATTTAATTATTTGGAAGGATATAATTATCAAAGCAAAGGAAGATAAAATCAAAAATGTAATTTTTGTGACCTCTGATGGTAAACGGGATAGTAAAACCGATTTAAACCATAAAGTTTGTGTTGGAAAAGATGGAAATGGTAAGGAGAAATATCAGATTATCGGTCCAAGAATTGAACTTATAGAGGAAATGAAAAATGAGACTGGGGCAGATTTTTATTTAATGGATGAACTGGAATTCATGAAACACTTCTCACAAGAGGAAGTACCATCTCGAGTATTTAAATCTATTAGTGATACATTACTCGATTTTGCTAAAATAGTATCTACTTCTTTAAATAACGACGATGTAGTAAAACCTTTTGTGAGAGCATCTTCTCAATCAGTAAACAATAGACCCTCCGTAATTAAAAGGCGAAAAGTCACAGATATTTCTGAATTATTAAAAATTGTAGAAAATGATTATGAAATTAGTGATGTAATAGAGGAATACTTAAAAACAGAACTTCCAAACATGGATTTTGAAAATAAGTATGGTGATTTAGGTTGGGGAGAATTTGAATACGTAACTATTACAGAAGTGGAGATTGAAAAATACACGTTTGAAGATGACTTTTATGAAATTAAGTGTATAGCAAGCATTGATGTGAATATAGACTTTAATATTGTTACCAAGAATCCTTTCTACGAAGAACCTGAAGATCCAGAATTTGAATATGAGTCATCGGAAATAGATGGTACTTTTGAGATATCATTTATTTATGACTTAGATTATGACACTTTTGATGATATAGAAATAATTGATTTCTATATTTAAATATTTAGAAAGCGAGCAAATCTATGTCCCGTGCCCAAGCAACTATTTTAACCAATATCTGTCTGATTGAAGACCTCGAAACCCAGCGCGTGGTGATGCAGTATCGTTCACTCGAAAACAATCGCTGGTCTGGCTATGCCTTTCCAGGAGGACATGTTGAGAATGGCGAGGCCTTTGCCGAGTCTGTCATTCGTGAAATATACGAAGAAACTGGCTTGACCATTCAAAATCCCCAACTGGTCGGCATTAAAAACTGGCCCTTAGATACAGGTGGGCGCTACATCGTCGTTTGCTATAAAGCGACAGAGTTTACTGGAAATCTCCAATCTTCAGAAGAAGGAGAAGTATGTTGGGTGCAAAAAGACCAGATTCCAAACTTGGAACTGGCCTATGATATGTTGCCTTTGATGGAAATGATGGAAGCACCTGACAAGTCAGAGTTCTTCTATCGCCACCGTACAGAGGACGGCTGGGAGAAAGAAATTTTCTAGTCTTTTACCAAATAACCCAACTGATCCAAGGCCTCCTCGATATAGTGGAGGTCTTGTTGTGTCTCGGCTTCAACAAGGTGGTAATGAATGCCGTCTGTCAATTCAGAAAGGGGTCTAAAGTCTGAATTCTCGACTTGTTCCAGAAAGTGCTGGACATCTCGGCGGCAAGTGAGTTTGAGTAGGGTTTCAATTTCGCCATAAACGGGATGATCGATTAAGATATTTTGAACGCGTCCGCCGTTATCTACAATGGCTAGTAGTTCCTGACCGATTTCTTCCAGTTCATGTTTCACTTTAAAGAGTTTGTGGACGTAGGGGCTGGCATCATTTTCTTTGTAGATATAGCCACGATTGGTGGATAGGATAGGAGCTCCATCTGCTCGGAGAATAGCGATGTCCTGTACAATGACTTGGCGCGTAACATGGAAGTGTTCAGCCAAGGTTTGACCATTGAGAGCTTTTGGCGCCTCTTTTAACAGTTTGAGAAGAGCTTGTTTGCGATCCTTTGTCATAGTTTTTCCTTTTAGCGACGTTTTCGAAGCACTTTATAGACAGCTAGTGCTAATGTATAGTCTACCATACTATGAACGATTGTGCCAAAACCAACTAGGACAAAGAGAACATAAAACATATTTTCAACATTTGTCCCTGAAGTAGCATAAAAGATGATACAAGCTATTACTTCAGCGATAGCATGAACAACACCCAAAACAAAGTTAAAAATCCAAGACGCCTTTGGTTTATCCAAGGTTTCAGGGAATTTCTTTAAGTACAAAGCCCCCAAAGTACCAAAAACAATGTGAGAGAAGGCACGGAGTACAATAACAGGCGGATAGCCTGCCATCAGAAAACCAAGACTAGAAGCAATAATCACAAAAGCAGCCATCAAAGGCGAAAGAAACATGGCGATAAAGATGGGGATATGACTTCCCAAGGTGTAAGAAGCCGGTGGGATAACGATTTTAAAAGGCATAATGATTGGAATCAAAATCGCTATTGCAGTGAGTAGGGCAGTCATGGTCATAAACTGCGTTTTTTTCCGTATATCCATAAGAACCTCCATTTATCTGTATATACACAAGTATAGTACAATAAATCACCAATCAAGTCAAGAAGCATTATTGATTTTTCAGGAAAATTTGGTTAAAATGTGGTAAAGAATAATAGGAACTGAGGAGAAATTGTGATGATACTTTTTGTTTACCTAATCGTGGTAATCGTGATGATGTCAAAGCAGAAAAAAGAAGGGAAAGTAGTCTCAGGTTGGACTCGCTTCCTAGTTTATAGTTTATTGGTCCTTTCGCTATTCTCTCTATTAGCAGGTGTTTTGGCTCTTTCACTTGTCTTAAATCCCTTAGTAGGATTTTACTATATGGAAGTTATAGGAATCATGTTAGAAATTGTTCATTTTGTCAATATGATGATTGCTTTTGGTTTGATTTTATTGTCGGTAAGTATATACTTGGATAGTCAGAGAAACCAAGAACCAACTCCTCTTTCACATCATGTAGTGAGACTCGGTGTTCATATCCTTTTGATTATTCTCATGCTTAAAATATGAAAACTCCACTTTCATTATGAAAGTGGAGTTGATTTTTTATTTTTTCAAGGTTTCGAGACGGGGAACAATTGCTACTGTTAGAACGGCAGAGATGACAAGCTCGGCAATTGAGTTTGTAGAAATAACGGTTGCCAGGAGTTTTTGGATATTTCCATCAAAGACACTTCCAAAAAGGAAGAAGATTCCCCCAAGGACAAAGACGGTGTTGGTAAGGGAACCGAGAGCACCAGCAAAGATGAGACCTGTTCTGTTTTTTAATAATTTATAAACCAAGTAAGGTGTCAGACCAATCAAAACGCGAGGGACAATAGCGATAATCGCAGAATAGATGTTTCCGTTCGGTACGAATGGTGAGAAGAGGTAGCTGGTCGGAAGGATGGTAATCGTATTTACCGTTAAGCTCAATAGTCCCATAAGAAAACCAAGTGTAACTCCAACTCGAGGGCCATAGATGATACTAGCAATAATGACTGGAATATGAACGATAGTTGGTTTAATCGGGAATGGGAAAAGGTTAAATAGGAGAGAACTCAAAAAGTGGATAACGAGCATAACTGCAAAAAAGATAGCAATCGGTGCAATGTTAGAGCGTTTGTTCATCGAGGGTTTCCTTTATTCTTTCTAAAATAGTATTCAGGTCAGCTAGGGCGCCTTTGCCGTGATCGCCACAGGCTAGTAGAGATTCTTTTGGAGAGATGATTTGATAACCAAAAGTCTCTAATGTTCTTAGATTAGTCTGAGTTGCCGGATGGTCATACATTTTTGTATTCATGGCTGGTGCGACTAACTTTTTGACGTGGTTTGGCAGGGCAAGCGCTGTGCTTGTCACCATGTTGTCAGCAAATCCGTGTGCTAGTTTGGCAATGGTATTAGCAGTAGCAGGAACAACAATAAAAAGGTCAGTCCTTTTGCCTAGTTCGATATGATTGACTTGATCAGGAGCAGGTTCCTTCATGACATCAAGGTGGACAGGATTTTGAGAGAGGACCTGTAGTGTCAACGGTTGGATAAACTCTCTCGCTGCCTCAGTCATTAAGACAGTGACCTGATGGCCCTGTTTCTTCAAGGAACTAACTAGGTCAGCTGATTTATAGGAGGCAATGGAACCTGTCACTGCGATAAGAATATTTGCCATGGCTTTCCTTTCTAAAAATCGTATGCTTGAATTTTTTCAAGGAGGAGGTTTGCGATTTCCTCTTTGGTTTGAACGGTTTGAAGATGATCATTCTCAACAAAGATTGCGCGATGCTGATTTGCTGAAATTTGAGTCAGGTCATTTGCGATGATTAAGTCTGCTTGGTTCTTGATAAGACTCTTTCGTGCGATCTCAATGAGATAATCCTCAGAGACATCAACCAATAGTTTGAAACCAATCAGATGAATGGCAGGGTTCCATTCTTTGACCAAAGAGATGATTTTGGGTGTTTTTTTCAGGAATAAGACCTGAACCTCATCAGTTGAAGAAATCTTCGCTTGATGATTCTGCTTGTTTAAGAATTCTTCCAGATTGGAGCTAGCCTGAACTTCCTCAAGCCCCGTCATATAAACAGGTGTGTAGTCAGATACAGCCATAGAATGAATCAAGACTTGATAATTTTGAACACGTTTTTGCATCTCAACTAGAAGGTCGTTGGTATTATTAATTTCTCGAATGCTTAGGTTGGGATGAGCTTCTGGCTTCAGAGCTCGTTTTGTTGTTATCAAACAAACTTCATGCCCTGCCGCCAGCAAGGTCTCCGTGATGATTTTCCCCAAGCGACCTGTAGAATGGTTAGTAATAGAGCGGACACTATCGATAGCTTCACTGGTACCGCCTGACGTGACTAAAATTTTCATAGCACTATTGTACACAAAAATAAACAGTAAGTAAAATGAAAGCGATAAAATTTTGCTAAAACAAAGCTACACTATAGTTTATAACTATAAAGCCATATAAAATTTTTAAAAGAGCCCTAAAAATCTTGAAATTCAGGATATTTACGAACGTTTAGAGAGTTTATGGATGTTAAAAATCTTGTTTTGTGTTATAATGAATTATCACATTAGAGGTTAGAGGAGTTTTGAATGAAAACAGATATTGAAATCGCACAGAGTATTGAGTTGAAACCAATCGTTGATGTTGTTGAGAAACTTGGTATTTCTTACGACGATTTGGAATTGTACGGGAAGTATAAGGCTAAGCTCAGCTTTGATAAAATTCGTGCAGTTGAGAGCAATCCAGTTGGGAAATTGATCTTGGTTACTGCCATCAATCCAACACCAGCAGGTGAAGGGAAATCAACTATTACCATTGGTCTGGCAGATGCCTTGAACAAGATTGGTAAGAAAACCATGATTGCTATTCGCGAACCGTCTCTTGGCCCAGTAATGGGGATTAAGGGTGGTGCAGCCGGTGGTGGTTATGCCCAAGTGTTGCCAATGGAAGACATCAACCTTCACTTTACCGGGGATATGCATGCCATTACAACTGCTAACAACGCTCTTTCTGCCTTGATTGACAACCACTTACACCAAGGAAATGAGCTGGGAATCGACCAACGTCGTATTCTTTGGAAACGTGTTGTGGACTTGAATGACCGTGCCCTTCGTCATGTGACTGTTGGCCTTGGTGGTCCTCTAAATGGTATTCCTCGTGAGGATGACTTTGATATTACCGTTGCTTCAGAAATCATGGCCATTCTTTGCTTGGCTACGGATATTGAAGACTTGAAACGTCGTTTGGCGAATATCGTTATCGGCTATCGTTACGATCGTACGCCAGTTTCTGTTGGTGATTTACAGGTTGAGGGGGCTTTAGCATTGATTTTGAAAGATGCTATCAAACCGAACTTGGTTCAGACAATTTACGGTACACCTGCCTTTGTACATGGTGGTCCATTTGCCAATATCGCTCATGGATGTAACTCTGTTTTGGCAACGACTACAGCCCTTCACTTAGCGGACTACACAGTTACTGAAGCTGGTTTTGGTGCGGACCTTGGTGCTGAGAAATTCCTTGATATCAAGACACCAAACTTGCCAACTTCTCCAGATGCGGTAGTCATTGTTGCAACCCTCCGTGCCCTTAAGATGAATGGTGGTGTGGCCAAAGATGCTTTGACAGAAGAAAACGTTGAAGCGGTTCGTGCAGGTTTTGCTAACTTGAAACGCCACGTTGAGAACATCCGTAAGTTCGGTATTCCAGCAGTTGTAGCTATCAATGAATTTGTTTCTGATACAGAGGCTGAAATCGCAGCCTTGAAGGAACTTTGTGCCTCAATCGATGTACCAGTAGAATTGGCTAGTGTCTGGGCTGATGGCGCAGAAGGTGGTGTAGCACTTGCCGAAACACTTGTCAAGACAATCTCTGAAAATCCAGCCAACTATACTCGTCTTTATGACAACGACCTTTCTGTCCAAGAAAAGATCGAAAAGATTGTTACTGAAATCTATCGCGGTACAAAAGTCAACTTTGAGAAGAAAGCTCAAACACAAATCGCTCAAATCGTTCAAAATGGTTGGGATAAATTGCCAATCTGTATGGCGAAAACTCAATACAGTTTCTCAGACAATCCAAATGCACTTGGAGCGCCAGAAAACTTTGAAATTACCATTCGTGAATTGGTACCAAAATTAGGAGCTGGCTTCATTGTTGCCCTGACTGGTGATGTCATGACCATGCCAGGACTTCCAAAACGACCTGCAGCTCTCAATATGGATGTTGAAAGTGACGGAACCGTTTTAGGCTTGTTCTAGTGATATAGATTATTTTAAATGAGTTTGGAAAATCTTTCCAAGCTCATTTTTTTATCTAGATTTAAGGAGTTGTCTTCAGCTGATAATAGAGTTACTTTCTAGACGCAATCAGTCTAGGTAAAGATATTTTCCCTGATTTTTGATATAATAGAAACATTGACTTCAAGAGTAAGGAAGAGAAAATGAACGCATTATTGAATGGAATGAATGACCGTCAGGCTGAGGCGGTGCAAACGACAGAAGGGCCCTTGTTAATCATGGCGGGGGCTGGTTCTGGGAAGACTAGAGTTTTAACCCATCGTATCGCCTACTTGATTGATGAAAAAATGGTCAATCCTTGGAATATCTTGGCCATTACCTTTACCAATAAGGCTGCGCGTGAGATGAAGGAGCGTGCCTATGGGCTCAACCCAGCAACCCAAGACTGCCTGATTGCGACCTTTCACTCCATGTGTGTTCGTATCCTACGTCGCGATGCGGATCATATTAGCTACAATCGTAATTTCACTATTGTAGATCCAGGAGAACAGCGAACTCTTATGAAGCGCATTCTAAAGCAATTAAACTTGGATCCGAAAAAATGGAATGAACGGACCATTTTGGGAACCATTTCCAATGCTAAGAATGACTTGATTGATGATGTCGCATATGCTGCCCAGGCTGGTGATATGTATACGCAAATCGTAGCTCAGTGTTACACAGCCTATCAAAAAGAGCTTCGTCAGTCTGAGTCCGTTGACTTTGATGATTTGATTATGTTGACTTTGCGTCTCTTTGATCAGAATCCTGATGTCTTGACCTACTATCAGCAGAAGTTCCAGTACATTCATGTTGATGAGTACCAAGATACCAACCATGCCCAGTATCAATTGGTCAAACTCTTGGCTTCACGCTTTAAAAACATCTGCGTGGTCGGTGATGCAGACCAATCTATCTATGGTTGGCGTGGGGCTGATATGCAGAATATCTTGGATTTCGAGAAAGATTATCCTCAAGCCAAGGTAGTTTTGCTAGAGGAAAATTACCGTTCAACCAAAACCATTCTCCAAGCAGCCAATGACGTCATCAAAAACAATCAAAATCGCCGCCCCAAGAATCTCTGGACCCAGAATGCCGATGGGGAGCAAATCGTTTATTATCGCGCAAATGACGAACAGGATGAGGCTGTTTTTGTAGCCAAAACCATTGATGAACTTGGTCGTAGTCAAAACTTCCTCCACAAGGATTTTGCAGTTCTTTATCGGACTAATGCGCAATCCCGTACTATTGAGGAAGCACTGCTTAAGTCCAATATTCCTTATACTATGGTCGGAGGGACCAAGTTCTACAGCCGTAAGGAAATCCGTGATATTATCGCCTACCTTAATCTTATTGCTAATTTAAGTGACAATATCAGTTTTGAGCGCATTATTAACGAACCAAAACGTGGAATTGGCCCAGGAACCGTTGAGAAAATCCGTGATTTTGCGAATATGCAAGAGATGTCTATGCTGGATGCTTCAGCTAATATTATGTTGTCTGGCATCAAAGGAAAAGCAGCACAGTCAATTTGGGACTTTGCCAATATGATCTTGGATTTGCGAGAAAAACTGGATCAATTAACTATCACCGAGCTGGTGGAGGCTGTTCTAGAAAAAACAGGTTATGTCGATATTCTTAATGCTCAGGCAACCTTGGAAAGCAAGGCGCGGGTTGAAAATATCGAAGAGTTCCTATCTGTTACCAAGAACTTTGATGACAATCCTGATAGTCAAGAAGAAGAAACAGGTTTGGATAAACTCAGTCATTTCTTGAATGACTTAGCCTTGATTGCAGATACGGATACAGGCAGTCAGGAGACATCAGAAGTGACCTTGATGACCCTCCATGCAGCTAAGGGACTTGAGTTCCCAGTTGTCTTTATCATTGGGATGGAGGAAAATGTCTTTCCCCTTAGCCGTGCAGCAGAAGATCCGGATGAACTGGAAGAGGAACGTCGTTTGGCCTATGTAGGTATCACGCGCGCGGAGAAAATCCTCTATCTGACCAATGCTAACTCACGCTTGCTTTTTGGGCGTACCAACTACAATCGTCCAACTCGTTTTATCAATGAAATCAGTTCGGACTTGCTTGAGTATCAAGGCTTGGCTCGACCAGCGAATACTAGCTTTAAGGCTTCTTATAGCAGTGGTGGGATTGCTTTTGGTCAAGGTATGAGCTTAGCTCAGGCCCTTCAAGAACGGAAACGCAATGCTGCACCAAGCTCTATCCAGTCAAGTAGTCTCCCATTTGGACAGTTTACAGCCGGAAATAAAAAAGATTCAAGCGATACTAACTGGTCTATTGGAGATATTGCACTTCACAAGAAATGGGGAGAGGGTACTGTTCTGGAAGTCTCTGGTAGCGGTGATACTCAGGAATTGAAAATCAATTTCCCAGAAGTCGGTCTGAAAAAACTCCTAGCCAGCGTTGCCCCAATTGAGAAAAAAATCTAATTTTTCATCCTCCTCACGAATAATAAAGTGAGGAGGATTTTTATGTACAGTATTTCATTCCAAGAAGATTCACTCTTGCCTAGAGAAAGACTAGTCAAAGAAGGAGTAGAGGCTCTAAGCAATCAAGAGTTGTTAGCTATTTTGCTCAGAACAGGAACGCGTCAGGCAAATGTTTTTGAAATTGCCCAGAAAGTCTTGAACAGTTTGACCAGTCTAACTGATTTGAAAAAAATGACCCTGCAGGAATTACAGAGTCTGTCTGGTATTGGACGCATTAAAGCTATTGAACTACAAGCAGTGATTGAACTGGGGAATCGCATTCACAAGCATGAAACTCTTGAGATGGAAAGTATTCTCAGCAGTCAAAAGCTAGCTAAAAAAATGCAACAGGAACTGGGCGACAAAAAACAAGAGCACCTAGTGGCGCTCTATCTCAATACTCAAAATCAAATCATCCATCAGCAAACTATTTTTATCGGATCTGCGACACGCAGCATTGCTGAACCGAGGGAAATTCTTCACTATGCCCTCAAGCATATGGCTACCTCAGTGATTCTCGTTCACAATCATCCATCTGGTGCAGTATCTCCTAGTCGAAATGATGATCATGTCACTAAACTAGTCAAGGAAGCCTGCGAACTGATGGGAATTGTGTTTCTGGATCATCTAATTGTCTCTCACTCGGATTACTTTAGTTACCGTGAAAAGACGGATCTGATTTAAGATTACACATGATCTTACTCAATCACTTTTAAAACATAGGAATCTACTTCTGCCATATTGATAACAGGAAGAGGTTTTATCGTGGGTACAAGTAAATTTTCTTGAACGATAAAGTTGATAATCGCATTGAAATCTTCGATTTTATAATATCTTTTTTTATGAATGAGAATATCTCTGTAAAAGTAAAGACTTGAATGAAATTTACTTTTTAGTTTAGCATCTCCCTTTTTACAAAATCGTTTTGCCTTTTTAGACATTTCTTTCAGCTGTTTTTCTTTTTCTTTTTGAGATAGTTTATCGAAATTCTCTTTATTCTTAGAAAAAGATTGGTAACTTTCCGCTGTTAAAAGTCTATAGAGATTAGAAAGATGAAAGCAAACCCTTATTTCTTTTTCATTGTTTGATAAGAAAAGATTAGCTTCCTTTTCCTTATAAGATATGAAAACATTAGCTTCTATATCTCTCAAAATCTCATGAGTAGAAGGTATTTTAATTTCATTCATGATTAATAACCTATTTATAAGTCCTAGAGTTCGTTAACAACATAGTCAAATAGCGTTTTATCTTTGGGACGATTTTCAAAGAGAAATTCTGGATGCCATTGGACACCAAGATAAGGAAAGCCGTCCGTAGTTGTCACAGCCTCAATGATTCCATCTTTAGGATCATGTGCTACAACCTTAAGATTTGAGGCTAGATCTTTAATGCTCTGGTGGTGGAAGGAGTTGATGTGAGAGATTTCTCCATAGATTTCTCGGAGAATCGTATCAGGTTCCGTTACGAGGCGTTGGGTAGTGTATTCGGCTGAACAGTCCTGCCAATGATCCTCAATATCTTGGTGAAGCGTGCCTCCCATGGCGACATTGAAAAGTTGAGTACCCCGACAAACAGAGAAAATTGGCTTCTTTTGCTTAATCGCTTCTTTGATAAGTGCTAGTTCAAAAATATCTCTTTGAAGGTGGTAGTCATCACTATCAATAGCCTTTGGTTCACCATAGTATTTTGGATCAACATTTTGCCCACCCGTTAGGATGAGCTTATCAATGATACTGATGTAATAGGCAGCCATTTCTTGATCACCAATCGGTAGGATGATTGGAATTCCGCCAGCGTCCTTGACTCCTTCAATAAATCCCTTCGCTGCATAGCTCATCATGATGT
Organism: Streptococcus oralis subsp. oralis; assembly: GCF_002096455.1. Classification (GTDB taxonomy): domain Bacteria; phylum Bacillota; class Bacilli; order Lactobacillales; family Streptococcaceae; genus Streptococcus; species Streptococcus oralis_CY. The sequence goes on along the minus strand of NZ_NCUL01000008.1, from coordinate 795,670 downwards.
CATCATCTGGATGAGTTTTTTCATTTCCTGTAATCCCAATAACTGGTTTTTTCATAAATGCTTTCGCTTTCTAATCCTCTTTACGCATAAAATAGAGGAGGGTTTGGAGTTCACTTGTCAAATCAACATACTGAACGACCACATCTTTTGGGAGGTGAAGGTGAACAGGGGAAAAGCTGAGAATACCTTTTATACCAGCATCAACCAAAAGATTGGCAACTTCTTGTGATTGAACACTTGGAACTGTTAGGATAGCAGTTTTGACATCTGCTTCTTTGATTTTTTCTTTAATCTGTGAGATACCATAGATTGGAATCCCATCAGGTGTCTGACTTCCAACTTCTGGATGGTCATCTAGGTCAAAGCCCATGATAATTTTCATCTTGTTACGCTCATGAAAGCGGTAGTGGAGAAGGGCATGTCCCATATTTCCAATCCCAACCAGCATAACATTTGTAATGGAGTTATCATTTAGGAGATCAGCAAAAAAATTCATCAATTTTTTGACATCGTAACCAAAACCTCGACGACCTAGTTCACCAAAATAGGAAAAATCCCGACGAACGGTCGCAGAATCGATACCGATAGCCTCTGCAATTTGCTTGGAGTTGGCACGTTCGATTTTTTCTGCATGAAATCGCTTGAAAATTCGGTAGTAAAGAGAGAGTCTTTTTGCTGTTGCTTTTGGAATAGCAGACTGTTTATCTTTCACAAAATCACAACCTTTCTATTCTTCTATTTTATAGAAACATTGTGAAAAAATCAACAAAAACAAGAAAAAACTAAGAAATTTCTTAGTTTTTATCTGAAAAATGAGCTTGTGATAGAAAACGGTAGAGATCGCCAACCAATCCTTGATAAATCACCTTATCATTCAGCGTTAAGGAGCTGATTAGGAGAGTATCAGGTAGGGTCACACAGCCTGATAGAGATAACATAAGCTCTTCGTAATCCTTATATTCAAGTGTACGTTCTACGTGATAGTTATCTTGATAGGTAAGTCGATACATAGTCAATTATCTTTCTTCTTTAGTGAAGATACCGCGTTCTACTAAACTGTCCATGAGGAAGTAGAATTTTTCCTGATGAATGTGGTGGTCTTCTGATTTAAAGATATTAACCAAACGAAGGCCTGACTTGTCAGTGATGTTGAGTTTAGCACCTGTAAGGTCTTTGTTGATGATGATTTTTAGCTTGAAACCTTCACCGCTGTTGGGTACTTTCTCAAGCAAACGAGTCAGTTCGAAGTTTCCAACTTTTGTTTCAAAGAAAGTATTATCTTTCAGTGTGAACTTTTTGACAGTTGGGCTAAGTGTGTAGTCGTAGCGGCAGTTTTGTAGTTTAATGGTTTTTTCGAATGCCATTAGATTAATCTCCAATAATATTTTTTAAGGTTTGTGCGAGTTGTATCAGTTCATCCTCGGTGTTAAGAGGAGAGAGACTGATACGGACAGATTCTTTCAATCGATGTGAATCTGGTCCATAAAATGCTTCAAGTACATGACTGGTTTGCACAATACCAGCAGTACAAGCCGAACCGGTAGAAATTGAAATTCCTTCAAGATCTAACCGAAGTAAAAGTAAATCATTTTTCTGACCAGGAAAACCGATATTAAAAACATAAGGCAGTTGGTCTTGACTTTCATTGAGATAGTAGTCTAAATCGGAAATCTCTTTTAGAAAAATAGATTTAAGTGCGCTTAGTTTTTGGTAATGCTCAACTTGGTCATTCAAATCCTCTTTGAGAGCAGAGACCATACCTACAATGGCAGCGAGGTTTTCTGTTCCAGCCCGTTTCTTTTGTTCTTGGTCTCCACCGTGAAGGTAGGAATCAAAGTCCGCGGAAGAAGCATAAAGAAATCCGACTCCTTTTGGTCCATGGAATTTGTGGGCAGAAGCGCTGAGGAAATCAATTCCTAACTCCTCTGGATGGATAGGAATTTTCCCAATAGCTTGAACAGCATCTACATGATATGCAGCAGGATGATCTTTTAAAATACGTCCAATCTCAGCGATAGGTAAGAGACTTCCTGTTTCATTATTAGCATACATGGTGGAAACGAGAATGGTATCGTCACGTAAGGCTTTTTGAATTTGCTGGGCAGTTATCTCTTGATTTACTGGTTGGATGATAGTTGCTTCAAAACCAAAATGTTGCACCAGATAATCGATAGTTTCAAGTACAGAATGGTGTTCAATAGCTGTCGTGATGATATGTCTTCCACGATTTTGATGACGGAGACAATAGCCGATAATGGCTGTATTGTTACTTTCTGTACCGCCAGACGTGAAAAAGATATGTTGAGGTTTGGTTCCTAGCAAGTGGGCTAAGTCCTGACGAGCCTCTCGCAAGAGTTTGCCAGCCTGCCGACCATGACTATGAATACTAGAAGGATTACCATGAGTTTCTTGCATGACCTTGGTCATTTCAGAAATAGCTACTGCTGACATAGGAGTCGTAGCAGCATTGTCCAAATAAATCAAAGAATCACCTTATTTCTTTTTGTTGTAAGCAAAGAGTGGGCTGACTGGTTTTCTTTCATGGATGCGGACGATAGCATCACCAATTAATTCGCTAGCAGTAATGTAGCATACATTTTCTGGAGTTCTTTCTTTGGTTGCTACTGAGTCTGTCACAAGGATTTCTTTGATGTTTGTAGCGTCAAGAAGGTCTGCTGCACCTTCAACAAATAAACCGTGACTAGAAACTGCATAAATCTCAGTTGCACCTTCACGTTCAACGATTTTGGCTGCTTCAGAGAAAGTACGACCAGTATTTAGGATATCGTCAATCAAGATAGCCTTCTTGCCTTCAACATCCCCGATGATATAGCCTTGACTACGTTCTGAGTCATCTTGAGCATAGTCAATGATAGCGATTGGAGCATCCAAGTATTCAGCTAAGCTACGAGCACGTTTAACACCAGAGTTCTTTGGACTAACAACAACGACATCAGAACCAAGAAGACCTTTGTCACAGTAATGTTTAGCAAATAGAGGAATTGTATAAAGATTGTCCACTGGAATGTCGAAGAAACCTTGTACCTGTACAGCATGGAGATCGAGAGTTAGAACACGATCAACCCCAGCTTTTACTAACATATTTGAAACCAATTTAGCTGTCAGTGGTTCACGGGAAGAAGCGATGCGATCCTGACGCGCATAGCCAAAGTAAGGAAGTACGACGTTGATACTATGAGCACTGGCGCGAACACAGGCATCAACCATAATCAAGAGTTCCATCAAGTGATTGCTAACAGGGTAGCTTGTTGATTGGATGATATAGACGTCATAACCACGAACACTCTCTTCGATATTGACTTGGATTTCACCATCAGAAAATTGACGTGAAGATAATTTTCCAAGAGGGACACCAACAGTATCAGCAATCTTTTGAGCGATTTCTGGGTTAGAGTTTAGGGTGAAAAGTTTCATGTTGTTTCTATCTGACATTATAGACCGTCCTCTGTAAACTTTGTGAATCTTCTTTGGAAAAGGCTCTTTTTCCTATTGAAGATTCTATTATTTTTATCTTTTCTATTTTACCAAAAAAAGGAGATTATTTCAGCTTTTTTTCATGTTTTTAATGAATCTAAGTAATTTTGGAGGTGCTTTTTTGAAGCTAATCTTATTTTTCTCTAAGAACTGTTGAAAATCACGTTTTCCTTGTTCAGGATCATCAACTTCTAGTTCAAGTTCATAGTCCGTCTGATCAAAGTAGTGACTTTCATCTAAGGCCATTAAGCCAATCTCAGTTTTCATTTCATAACGAAGGGTGGAAAGGCAGCCTAGAACAAGCCAGTCATGGCTTTCGATGCCAATCTTAGCGAGTTTCTCTAGAACGAGACCCTGAGGTAGTTTTTGTTTTTCTAGGTATGATTCAGCTTCTGGAAGAGTTAGTTTCTGGTTGTATTCCATATTTCCTACAGTTTGAGGTACTTTCAAGGTCAATTCCGCCCAATCTGAAAAGGTGCGAATGCGCATGGCAACCTTCTTTTCACGCAATTGGAAATCTGGCGTGTCAATGTAGTAGTTCTTCTGAAGGACGGGTTGGATATGGGGAAACTGTTTTTTTAGATGATCATATTCTTCTTTTTTCAGAAGTGTTTTCAATTCTATTTCTAAATGTTTCATTTTTTCAACCTTTTCTATATCTTTGAAAGCGATTTATGGTATAATGGACAATGTATTTATTGTATACGAATGTACTGAAAAAATCAAAGATTTTCGACAGAGCAATCAAACATTACAAGGGAGAAAGTATGACCATAGAATGGGAAGAATTTTTAGATCCTTACATTCAGGCTGTTGGTGAATTGAAGATTAAACTTCGGGGGATTCGCAAACAGTATCGTAAGCAAAACAAGCATTCTCCGATTGAGTTTGTAACGGGTCGTGTCAAGCCGATTGAAAGTATCAAAGAAAAGATGGCTCGTCGAGGAATTACCTATGCAACTTTAGAAAATGACTTGCAAGACATTGCGGGTTTACGTGTCATGGTTCAGTTTGTAGATGACGTGGAAGAAGTTGTTGCAATTTTACGTAAACGCCAAGATATGAGGGTCGTTCAGGAACGAGATTATATTACTCATCGTAAGGCTTCAGGTTATCGTTCTTATCACGTGGTTGTCGAGTACACGGTTGATACGATCAACGGGGCTAAGACGATTTTGGCGGAAATTCAAATACGGACTTTAGCCATGAATTTCTGGGCTACGATTGAACACTCGCTCAATTATAAATATCAGGGCGATTTTCCAGAAGAAATCAGGAAAAGGCTGGAAATCACAGCGAAAATAGCCTATCAACTGGATGAAGAAATGGGTAAGATTCGTGATGATATCCAGGAAGCGCAGGCTCTCTTTGATCCATTGAGCAGAAAACTAAACGATGGTGTAGGAAATAGTGACGATACAGATGAAGAATACAGGTAAACGAGTTGACCTCATAGCAAATAGAAAGCCACAAAGTCAGAAGGTTTTGCATGAACTGAGGGAAAAACTAAAGAAACAACATTTTATACTGAACGATACCAATCCCGACATCGTCATTTCGATTGGTGGCGATGGGATGCTTTTATCTGCCTTTCACAAGTATGAGAATCAGTTAGACAAGGTTCGATTTGTAGGTGTTCATACAGGGCATTTGGGATTTTACACAGATTATCGTGATTTTGAGCTGGATCAGTTGGTGACCAATCTTTTACTAGATACTGGTGCCAAAGTTTCCTATCCAGTCTTGAATGTCAAGGTAACGCTTGAAAATGGAGAAGTGAAAATCTTCCGTGCTTTAAATGAAGCCAGTATCCGTCGATCAGATCGGACCATGGTTGCGGATATCATCATTAACCACGTTCCATTTGAGAGATTTCGTGGAGATGGAGTGACTGTTTCAACGCCGACGGGAAGTACCGCCTACAACAAGTCCTTGGGTGGAGCTGTCTTGCATCCTACCATTGAAGCCTTGCAGTTGACGGAAATAGCAAGTCTTAACAACCGAGTCTATCGCACTTTGGGGTCATCGATCATTATTCCCAAAAAAGATAAGATTGAACTTTTGCCGACACGCAATGATTATCACACGATATCAGTCGATAACAGCGTCTATTCCTTCCGTAATATCGAACGGATTGAGTATCAAATCGACCATCACAAGATTCACTTCGTAGCGACTCCAAGTCACACTAGTTTCTGGAATCGTGTCAAAGATGCCTTCATCGGCGAGGTGGATGAATGAGGTTCGAATTTATCGCAGATGAGCACGTCAAAGTCAAAACTTTCCTCAAGAAACATGAGGTTTCTAAGGGGCTTTTGGCTAAGATTAAGTTTCGAGGCGGGGCTATACTGGTCAATGGCCAACCACAAAATGCGACTTATCTCTTAGATATTGGAGATAGGGTAACTATTGATATCCCTGCAGAGGAAGGGTTTGAGAGCCTTGAAGCTATTGATCGACCACTCGATATCTTGTATGAGGATGACCATTTTCTGGTTTTGAATAAGCCTTATGGAGTAGCTTCCATCCCCAGTGTCAATCATTCCAATACCATTGCTAATTTTATCAAGGGCTATTATGTAAAGCAAAACTATGAAAACCAGCAAGTTCACATCGTGACTAGGCTTGATAGAGATACTTCTGGTTTGATGCTTTTTGCCAAGCACGGCTACGCTCATGCACGTTTAGACAAGCAGTTGCAACGAAAGTCTATCGAGAAACGCTACTTTGCTTTGGTTAAAGGAGCTGGTGTCTTGGAGCCTGAAGGGGAGATTATTGCGCCGATTGCGCGTGATGAAGATTCTATTATCACAAGACGGGTTGCCAAAGGTGGGAAATACGCTCATACGTCATACAAAGTTGTAGCTTCTTACGGAAATATTCACTTGGTCGATATTCAACTGCATACTGGACGAACTCATCAGATCCGAGTGCATTTTTCTCACATCGGTTTTCCTCTTTTAGGAGACGATCTCTATGGAGGAAGTTTAGACGACGGCATTCAGCGTCAGGCCTTGCATTGCCATTATTTATCTTTTTATCATCCCTTTCTAGAGCAAGATTTGCAGCTAGAAAGCCCCTTACCGGATGATTTCAGCAATCTTATTACTCAGTTATCAACTAATACTCTTTAAAAACTATTTGGAGTATAATTTATTTTCTTAAAGGAGAAAACTCATGGAAGTTTTTGAAAGTCTCAAAGCCAACCTGGTTGGCAAAAATGCTCGTATCGTTCTCCCTGAAGGAGAAGAGCCACGTATTCTTCAAGCAACAAAACGCTTGGTAAAAGAAACAGAAGTAATTCCTGTTTTGCTCGGAAACCCTGAAAAAATTAAAATTTATCTCGAAATCGAAGGGATCATGGATGGTTATGAAGTAATTGATCCCCAACACTATCCTCAATTCGAAGAAATGGTTGCTGCTTTAGTAGAGCGTCGTAAGGGTAAAATGACTGAAGAAGAAGCGCGCAAAGTTTTGGTTGAAGACGTCAACTACTTTGGTGTGATGCTAGTCTACTTGGGCTTGGTTGACGGTATGGTATCTGGTGCGATTCACTCGACTGCCTCAACAGTTCGCCCAGCCCTACAAATCATCAAAACTCGTCCAAATGTAACTCGTACGTCAGGTGCCTTCCTTATGGTACGTGGTACGGAACGTTACCTATTTGGAGACTGTGCCATTAACATCAATCCAGATGCAGAAGCCTTGGCTGAAATTGCTATCAACTCAGCAATCACAGCTAAGATGTTTGGTATTGAACCTAAAATTGCTATGCTAAGCTATTCTACTAAAGGTTCAGGATTTGGTGAAAGTGTTGATAAGGTAGTGGAAGCTACTAAAATTGCTCACGACTTGCGTCCCGACCTTGAGATTGATGGTGAGTTGCAATTTGACGCTGCCTTTGTTCCTGAAACTGCAGCTCTTAAAGCTCCAGGAAGTAATGTAGCTGGTCAAGCAAATGTCTTTGTCTTCCCAGGTATCGAAGCAGGAAATATCGGTTACAAGATGGCAGAACGTCTCGGTGGTTTTGCGGCTGTAGGACCTGTTTTGCAAGGCTTGAACAAACCTGTTAACGACCTTTCTCGTGGATGTAATGCAGATGATGTTTACAAGTTGACCCTTATCACAGCAGCCCAAGCAGTTCATCAATAAGATTTAGTCCTCTTTCCCATGGGAAGAGGCTTTTTAGTACTGAGAAAAAGACAGTTAGAAGCTTCTATGTTATACTAGATATATGTTAGATTTGAAAGAATACGGTATCGTCATGTGGCCAGAGGAGAAGATCATTTCATTTCGAGAGAAACTCCTCAACTGGTATGATGAAAACAAGCGAGATCTACCTTGGCGGAGAAGTAAAAATCCTTATCACATCTGGGTATCTGAAATCATGCTCCAGCAGACCAGAGTGGATACAGTTATTCCCTACTACGAACGATTCTTGGACTGGTTTCCAACTATTGAAAGTCTGGCGAATGCCCCTGAAGAGCGTCTGCTGAAGGCTTGGGAGGGTTTGGGCTATTATTCCCGCGTACGCAATATGCAGACTGCAGCCCAGCAGATTATGGCTGACTTTGGTGGTCAATTTCCAAACACCTATGAAGGAATATCTCGCCTGAAAGGGATTGGCCCTTATACTGCGGGAGCTATTTCCAGTATCGCTTTTAATTTGCCTGAGCCAGCGGTCGATGGCAATGTCATGCGGGTTTTGGCACGCTTGTTTGAGGTTAATCATGATATCGGAGTTCCCAGCAATCGAAAGATTTTCCAAGCTATAATGGAAATCTTGATTGACCCAAAACGACCGGGTGACTTTAACCAAGCTCTGATGGATTTAGGTTCTGACATAGAGGCTCCGGTTAACCCTCGACCAGAAGAAAGCCCTGTTAAGGACTTTAGCGCAGCCTATCAGAACGGAACTATGGATGTATATCCGATTAAAGAACCCAAGAAAAAACCTCTCCCAATTTATCTTAAGGCTTTAGTTGTACGTAATGACCGTGGTCAATATCTACTTGAAAAAAATGAAAGCGAGAAACTGTTAGCCGGTTTTTGGCATTTCCCCTTGATCGAAGTTGATGATTTCTCAATCTTTGACGATCAGTTAGATCTCTTTTCTCAAGTCAAAGAGGAAAGCAGAGCATTTGGACCAAGCCCTCAAGAAAACTTTGAGCAGGATTATGATTTAGAAGTGAATTGGTCCCATCAAGTATTTGATCAGGTCAAGCATGTATTTAGCCATCGGAAATGGCACATTAAAATCCTAGCTGGTCAGGTGACAGAAACAAAACAGTTTTCGGACAGAGAAATTCGTTGGGTTTCTCCTCAGGAGTTTTCTGACTATCCACTTGCGAAACCTCAGCAAAAAATTTGGCAGGCTTATAAAACAACTTTTGAAGATAAAGGCCTACAGTAGCCATTTGTGCCTTCTTTGCATTTTTTTGTTATAATAGATAGAGAAAAGGTGATAAAATGAAAAAAATATTAATTGTAGATGATGAGAAACCAATCTCAGATATTATTAAGTTTAATATGGCCAAGGAAGGTTATGAAGTCGTTACAGCCTTCAATGGTCGTGAGGCAATCGAGCTATTTGAAGCTGAGCAACCGGATATTATTATCCTCGACTTGATGCTACCTGAAATAGATGGTTTAGAAGTTGCTAAAGCTATTCGTAAGACTAGTAGCGTGCCGATTATCATGCTATCAGCTAAGGATAGCGAGTTTGACAAGGTTATTGGTTTAGAGTTAGGTGCAGATGATTATGTTACAAAACCTTTCTCAAACCGTGAGTTGCAAGCACGTGTCAAGGCCCTACTTCGTCGTACAGACCTAGTTTCTGTGGATAGCCAAGAGTCTGATGAGAAGAAGACGCAACCTTTACAAATTGGTGATTTGGAAATCGTTCCAGATGCTTACGTTGCTAAGAAATATGGTGAGGAATTAGATTTGACCCACCGTGAGTTTGAACTCTTGTATCACTTGGCATCTCATATTGGTCAAGTGATTACGCGTGAACACTTGCTTGAGACTGTATGGGGTTATGACTATTTTGGTGATGTTCGTACTGTGGACGTGACCATTAGACGCTTGCGTGAGAAAATAGAAGATACTCCAAGTCGTCCAGAGTACATTCTCACACGTCGTGGTGTTGGATACTATATGAGAAATAATGATTGAAGATATTAGACAAACTATTCTGACCAGCGATTTTATCTTTATCCTGATTTTACTTGGCTTTATCTTGGTGGTAACCTTGCTCTTACTGGAAAACCGTCGAGATAATATTCGTCTCAAAGAGATAAATCAAAAGGTTAAGGACTTGATTGCGGGTGATTATTCTCAAGTTTTGGACTTACAGGGCAGTACAGAAATCACCAATATTAGCAATAACCTCAATGATTTGTCAGAAGTTATTCGTTTGACCCAAGAAAATCTGGAACAAGAGAGTAAAAGACTGCATAGTATTCTTTCTTACATGACAGATGGAGTGCTTGCGACCAATCGCCGTGGTCAGATTACCATGATTAACGACATGGCTAAGAAACAATTAGGTGTGCAGAAAGAGGATGTCCTTAACAAAAGCATTTTAGAATTGCTTAAGATAGAGGATGAGTATGAACTGCGTGACCTGATTACACAGATTCCTGAGTTGATGATTGATTCCCAAGATGTGAATGGTGAATACCTGAGTCTTCGTGTACGTTTCGCTCTGGTTCGCCGTGAGTCTGGATTCATCTCTGGTTTGGTTGCTGTTTTACATGATACGACCGAGCAGGAGAAGGAAGAACGCGAGCGGAGACTCTTCGTTTCAAACGTGAGTCATGAGCTGAGAACTCCTTTGACCAGTGTTAAATCTTATCTTGAAGCCTTGGACGAGGGAGCCTTGTATGATCCTGTAGCCCCTGATTTTATCAAGGTTTCGCTTGATGAAACTAACCGTATGATGCGGATGGTGACAGATCTCTTGCATCTCTCTCGTATTGATAATGCGACTACTCAGTTGGATGTAGAATTGATTAATTTTACAGCATTCATCACCTTTATTCTCAACCGCTTTGATAAGATGAGAAGCCAGGATGACGAGAAAAAATATGAGCTTGTCAGAGATTACCCTATTAATTCAGTTTGGATCGAGATTGATACCGATAAGATGACTCAGGTGATTGATAATATTCTTAACAATGCCATTAAGTACTCACCAGATGGTGGGAAAATCACTGTCAGCATGAAAACTACTGATGACCAGATGATTTTATCCATCAAAGACCAAGGTCTAGGTATTCCAAAACAAGATTTACCGAAGATTTTCGACCGTTTTTATCGTGTGGATCGTGCAAGAAGTCGTGCCCAAGGTGGAACTGGTCTAGGTCTAGCCATCGCAAAAGAAATCATCAAACAACACAACGGCTTTATTTGGGCCAAAAGTGAATACGGTAAGGGATCAACCTTTACCATCGTGCTCCCTTATGATAAGGATGCCGTAAAAGAAGAAATATGGGAGGACGAAATAGAAGACTAGAATGAGTGAAAAAGGCTTTAAATACAGTATTTTAGCATCAGGTTCCAGTGGAAATTCCTTTTATCTGGAAACCCCAAAAAAGAAAATCCTAGTAGATGCAGGCCTGTCTGGTAAGAAAATTACAAGTCTGCTAGCTGAAATCAATCGCAAACCAGAAGATCTGGATGCGATTTTGATTACGCATGAGCACTCAGACCATATCCATGGAGTCGGTGTCTTGGCTCGTAAATATGGCATGGATCTTTACGCCAATGAAAAGACTTGGCAGGCTATGGAAAATAGTAAGTATCTTGGCAAGGTTGATTCTTCGCAAAAGCATATCTTTGAAATGGGCAAAACCAAAACCTTTGGTGATATCGATATTGAGAGTTTTGGTGTTAGCCATGATGCGGCAGCACCACAGTTTTACCGATTTATGAAAGACGACAAGAGCTTCGTCATGCTGACCGATACAGGTTATGTAAGTGACCGTATGGCAGGAATTGTCGAGAATGCGGACGGCTACCTCATCGAGTCCAACCACGATGTGGAAATCTTACGAGCTGGATCTTACGCTTGGCGTCTCAAACAGCGAATCCTGTCGGATCTCGGTCACCTCTCTAACGAAGACGGTGCTGAAGCCATGATTCGTGCAATGGGAAATCGAACCAAGAAAATTTATCTTGGTCACTTGTCCAAAGAGAACAATATCAAGGAGCTGGCTCACATGACCATGGTCAACCAGCTAGCCCAAGCGGATTTGGGAGTCGGAGTAGACTTTAAAGTTTATGACACCTCTCCAGATACCGCAACACCATTGACAGATATATAAAAAGAAGGCGAGTGCCTTCTTTTGTTTTGTACTTTATCAGGGATTTAGTGTGGTATAATGATTAAAAAATTAAAGGAGTAGCAGTTTGAAGAGAAAATGGTTATTAAAGGATTACTATGACACAACGATTATCATACTTGCATTGATATCCGTTGTCCTTGTTTTGCTTGGATTTGCTGAGATGATTGATTTGGATAGTCCACCCTACAGTATTATTGACTTGCTACTTTGGTTTATCTTTGTGGTGGATTATGGTTGGCGCTTCTTTTCAAGTAAAGAAAAATGGAGATTTATACTTGAAAATATCTTCGACTTGCTAGCTATCCTTCCTTTGAATGCTATTTTTACAGTATTTCGCTTAGGGCGTATCTTCCGCTTAGCAAGGCTGACAAAATTACTGAAACTAACTCGTCTTTTAAGAGTCGTTGGATTGACTGGCAAGTTAGAAAAGAAGGTTGGAAAACTCTTACGAACAAATGGCTTACTTTATATTTTCTATCTCAATTCCTTTATTGTACTGTTAGGTAGTTCAATTTTATCTGTTGTTGAAGAAAAATCATTCTCAGATAGTCTTTGGTGGGCGCTTGTAACTGTAACAACTGTTGGTTATGGAGATATTGTTCCTGCGTCGATTTTTGGGAAGTGGTTAGCTGTTTTACTAATGCTTGTTGGTATTGGCACAATAGGGATGTTAACGAGTGCCTTGACAAACTTTTTTGTAAAGGATAATCCAGATGATCAGATAAAGCTTGATAAACTACAAGACGAATTAATAACTCAAAGATTATTACTAGAGAAACAATCTGAGAAGATAGAAGAACTACATAGAATGATGCAAGTCTTGCTTGAAAAAAAGTAATTTAGACAATACAAAAACCACTCGATGAGTGGTTTTTTTACAATCCAGCAAAGTCCTTGATTTCTTGTGCTGACATGGAAGAGTCGCAACGGACATTGATTTGGCCATCTGCAATGTGAACAAATCCTGGTACGGTTGGAATTCCATAACGTGAGCGGAATTCTTGCAATTCATTGAGTTGGCTTGGTTCTTCACTGTTGATGAAGTAGATGTGGGCTTTAGTTTCAGCTACGACACCTGCCAATGTGCCAGCAAATTTACGGCAGTAAGGGCAAGTTTTACGGCCAATAAAGAAGGTTGCTGTTTCTTTATTATCGAGTGCTTCTTGTGCACGCGCAACTGTAGTGACTTCAAGGTCTTTAATGTTTTCTAAAAATTGTTCCATGAGATTACCTCGCTTTCATTGATAAGTCTAGTATGCCATAAAGTTTCTAAAAATGCTTAGATTTGATACGAAAAAAAGATGAGATTGGTTGGTCTCATCTTTTATAATTTCTTATTTAACAAACGCATTGATTTCTGCTTCGATGTTGGCAATCTTAGCTTGTGAATCTTCGTTGCTTTCACCCACAACGGCAATGTAGAACTTGATTTTTGGTTCTGTACCTGAAGGGCGAACTGCAATCCAAGAACCATCCGCAAGAGTGTATTTCAAAACATCACTTGGAGGAGTTGTCAAGTTTGTAACAGTACCGTCAGCAGCAGTAGCAGTTTGAGCCTTGAAGTCTTCTACGACAGTGATAGCTGTTGCGTTCCATTCTTTTGGAGCATTGTTACGGAACTTAGCCATAATCGATTTGATTTGTTCAGCACCATCAACACCAGAAAGGGTAACAGAGATGGTCTTTTCAGCGTAGTAGCCGTATTCTTTGTAGATTTCTTCGATACCGTCAGCAAGTGTCAAACCACGTGAACGGTAGTAGGCAGCAAGCTCAGCAACGACAAGAACGGCTTGGATGGCGTCTTTATCACGTACGAATGGTTTGATCAAGTAACCGAAGCTTTCTTCAAATCCCATCATGTAAGTGTGATTGTGTTTTTCTTCGAATTCTTGGATTTTTTCAGCGATAAATTTGAAACCTGTCAAAACGTTGAACATAGTTGCGCCGTAGCTTTCAGCAATCTTCGTTACCAAGTCAGTTGATACGATAGATTTACATAGGGCTGCATTTTCAGGAAGAGTTCCAGCATTTTTGTGGGCTTCCAAGATGTATTTAGCCATGATAGCGCCGATTTGGTTACCTGAAAGGTTGAGGTAGCTTCCATCTTTTTGAAGAACTTCAACACCAACACGGTCAGCGTCAGGGTCAGTTGCAACAAGCACATCTGCACCAACTTGACGACCAAGTTCTTCAGCAAGTGCGAAGGCTGCTTGGCTTTCTGGGTTTGGAGATTTTACAGTTGAGAAGTCAGGATCAGCAGTTGCTTGTGCTTCAACAACTTGAACAGAGTCAAATCCTGCTTGAGCAAGAGCACGACGAGCCAACATTTCACCCGTACCATGAAGTGGTGTGTAGACAATCTTCATGTCTTTACCGAATTCTTCAATCAAGGTTGGATTGATGTTTACGTCTTTAACTTCTTTAAGGTATTCTGCATCAACAGCTTCGCCAATGACTTCAATCAAACCAGAAGCTTTTTCAGCTTCCACATCAGCAACTTCCACAGCGAATGGATTTTCGATTGCACGAATATAAGTAGTTAAAGCGTCCGCATCGTGTGGAGGCATTTGTCCACCGTCTTCTCCATAAACCTTGTAACCGTTAAATGGAGCAGGGTTGTGACTGGCAGTAATCATGATACCTGCGAAACAGTTGAGGTGACGAACTGCAAATGACAGTTCTGGAGTTGGACGAAGGCTTTCAAATACGTAAGATTTGATACCGTGTTTAGCAAGAACTGCAGCAGATTCAAAGGCAAACTCAGGTGAGAAGTGACGGCTATCGTAGGCAATTGCCACACCACGTTCTTTTTCATTTCCACCTTTTGATTCAATCAAACGAGCCAAACCTTCGGTAGCTTGACGAACAACGTAGATGTTGATGCGGTTTGTACCAGCACCGATCAAACCACGCATACCAGCAGTACCAAATTCAAGATTGGTATAAAAGGCATCTTCCTTAGTTTTTTCGTCCATATTTTCCAAATCTTGACGAAGGTAGTCTGGAAGGTCAGCAAAATCGAGCCATTTTTGATAATTTTCTTGGTAAGTCATAGAGTGTCTCCTTTGTTTATTTGCTTTAATCGCTTTCATTATATCACGATTTGACATTTTAGTAAAACGTTAGCATAACTTAAAATGTAGGAAATTTACTTATGCACTTTAGCGGGAAAATGGTGGTTACCATGCTTACTTATACTAAGTTAGGGATGAAAACCAATTATCCTATTTTTTAAAATATTAAAAGTTATAGTATTTTTGTGGGATTTAAAAAAAAATAAATCGTCAATATTGTTATATTCTATTCTTTTTATAAAGAATCCTTTAATGTATCAAATGAACAGATAGAAAAATTTAAGTTAAAACTCTATAAATTTAAGATATTTTGAAAAATTCTGATTTCTGTTTTGAATTTTATAGTGCGTATGGTAAAATATAGTAAATCATTAAAGGAGAATCCATTATGAAAAAAATTCTTAAGCATTCTGCTTTGCTTTTATCAGCTTTAGCACTGGTTGCCTGTGGAGCTCAAAAAAAAGCAAGCGACAATGGTACTGCATCGAACTCAAACTTTGAAGTTTCTGTAAAAGACGGTATGTTTGTATTGCCTAAAGACGAAGATTCATCTTCAAGCTACCTTGCACTTCAAGTCGAAATCAAGAACAATCGTGATAAACAGTTTAGTTTTACTAGTCAAGATATTACGCTTTATAATGAAAAAGATGAAAAATTACAACCAATTCAAATCTACGAAAGCGACAGTAAAACGAAATTTATGTCATATGGTGACAGTCTTTCTAAAGGAAAGAGTGTTGCTGGTTATGTAGTGTATGAAGTCGACAAGAATGCTAAGTATGAACTCCACTTCGCGCCTAGCTTTTACGATGACATCAAAGAGAATTCTAAAAAGAATAACGATGTAGCAATCAAGGTGGATCCAAGTCAGTACGAAGATCATATTGATGAAGCGAAAGATGTAATGAAAAAATATGTCGATGCTGTTTACCTTAATGGGGAAAGTTCTGGTGGTGGAACGAACCTAAGTGCTACTGATAATAAGTCTCAAGTTGTTGCGCTTGCTGATGATAAAAAATCTTCTGATAATAGTGCTGAATTCACAAACGATGCGAAAGCTGATAAAGAAGAGTTTATCAAGAAATTTACAGAATCGTTCGGAAAAGGCTTCTATAACTACAAACCGTCTGATTCAGAACTTAGAACATTCGCAGATGCTTACATCAAAGCAAATGCTAAGAGAGCAAAAGTTGATTACAAGGTGAAGACATACTTGCCAGACTATGCTGTTGTTTATGTTAGACCAGAAACAATCGACTTGGATAACTTGAATGTTTATGAATTGAGCCGTAAATTCTACGAAGAAAACAAAGGTAAATATAGCAACTACTCTGAAGCTATGAAAGCTGGTGAAAAATACATTTTAGAAAATGCACCAAGTCAATTTGATTCAACTCCTCTAGACACTAGTGATAACATGAAGAAAGAGGGTTATGAAATTAAAATGACTAAGAAAGATGGAAAATGGACCATCGATACCTCTTCTAAAAACTATGAATTGAAAGATATGGCTCGCACATTCCGTGGAGGCATTGGATACTAAGATGAAAGGTTCGAGTTTATGACTCGAACTTTTTTCGTTGCAATTGTGCAAAAGAGAAAAAGATAGTAAAATAGAGATATGATTATTTTACAAGCTAATAAAATTGAACGATCTTTTGCTGGTGAGGTTCTTTTTGATAATATTAATCTGCAGGTAGATGAACGAGACCGAATTGCTCTTGTTGGGAAAAATGGTGCAGGTAAGTCTACTCTTTTAAAGATTTTGGTTGGAGAAGAGGAGCCAACTAGTGGAGAAATTTATAAGAAAAAAGATATCTCTCTGTCTTACCTAGCCCAAGATAGCCGTTTTGAGTCTGACAATACCATCTACGATGAAATGCTTTACGTCTTTGATGACTTGCGTCGGACAGAGACACAACTGCGTCAGATGGAGTTGGAGATGGGTGAAAAGTCTGGTGAAGATTTAGATAAACTGATGGCGGATTATGATCGTTTATCAGAGAATTTCCGCCAGGCTGGTGGCTTTACCTACGAAGCTGATATCCGCGCTATCTTGAATGGTTTCAAGTTTGACGAGTCTATGTGGCAGATGAAAATTGCTGAGCTTTCAGGTGGTCAAAATACTCGTCTTGCACTGGCTAAAATGCTCCTTGAAAAGCCCAATCTCTTGGTCTTGGACGAGCCAACCAACCACTTGGATATTGAAACCATTGCCTGGCTAGAGAATTACTTGGTGAACTATAGCAGTGCCCTCATTATTGTCAGTCACGACCGTTACTTTTTGGACAAGGTTGCGACGGTTACACTCGATTTGACTAAGCATTCCTTAGATCGTTATGTAGGTAATTACTCTCGCTTTGTTGAGTTAAAGGAGCAAAAGCTAGCTACTGAGGCAAAAAACTATGAAAAGCAACAGAAGGAAATCGCGGCTCTAGAAGACTTTGTCAATCGCAATCTAGTCCGAGCTTCAACGACCAAACGTGCCCAATCTCGCCGTAAACAACTAGAAAAAATGGAGCGTTTGGACAAGCCTGAAGCTGGCAAGAAATCAGCCAACATGACCTTCCAGTCGGAAAAAACGTCTGGAAATGTCGTTTTAACCGTTGAAAATGCGGCTATTGGCTATGATGGGGAAATATTTTCAGAGCCTATCAACCTAGACCTTCGTAAGATGAATGCTGTTGCGATTGTCGGACCAAACGGCATCGGGAAATCAACCTTTATCAAGTCTATTGTGGACCAGATCCCTTTTATCAAGGGAGAGAAGCGTTTTGGTGCCAATGTTGAGGTTGGTTACTATGACCAGACTCAAAGCAAGCTAACACCAAGCAATAGTGTCCTAGATGAACTTTGGAATGATTTTAAACTAACACCAGAGGTTGAAATCCGTAATCGACTTGGAGCCTTCCTTTTCTCAGGAGATGATGTTAAGAAATCAGTTGGCATGCTGTCAGGTGGCGAGAAAGCTCGTTTACTGCTTGCCAAACTTTCAATGGAAAACAACAATTTCTTGATTTTGGATGAGCCGACTAACCACTTGGATATTGATAGTAAGGAAGTCTTGGAAAATGCCTTGATTGATTTTGATGGGACTTTGCTCTTTGTCAGCCACGACCGTTACTTTATCAATCGTGTGGCAACTCATGTTTTGGAATTGTCTGGGAATGGCTCAACCCTCTACCTTGGAGATTACGACTACTATGTTGATAAGAAAGCAGAAGTAGAAGCGATTCAGACAGAAGAAGCTTCAACTAGTAATCAAGAAAAAGAAGAAAGTCCAGTTAATGATTATCAGGCCCAGAAAGAAAGTCAGAAAGAAGCCCGTAAGCTCATGCGCCAAATAGAGAGTTTAGAGGCTGAAATTGAAGAGCTAGAAACTCAAAGCCAAGCCATTTCTGAACAAATGCTAAAAACCAACGATGCTGAAAAGCTCATGGAATTGCAGGCTGAACTGGACAAAATGAGCCATCGTCAAGAAGAGGCTATGCTTGAGTGGGAAGAATTATCGGAGCAGGTGTAAGAAATGGAACATCTTGGAAAGGTATTTCGTGAATTTCGAACAAGTGGGAAGTACTCCTTAAAAGAGGCGGCAGGTGAATCATGTTCAACCTCTCAGTTATCTCGCTTCGAGCTTGGGGAGTCTGATCTAGCAGTTTCCCGTTTCTTTGAGATTTTGGATAATATTCATGTGACCATTGAAAATTTCATGGACAAGGCTAGGGATTTTCAAAATCATGAACATGTTGCCTTGATGGCACAGATTATTCCGCTTTACTACTCAAATGATATTGCAGGTTTTCAAAAGCTTCAAAAGGAACAGCTTGAGAAAGCAAAGAGTTCGACCAATCCCCTCTATTTTGAGCTGAATTGGATTCTGCTACAAGGCCTGATTTGTCAAAGAGATACTAGTTACAGTATGGAACAGAGTGATCTGGATAAGGTGGCGGATTATCTTTTCCAAACAGAAGAATGGACCATGTATGAGTTGATTCTTTTCGGGAATCTCTATACTTTCTACAATGTGGACTATGTGGCTCGGATTGGCAGAGAAGTCATGGAGCGAGAAGAATACTATAAAGAAATTGGTCGCCATCGAAAACTTGTTTTGATTTTAGCTCTTAACTGTTACCAGCATTGTTTGGAAAACCGTTCCTTTACGGATGCGGACTATTTTGAGGGCTATGTGGAGAAGTTGATTGGAAATGGTATCAAGCTTTATGAGCGCAATATCTTCCATTATCTCAAGGGTTTCGCCCTCTACCAGAGAGACTTGAAAGCAGAAGGTTGTAGTCAGATGCAGGAAGCCATGCATATTTTTGCTGTGCTTGGACTTCCAGAGCAAGTGGCTTACTATCAGGAACATTATGAAAAATTTGTAAATGCTTAAATTTCCCAAATAAGGGAAAAATAAAGAGACTCCTTTCAGTTTTGATACAATAGTTTCAAAATTTGAGAGGAGCTTTTTATATGAATCGACATGCAATCCAGTTGATTAGTCGTGGTGCTATTAATAAGATAGGAAATATGCTCTATGATTATGGAAACAGTGTTTGGTTGGCATCAATGGGGACGATAGGACAGACTGTTCTTGGGATTTATCAGATTTCTGAACTCGTCACATCGATTCTGGTCAATCCCTTTGGCGGAGTGATTTCAGATCGCTTTTCGCGTCGCAAAATTTTGATGACGACAGACTTGGTTTGTGGTATTCTCTGTTTAGCTATTTCTTTCATCAGAAATGATAGCTTGATGATTGCTGCCTTGATTTTTGCCAATATTGTTCAGGCGGTTGCCTTTGCATTTTCTCGTACAGCCAATAAAGCCATTATAACTGAGGTTGTAGAGAAAGACGAGATTGTGACCTATAATGCTCGCTTAGAGCTCGTTTTGCAGGTTGTAGGTGTTAGCTCCCCTGTACTTTCTTTCCTCGTTCTACAATTTGCCAGTCTCCATATGACGCTTGTTTTAGATGCCATTAGTTTTTTCATCGCATTTACCTTAGTAGCTTTCCTTCCTAAAAAAGAGACTCAGTTACAAGAGAAAAAGACTTTCAGCTGGAAAAATATTTTTGCTGATATGAAGGAAGGGATTCGCTATATTTGGCGCCAGAAAGAGATTTTTTTCCTTTTGGTAGTAGCTTCCAGTGTTAATTTCTTTTTTGCAGCCTTTGAATTTCTCCTCCCTTTTTCAAATCGACTATACGGGGTTGAAGGAGCTTATGCAACTATTTTGACTATGGGCGCTATTGGTTCGATTATCGGAGCTCTTCTTGCTAGTAAGATAAAAGCAAGTGTTCATAGCCTTTTGATTTTACTAGCTTTGACTGGTACTGGAGTTTTTATGATGGGGTTACCACTGCCAACTTTTCTTTCCTTTTCTGGAAATTTAGTTTGTGAACTATTTATGACAATGTTTAATATTCATTTTTTACTCAGGTTCAAACTAAGGTTGAAAGTGAATATTTGGGCAGAGTATTGAGTACTATTTTTACTTTAGCTATTCTCTTTATGCCAATTGCAAAAGGCCTTATGACAGTGTTGCCAAGTGTACATCTTTCTTCTTTCTTGATAATCGGAAGTGGAGTTGTCTTCTTGTCCTGTATATCTCTCATTTATGTTCGAAATCGTTTTAAAAAAAAGGTATAAATCTCCTTGCCTTAAAAAATATTTCACTATTAACTATTTTTTCAGCCCTTCTCCATTGTGAGGAGGGCTTGGTTTGTGGTAAAATGGTTTTATGAATAAAAGAATGAATGAGTTAGTTGCCTTACTCAACCGCTATGCGAGCGAGTACTATACGAGTGACAATCCTTCGGTTTCAGATAGCGAGTACGATCGCCTCTACCGAGAGTTGGTCGAGTTGGAAGCTGCCTATCCAGATCAAGTTTTAGCAGACAGTCCAACCCATCGTGTTGGTGGTAAGGTTTTAGATGGTTTTGAAAAATACAGTCATCAGTATCCTCTTTATAGTTTGCAGGATGCTTTTTCACGTGAAGAGTTAGAAGCTTTTGATGCGCGTGTTCGCAAAGAATTACCCCATCCCACTTATATCTGTGAGTTGAAAATCGATGGTTTGTCTATCTCTCTTACTTATGAAAAGGGGATTTTGGTCGCTGGGGCGACACGTGGAGATGGTTCTATTGGTGAGAATATCACTGAAAATCTCAAACGCGTTAAGGATATTCCTTTGACCTTGTCTGAAAAACTAGATATCACAGTTCGTGGAGAGTGTTACATGCCACGCGCTTCCTTTGATCTGGTCAACCAAGCTCGCCAAGAAAATGGAGAGCCTGAATTTGCTAATCCTCGTAACGCGGCGGCTGGAACTTTGCGTCAGCTGGATACAGCAGTAGTGGCCAAGCGCAATCTTGCGACTTTTCTCTATCAAGAAGCTAGTCCTTCTACTCGTGATAGCCAAGAAAAGGTCTTGGAGCATCTTGAACAGCTTGGTTTTGTGGTTAATCCAAAGCGAATCTTGGCTAAAAGTATAGATGAGATATGGGATTTTATCCAAGAAGTAGGACAAGAACGGGAACATCTACCTTACGATATTGATGGAGTGGTTATTAAGGTCAATGACCTAGCAGGTCAAGAAGAACTCGGTTTTACAGTTAAAGCGCCTAAGTGGGCAGTGGCCTACAAGTTCCCTGCTGAGGAAAAAGAAGCCAAACTACTCTCAGTTGACTGGACAGTAGGCCGTACTGGGGTTGTCACGCCAACTGCCAATCTGACACCTGTTCAGCTTGCTGGTACGACTGTTAGCCGTGCGACCCTACACAACGTAGATTATATTGCTGAAAAAGATATTCGCAAAGACGATACGGTTATCGTCTATAAGGCTGGGGACATCATCCCTGCCGTCTTACGAGTGGTAGAGTCCAAGCGTGTTTCTGAAGAAAAAATAGATATTCCGACTAACTGTCCGAGCTGTGACAGTCAGTTACTTCATTTTGAAGATGAGGTTGCTCTACGTTGTATCAATCCTCGCTGTCCTGCCCAAATCATGGAAGGTTTGATTCACTTTGCCTCTCGAGATGCCATGAATATTACAGGGCTTGGTCCTTCCATCGTTGAAAAGCTCTTTGCTGCTAATCTAGTCAAGGATGTAGCGGATATTTACCGTTTGAAAGAAGAAGATTTCCTTCTTTTAGAAGGTGTCAAGGAAAAGTCTGCGTCAAAACTGTATCAGGCTATTCAAGCATCTAAGGAAAACTCAGCTGAGAAGCTTTTATTTGGCTTGGGAATTCGCCATGTCGGAAGTAAGGCTAGTCAGCTCTTGCTCCAACATTTCCATACGATTGAAAATCTGGCTCAGGCAGATCCAGAGGAAGTGGCAAGTATTGAAAGTCTGGGTAGCGTAATCGCCCAAAGCCTTCAGACCTATTTTGCTACCGAAGGATCAAAATTTCTCTTAGATGAGCTGAAAGAAGCAGAGGTCAATCTGGCCTACAAAGGTCAGACTGTAGTAGCAGATGCAGCCTTGTCAGGTTTGACAGTAGTTCTGACAGGAAAATTGGAACGTCTCACGCGCTCAGAAGCAAAAAGCAAACTCGAAAGTCTGGGAGCTAAGGTAACAGGCAGTGTATCCAAGAAAACAGATCTAGTCGTAGCAGGAACGGATGCAGGAAGCAAGCTCCAAAAAGCGCAAGAACTTGGTATCGAAGTTCGAGATGAAGCTTGGTTGGAAAGTTTGTAAAGAATAGCAGACAGCTAGGTCTTAGATAGTTAGAAACTACCTCTCCTGAAGTGTTTTTACATAGATTGAGTCTATTGTCAGTCAGAGATTAAATCGCTGAATCTATCAGCAACACATAAAAAAATTAAATTGAAATTAGAAATTAGGAAAAGAAATGTATAGATACCCAGTAGTCATCCATTTTCATCGAAAAAATGGGGATTATGCGACCTGTTCATATAGTAGAAAACAGGCGGACAATGTTGAAAAATTGTATTATGAGAATGACTTTTTTGGAGCAAAGTTCTCTTTCACAGTTACAAGTGCAGAAAGGCTCGATACTCTGACCTTTTCTGTCGAAATAGATGGAAAGACAAAAGATTATCTCCTACGGTTTAACTATTATCCACTGTTGACTGAGGTTTGGATTTTGGATGGTGATGAGACGGTTTATTATTCTGAAAATCCAGCCATTGCAAGTTCTTGCTATAAAGATCGAAACCCGTTTGCTTTTGATAAAGCCTTTCACAGTGAAAGTTTTGATCACCATTGGGGATACCAAGGAGAGTTGGGGTATAGTATCTCTGACTACCAGACAAGCTTTAAACTCTGGGCTCCTACAGCTACAGCTGTACAGGTGGTTGTCTATGAAAATACCAGCAACGATGCTCCGATTTGGAAAACCTATAATCTAGAGCGTGGGAATAGCTATTCATATAGTCATAAGTACAATACCATTGGTGTTTGGAGTGTAGACCTGGATGAAAATCTTGCAGGTAAAGCTTATCAGTATCAGATTGAATTTCCGCACCACCAGACTTTGACACGAGACCCATACACTATCGCTACAAGTCCTGACGGGAAACGTTCTGTCATCCTCTCTCAGCAAGATAGACAGGTAGAAGGATTTAAAGTCAAACATGGGACAGACGCCCCTTGGCGTTTGGAAAATCCATGTAAAGCCGTTATCTGTGAGATGCACATTCGTGATTTTACAAAATCACCGACATCTGGAGTTCCAGAAAACCTTCGAGGGACCTTCCTTGGGGCTTCCCAGACTGGAACGGTTAACCAGTATGGTCAAGCAACAGCCTTTGATTATATCAAAGAACTCGGCTGTAATTATGTTCAGCTCCAACCAATCTTTGATCGCCATAAGGAATACGACGAGGACGGGAATGTAACCTATAACTGGGGTTATGACCCTCAAAACTACAATGCGCCAGAACCAAGTTTCTCTAGCAATCTAGATGATCCTGGACAGGTTATTCGAGACCTCAAGACCATGATTCAGGCATATCATGATGCGGGAATCGGTGTTATTATGGATGTCGTTTACAACCATACTTTCTCAACGGTAGATGCGCCTTTCCAAACAACTGTTCCTGATTATTACTATCGTATGAATCCAGATGGAACCTTCCAAAACGGTACAGGTGTAGGAAATGAAACCGCAAGCGAACACGAAATGTACCGCAAGTATATGATTGACTCACTCCTTTATTGGGTGAAAGAATACAATATTGACGGTTTCCGTTTCGACTTGATGGGAATTCACGATGTCAAAACCATGCAGGCGATTCGCTGGGCACTTGATGAAGTTGATCCTCGTATTATCACCTATGGAGAAGGCTGGGATATGGGAACAGGTCTTGCACCTTATGACAAGGCCAAGAAGGACAATGCCTACCAGATGCCAAATATTGGATTCTTCAATGATGATCAGCGTGATGCCATCAAAGGAGGAGAAGTTTACGGCTCAATCAAGGCAGGATTTGTTAGTGGTGCTGCTACAGAACCGATTGTAGCCAAAGCTATTCTTGGTAGCCGAGAGTTGGGGTCATATCTTAGTCCAAACCAAGTTCTTAACTACGTGGAAGCCCATGATAATTACAACTTGCATGATTTGTTGGTAACCCTTCATCCAGATCACAGTTCAGATAAGATTATGCGTCAGGTCGAGACAGCAACAGCGATGAGCATTCTTATGCAAGGGATGTCCTTTATAGAGCTGGGGCAAGAATTTGGTCGCACCAAACTCCTTGCTACAGGAGAAAATGGCGAGCTGACTCCGGCAGATAGAGAACGGGCCATGAATAGTTACAATGCTCCAGATAGTGTCAACCAGGTCAATTGGGATTTAATCAATGAGAGACAAGAGAGCATTGACTTTATTCGCCAGATTATTCGCCTAAAAACACAAAGGCGTGCTTTCTCTTATCCTACATACGAAGAAGTTTATCGTCATGTCTTCGTCCATACGGCTGCTGAAAATAGTGGATGGATTGTTTACGAAATTCACGGTGGAGCAGAGCACTTATTGGTGGTATTCAATGCCAAGGGAACTTCCTTCTACTTTGAAAATGCAGGGAATCTAGAAATGCTTGTGTCCAATAGTCGTTCTCAAGAGTCTAATGTGATTGATGATATCAGCGTTGCAGTCTTGAAGGTACTTTCATAGTAAATGCCACAAAAAGGTTTAGTTAACTCTAGACCTTTTTTGATTTTTATTGAAAAACCAATATCTAATAGGAATAAATTTCAAATAATTTGAAGAATCAAGTTTGTGAAAAAAATATCAATATTTTCCAAAAAGGGGTTGTAATTTTCTGAAAATTTGATAAAATAAGTTTTAATCATTTTCAGGAGGAAGAGAATTTGACACATTATCAGAATTTAGTGAATGGAAAATGGAAATCATCAGAGAATGAAATTGCCATCTATTCTCCCATCAATCAAGAAAAGCTAGGTACAGTACCAGCTATGAGTCAGGCTGAAGTAGATGAGGCTATGAAAGCAGCGCGTGCAGCTCTCCCAGCATGGCGTGATTTAGCACCAGTTGAGCGTGCAGCTTATTTGCATAAGACAGCAGACATTTTGGAACGAGATAAAGAAAAAATTGGTACCATTCTTGCCAAAGAGGTTGCAAAAGGAATTAAAGCAGCCATTGGAGAAGTAGTACGTACAGCAGAATTGATTCGTTTTGCTGCTGAGGAAGGTCTCCGTATCACTGGACAAGCAATGGAAGGTGGCGGTTTTGAAGCTGCAAGTAAAAACAAACTAGCCGTTGTCCGTCGTGAGCCAGTTGGAGTTGTGTTAGCTATTGCGCCATTTAACTACCCAGTCAACCTTTCTGGATCTAAGATTGCTCCGGCATTGATTGCCGGAAATGTCGTTATGTTTAAACCACCAACACAAGGATCTATTTCTGGTCTCTTGCTGGCTAAAGCATTTGACGAAGCAGGAATCCCAGCAGGTGTCTTTAACACCATCACTGGACGTGGTTCTGAAATCGGAGACTACATCATCGAACACAAGGAAGTAAATTTCATTAACTTTACAGGTTCAACACCGATTGGTGAGCGTATCGGTCGTTTAGCTGGTATGCGCCCGATTATGCTTGAGCTTGGTGGGAAAGATGCAGCAATTGTCTTAGAAGACGCAGATTTAGAAAATGCAGCTAAGCAGATCGTAGGTGGTGCTTTTAGCTACTCTGGTCAGCGTTGTACCGCTATCAAACGTGTTTTGGTTGTGGAAAGCGTAGCAGACAGATTGGCTGAATTGCTCCAAGCTGAAGTTACTAAGCTAACAGTCGGTGATCCATTTGACAATGCAGATATCACGCCAGTTATTGATAATGCTTCAGCTGATTTCATCTGGGGATTGATTGAAGATGCTCAGGAAAAAGGAGCCAAAGCGCTCAGCCCAATCAAACGTGAGAACAATCTCATTTGGCCAGGACTTTTTGATTATGTCACAAGAGATATGAAATTAGCCTGGGAAGAACCATTTGGACCAGTTCTCCCGATTATTCGAGTTGCAGATGCCAACGAAGCGCTAGAAATTGCTAATGAATCAGAATTCGGTCTTCAATCTTCAGTCTTTACAAATGACTTTAAGAAGGCATTTGAAATTGCTGAAAAACTTGAAGTGGGTACCGTTCATATTAATAATAAAACACAACGTGGACCAGATAATTTCCCATTCCTGGGTGTAAAAGGTTCTGGTGCAGGAGTGCAAGGAATTAAATATAGTATTGAAGCGATGACAAATGTTAAATCCATTGTTTTTGATGTGAAATAATTTATAAAATCAGGAAAACGACTTCCTGATTTTATTTTTTTCAAAATAATACAGTAAAAAATTGATAAAAAACGAATATTCTGGTATTATAATAAAAAAATATATGGAAATTGTTTCGTGTTCTATTTTCTGGATATCTTTTTTAAAATGCTAGGTAATTTTTTGAAGGCTTTCATAAAAAAATATGATTTCCTTCGTAAATTACTTGAAAGTTATCTTAAAAGAGTGTATAATAGAATTATAGAAAACGCTTACAAAAGAAAGGGGATTGAATGAATAATCAAGAAGCATTAAGAACCTTTACTACAGGTGAGAACTTTCACCTCCAGCATTATTTAGGAGCGCATAGAGAGGAGAAAAACGGAGAAATAGGCTATACATTTAGGGTTTGGGCCCCAAATGCACAAGCAGTTCATCTAGTTGGTGATTTTACCGATTGGGTTGAGAATCAGATTCCCATGGTTCGTAATGAAGCAGGTGTTTGGGAAGTCTTTACAAGTCAAGCCCAGGAAGGTCAGATTTATAAATATCATATCACGCGTGCAAATGGTCACCAGATTATGAAGATCGATCCGTTGGCAGTTTATTTTGAAGCTAGACCGGGTACAGGAGCTGTTTTGACCAATATCCGTGAAAAGAAATGGAAAGATGGCCTTTGGCTAGCACGTCGCAAACGTCTGGGATTTTTCGAGAGACCAGTTAATATATATGAAGCCCATGCAGGATCTTGGAAGAGAAATCCAGATGGTAGTCCCTATACTTTTTCGCAACTGAAAGACGAGTTGATTCCATACTTAGTTGAGATGAACTATACACATATTGAGTTCATGCCTTTAATGGCTCACCCACTTGGATTGAGCTGGGGCTATCAACTTATGGGTTACTTTGCTTTTGAACATTCCTATGGTACACCTGAGGAATTCCAAGATTTCGTTGAAGAGTGTCATATAAATAACATTGGTGTTATCGTAGACTGGGTTCCAGGTCATTTCACCATTAATGATGATGCCTTGGCATATTATGACGGTACACCAACTTTTGAATACCAAGATCATAACAAGGCTCATAACTACGGTTGGGGTGCACTGAATTTTGACCTCGGGAAAAATGAGGTCCAGTCTTTCCTGATCTCAAGTATTAAATTTTGGATTGATTTTTACCACTTAGATGGTATTCGGGTCGATGCAGTGAGCAATATGCTGTATCTAGATTATGATAATGCTCCTTGGACTCCAAACAAAGACGGTGGAAACCTTAACTACGAGGGTTATTATTTCCTTCAACGTTTGAACACCGTTATCAAGCTTGCTCATCCAGATATCATGATGATTGCAGAAGAAAGTTCATCAGCAACAAAGATTACTGGCATGAAAGAAATGGGCGGCCTTGGGTTTGACTATAAATGGAATATGGGCTGGATGAATGACATTCTCCGTTTCTACGAGGAAGATCCGATTTATCGCAAGTATGACTTTAATCTTGTGACTTTCAGCTTTATGTATGTTTTCAATGAAAACTATCTCCTGCCTTTCTCACATGATGAAGTAGTTCATGGTAAGAAGAGTATGATGCATAAGATGTGGGGAGATCGCTACAATCAGTTCGCTGGTCTGCGCAACCTCTACACCTATCAAATTTGTCATCCAGGCAAGAAACTCTTGTTCATGGGTAGTGAGTACGGGCAATTCCTCGAGTGGAAGTCTGAAGAGCAGTTAGAATGGTCTAATCTAGAAGATCCGATGAATGCCAAGATGAAGCATTTTACTTCTCAACTCAATCAATTCTATAAAGAGCATCGTTGTCTTTGGGAAATTGATACTAGTTATGATGGTATCGAGATTATCGATGCTGATAATAGAGATCAGAGTGTCCTTTCCTTTATTCGTAAGGGCAAGAAGGACGAAATGTTAGTCTGTGTCTTTAATATGGCACCAGTTGAACGTAAGGACTTTACGATTGGTTTACCTGTTGCAGGTATTTACGAAGAAGTTTGGAATACAGAACTAGAAGAATGGGGAGGTGTGTGGAAAGAGCACAATCAAACAGTTCAGACTCAAGAAGGCTTATGGAAGGATTATGAGCAGACCTTGACCTTTACCTTACCTGCCATGGGAGCAAGCATCTGGAAGATCAAGCGTCGTTTGAAACCAGCTAAGAAAAAAGAATAATGGGCTGTTGATGATATTTTTTAGATTTTAAAAACGGATGTACTTGTATTGGACTTGAAACACAAGAGAAATGGATTTCCTATTATTTTTATAAAAAGTTTGACTTCCGACCTTCTTTCGATTTTAACGTTCACATGTCTTTATAAAGGAGTAGAAAATGAAGAATGAAATGCTAGCTTTGATCCTTGCGGGTGGGCAAGGAACACGTCTCGGAAAACTCACTCAAAGCATTGCCAAACCGGCAGTGCAATTCGGTGGGCGCTACCGTATCATTGACTTTGCTCTTTCCAACTGTGCAAACTCTGGAATCCATAATGTTGGTGTGATTACGCAATACCAACCTCTTGCTTTGAATAACCATATCGGAAATGGTTCTAGCTGGGGATTGGATGGTATCAATTCAGGTGTCTCTATTTTACAACCTTATTCAGCCAGCGAAGGAAACCGTTGGTTTGAAGGGACTAGTCACGCTATCTACCAAAACATTGACTACATCGACAGTGTTAATCCTGAGTATGTTTTGATTCTTTCTGGTGACCACATCTACAAGATGGACTACGATGATATGCTTCAGTCCCATAAGGATAACAATGCCAGTTTGACAGTAGCTGTCCTAGACGTACCTCTCAAAGAAGCTAGCCGTTTCGGTATCATGAATACAGATGCCAATAACCGTATCGTTGAATTCGAAGAAAAACCTGCGCAACCTAAGTCTACAAAGGCTTCGATGGGGATTTATATTTTTGACTGGAAACGACTTCGCAATATGCTTGTTGCTGCTGAAAAGAGCAATGTGGATATGTCAGACTTTGGGAAGAACGTTATCCCTAACTATCTCGAGTCTGGTGAAAGTGTCTATGCTTATGAATTTAATGGCTACTGGAAAGATGTTGGTACGATTGAGTCACTTTGGGAAGCCAATATGGAGTACATTTCACCAGAAAATGCCTTGGATAGCCGCAATCGTCAGTGGAAAATTTACTCTAGAAACTTGATTTCACCACCAAACTACTTTGGTGCGCATGCACACGTTGAAGATTCATTGGTCGTGGATGGCTGTTTTGTAGATGGAACTGTAAAACGTTCGATTCTTTCAACAGAAGCACAAGTACGTGAAGGCGCTGAGGTCGTTGATTCTGTCATCATGAGCGGAGCTATTATTGGCCATGGCGCAAAGATTACTCGTGCTATCATTGGTGAGGGTGCCATTATTGCTGACGGCGTAGAGATTGACGGAACGGACGAAGTACAAGTAGTAGGATACAATGAAGTAGTGGGGGTAGCAACAGATGAAGATTGATAAATATTCAGCCATTTTAGGAAACACAGTTGGTTTTCATGATATGTCAACGTTAACAGAACACCGTCCGGTGGCTAGCTTGCCTTTCGGTGGGAAATACCGTTTGATTGACTTCCCCCTTTCCAGTCTTGCAAATGCAGGTGTTCGTAGTATCTTTGGTATTTTCCAACAAGATAATATCAGCTCAGTTTTCGACCATATCCGTTCAGGTCGTGAGTGGGGCTTGTCAACCCTTCTAAGTCACTACTATCTAGGAATTTACAATACTCGTGTTGAAAGCAGTACAGTTGGAAAAGAGTATTACCAACAGCTTCTCACCTACTTGAGACGTTCAGGTTCAAACCAAACCGTTTCGATTAACTGCGATGTGCTGGTGAATATTGACTTGAATCAAGTCTTCCACCTACACAATACAACAAATGGTCCGATCACAGTTGTATATAAGAAACTTCCGAAGAAAGACATTTCAGATGTGAATGCTATCTTAGAAATTGATGAAACTGACCATGTTCGTTCGCACAAACTCTTTGATAACAAATCTACGGATGAACTCTTCAACATGTCTACAGATATCTTTGTTGTGGATACTCCTTGGTTGATTGAACGACTTGAAGAAGAAGCTCAGAAAGAATATCCTGAAAAGTTACGCTATGTTCTTCGTGATTTAGCTGCAAAAGAAGGAGCTTTTGCTTACGAATACACAGGCTACTTAGCGAACATTCATTCTGTTCAGTCCTATTATCAAGCAAACATCGATATGCTTGAATCTAAAAAATTCTACTCTCTTTTCTCACCAAATCAAAAGATTTATACAAAAGTTAAGAATGAAGAACCAACCTACTATGCGAATACTTCAAAAGTAAGAAGTTCTCAGTTTGCTTCTGGTAGTATCATTGAGGGTGAAGTAGTTCAGTCAGTCCTATCTCGTAACATTTATGTTCACAAAGATAGTGTGGTGAAGGACAGCATTCTATTCCCTCGAGTTGTGATTGGTCAAGGTGCCCAAGTTGAATATGCCATCCTAGACAAAGGAGTTGAAGTTGCGGACGGTGTTGTCATTCGAGGCACAGCAGAACATCCAGTTGTAGTTAAGAAGGGTGAAACAGTAACAGAGGACATTTATTCATGAAAATTTTATTTGTAGCGGCAGAAGGAGCACCCTTTTCAAAAACAGGTGGTTTGGGCGATGTTATTGGCGCACTTCCCAAATCACTTGTAAAAGCGGGGCACGAAGTTGCAGTTTTCTTGCCTTATTATGATATGGTAGAAGCTAAGTTCGGAGACCAGATAGAGGATGTTCTCCACTTTGAAGTTAGTGTAGGATGGCGTAGACAGTACTGTGGTGTTAAGAAAACGGTTTTGAATGGTGTAACCTTCTACTTCATTGATAATCAGTATTATTTCTTCCGTGGTCATGTCTACGGTGATTTTGACGATGGTGAACGCTTTGCTTTTTTCCAACTGGCTGCTCTTGAAGCCATGGAACGCATCGGCTTTATCCCTGACCTTCTCCATGTTCATGATTACCACACAGCCATGATTCCCTTTTTGTTAAAAGAAAAGTACCATTGGATTCAGGCTTATCAAGGAATCAGAACCGTTTTAACCATTCATAATTTGGAATTTCAAGGTCAGTTTTCTGAAGGGATGTTATGGGATTTGTTCGGTGTTGGGTTTGAACGCTATGCTGATGGGACCCTTCGCTGGAATGATTGTCTCAACTGGATGAAAGCAGGTATTCTCTACGCGGATCGTGTCTCAACCGTTTCCCCTAGCTATGCGCACGAAATTATGACCAGTCAGTTTGGTTGCGGTTTGGACCAGATTCTTCGCATGGAGTCAGGTAAGGTTTCAGGTATTGTCAATGGTATTGACGCAGATCTTTATAATCCTCAAACAGACCCACTTTTAGACTATCATTTTGATAAGGAAGATTTGTCTGGAAAAGCTCAAAACAAAGCAAAATTGCAAGAGAGAGTTGGGTTACCAGTGCGAGCAGATGTTCCTCTAGTTGGGATTGTCTCTCGATTGACACGCCAAAAAGGTTTTGATGTTGTGGTAGAAAGCTTGCATCGTTTCTTACAGGAGGACGTTCAAATAGTCCTTTTAGGAACAGGAGATCCTGCTTTTGAACATTCCTTCTCCTGGTTTGCGCAAGTCTATCCAGACAAGCTATCAGCAAATATCACTTTTGATGTCAAACTTGCTCAAGAAATCTACGCAGCTTGTGACCTCTTCCTCATGCCAAGTCGTTTTGAGCCATGTGGTTTGTCTCAAATGATGGCGATGCGCTATGGAACTCTACCACTGGTTCATGAAGTGGGTGGCTTGCGTGACACTGTTCAATCCTTCAATCCGATAGAAGGAACTGGAACTGGATTTAGCTTTGATAATTTAACACCATACTGGCTTAACTGGAGTTTCCAAACAGCCTTGGATGTTTATAAGTACCAGCCGGAAGTTTGGAGAAATCTACAAAAACAAGCTATGGAATGTGATTTCTCATGGGATACAGCCTGCAAATCTTACCTGGACTTGTACCATAGTTTAGTCAACTAATAGATAAAATCGTATGATTCTTTCATACGATTTTTGGGCTGTTTAGAAAGGAAAGCTTATGTCTCAAGTAAAAGGCTTGTGTGTCATGGACGTTGACGGCACCCTGATAGCAGAAGAAGTGATTGATCTTTTAGGAAAAGAAGCAGGTTGCGAAGAAGAAATATCGCAGATTACAAGCCAGGCAATGCGAGGTGAACTGGATTTTGAAACAAGCTTACGAGCGAGAGTGGCTTTGTTAAAAGGTCTTCCAGTTTCGGTCTTTGATACTGTCTTCAAATCCATCCATCTGTCCAAGAATGCTCAAGAATTTATCTCCATACTTCAAAAGAAGGGCATTCTAGTCGGTCTAGTGTCTGGTGGATTTGCACCAATAGTTGAGAGATTAGCAAAATCCCTTGGTATCTCCTTTTTCTCTGCCAACCAGTTGGAAGTCAAAGACGGTTTTTTAATAGGTCGACTAGTAGGTGAAATTGTGACAGGTCAAGTAAAACAAGCTACTCTTGAGAAATGGAGAAAAGAACTAAAACTCCCCAAAGAAAGAACGTTTGCCATCGGTGATGGTGCCAATGACCTCTTGATGTTAAAGTCAGCAGGTCGCGGTATAGCCTTTTGTGCCAAGGAGGTCGTAAAAGCAGAGATAGCTTGTCATGTAGATACGAGGGATTTTTTGGAAGTTCTACCTTTGATTGATTTCTTAGAATGAGAGGGAACTATGAAAATTGTAATTGCACCCGATTCTTTTAAAGAGAGTTTGACGGCAGAAGAGGTCGCTCAAGCTATAAAAAGAGGCTTCGAACAGTCAATATCGAATGTAGAATGTCTGCTCTGTCCAGTTGGTGATGGCGGGGAAGGAACTGTAGATGCTATTCGCCATTCTCTTGACCTAGAAGAAAAATGGTTCCAGGTGACAGGACCTTTTGGCCTAAATGAAGCAATGCGTTACTTTCAAAAAGGTCAAATAGCACTCTTTGAAGTTGCTGACTTGGTTGGTTTAGGAAAGATTCCGCAGGAGAAACGAAACCCTCTTCACATCCAAACCAGAGGTATCGGAGAGTTGATTCGCCATCTCATTGATCAAGGGATGAAAGATATCTATGTCGGCGTTGGTGGTACGGCTAGTAATGACGGTGGGATAGGCATTGCTGCTGGTTTAGGTTATCGTTTTTATGATAAGAATGGAAAAGAATTGCCAGCTTGCGGTCAGACTTTGCTTGAATTCGAGTTAGTTTCAGACAGCGAGTTGTATAGGATACCTGAAGATGTGAAAATCCGCATTTTAGCAGATGTCGTGAGCCCTCTATGTGGTCATCAAGGGGCAACCTATACATTTGGCAAGCAAAAGGGCTTGGATCCTGCTTTATTTGAGATAGTAGATCTGGCTATGCAGCGGTTCTATGAAAAATTATCGCCTTCTACCCTATTTCTTAAAGGAGCAGGGGCAGGTGGGGGTATTGCTGCTGGGCTATGTGCTTTTGCTGAGGCCTGTATCGTATCTGGAATTGATACTTGCTTGGATTTGATAGACTTTGACAAGAAAGTTTCAGATGCCGACTTGGTTATTGTTGGAGAGGGCAGACTGGATAGTCAAAGCTTCGCTGGGAAAGCTCCTATCGGTGTAGCAAAAAGAACCCCTAACAGAGTTCCAGTTATTGCTATTTGTGGTAGTCTTGCTGACGATTTGCCTCCCCTACCATTTGAAAATATACAAGCAGCATTTTCCATTTTAGAGAAAAGTGAACCTTTAGAGAATAGTTTGAAGAATGCAAGTCTCTATTTGGAGCACACAGCTACTAATATCGGTCATTTATTAAATATGAGGAAGGATTAACCTAACCATTTTTTCCAGATTGATTTTTTAGGAGTTTCTGTCTTTTTCTCCTCCCAGAGATTCGAGAATGCAAGTCTAAGGTCTTTTTCATCTACTTGAACAGGTTTGTTCGTGTGAATGACAAGGCCGAAAGGAGAGGTGATATGATCATCTGAAACAATAGTCGCCTGGCAGTTGCTTTCCTTTGCTTGTTTTAAGTAAAATACCTGTTTGTCAAACTCTATATTTGGAGAGATCTTCACAAAAAGTGCCTCTACCTTTTCTTGAAAACTTTCTAAAATAGAGAAAAATCCATGTTCTAATTCAGGACTATTGGCAGTACTGATATCAGCGTAGCCAAGAACTCTTTCCTCAAAAGTTCCGAGATAGCGGCGTTGTTCATCTGGGTTTAATTTCGGCCCACCATGAGCTTTTTCTAGTAGTTGTTTTGATAAATCTGTCATAAAAACAGTATATCACAAAAATCGCATGAAAACAGACAAAAGAAAGCGATTACTTTATAAAGTTAAGGAAAATTTGCACAAAGATAACGTTTTTCCTTGAAAAAGGCGTGTATTTGAGGTATCATAGAGGTGTAAAAAATTTAACTCAAAGGAGAGTAAAAAATGTCAATTATTACTGATGTTTACGCTCGCGAAGTCCTAGACTCACGCGGTAACCCAACACTTGAGGTAGAAGTTTATACTGAATCAGGTGCTTTCGGACGTGGTATGGTTCCATCAGGAGCTTCTACTGGTGAACACGAAGCAGTTGAACTTCGCGACGGTGACAAATCTCGTTACGGTGGTCTTGGTACACAAAAAGCTGTTGACAACGTAAACAACATCATCGCTGAAGCTATCATCGGCTACGATGTACGTGACCAACAAGCTATCGACCGTGCTATGATCGCACTTGACGGTACTCCTAATAAAGGTAAATTGGGTGCAAACGCAATTCTTGGTGTGTCTATCGCTGTAGCTCGTGCTGCTGCTGACTACCTTGAAATCCCACTTTACAGCTACCTTGGTGGATTCAACACTAAAGTTCTTCCAACTCCAATGATGAACATCATCAACGGTGGTTCTCACTCTGACGCTCCAATCGCTTTCCAAGAATTCATGATCGTACCTGCTGGTGCACCATCATTCAAAGAAGCTCTTCGTTGGGGTGCTGAAATCTTCCACGCACTTAAGAAAATCCTTAAATCACGTGGTTTGGAAACTGCCGTAGGTGACGAAGGTGGATTCGCTCCTCGTTTCGAAGGAACTGAAGACGGTGTTGAAACTATCCTTGCTGCGATCGAGGCTGCTGGATATGTTCCTGGTAAAGACGTATTTATCGGATTTGACTGTGCTTCGTCAGAATTCTACGATAAAGAACGTAAAGTTTACGACTACACTAAATTCGAAGGTGAAGGAGCAGCTGTACGTACTGCTGCAGAACAAATCGACTACCTTGAAGAATTGGTAAACAAATACCCAATCATTACTATCGAAGATGGTATGGACGAAAACGACTGGGACGGTTGGAAAGCTCTTACTGAACGTCTTGGTGGTAAAGTTCAATTGGTTGGTGACGACTTCTTCGTAACAAACACTTCTTACCTTGAAAAAGGTATTGCAGAAGGTGCTGCTAACTCAATCCTTATCAAAGTTAACCAAATCGGTACTCTTACTGAAACATTCGACGCTATCGAAATGGCGAAAGAAGCTGGTTACACTGCCGTTGTATCACACCGTTCAGGTGAAACTGAAGATTCAACAATCGCTGACATCGCAGTTGCAACTAACGCAGGACAAATCAAGACTGGTTCACTTTCACGTACAGACCGTATTGCTAAATACAACCAATTGCTTCGTATCGAAGACCAACTTGGTGAAGTAGCTGAATACCGTGGATTGAAATCATTCTACAACCTTAAAAAATAATCGTTGATTTAACAACGTTTTTAGCCCCTCGGATTTTTTCCGAAGGGCTTTTTTTCTGTTCAGGGGGCAAAAAGGGGGCTGAGATTATGGTATAATAGACAAAAACACTTGTATTAGAAAGAAACTATGTCTAAAGAAATTGATATTGAGTACTATCACCAACTAGCCTTGCAAAAGCAAAAAGAGCACCGAAAAGTCTTAGCCAATCTAAAGAAAAAACCTCCTAAAAACTTAGATAAGATAGCCCAGCAAATTCACCAAGAAGTTTTTTCTGAGATTGATTGCACTGCCTGCGCTAACTGTTGCAAGACTTTGGGGCCCGACTTTAAAGAAGCAGATATTACCCGTATTGCCAAGTACTTTAAGATGAAATTACCGGCTTTTGAAGCGGAATTCCTTCAGGTGGATGAAGATGGTGATAAAGTTTTCAAATCCATGCCTTGCCCCTTTCTAGGAGGAGACAATCTCTGCTCCATCTATGACGTTCGTCCCAAGGCCTGTCGTGAATTCCCCCATACAGATCGTAAAAAGATCCACCAAATCAACCATTTGACGATTAAGAATACCTTGACCTGCCCTGCAGCCTATCTCTTTGTTGAGAAATTAAAAGATAAGTTATAGAATTTACACCTTTAAATCTTGTACAAAGATTCTAGGGTGTAAGTATCTTGTATTTGTTAGAATATAGATAGAATTGAACACGGCCTAAAAGCTATGCGAAAAAGAAAAAATTACCTAGAATCAGAAGAACCAGCGTTAATTTTCCTATTCACACTTTGTTTTTAACGGCCTTAGTATCTTTTATGAGGTGAAAAAGAATATGATGCATCAATTCAATCAAACCATGGATTATTTGGAGCAGCAGCTGACTGGAGAAGTGGATATGAAAAGATTTCAGCAGCTATCAGGCTATTCTTATCCTCTTTTTAGCAGAATCTTTTCCATCATGGCTGATATGACATTAGCAGAATACTTGCGCAATCGCAGGCTATCAGAAGCTGTGACAGACTTGCGGGAAAGCTCTGACAAAATCATTGACATAGCAATGAAGTACGGCTACGAATCTGCGGATTCCTTCAGCGCAGCCTTCAAGAAATTCCATGGGGCAACACCCTCAGAAGTTCGAAATGGAAAACCTTATCGGGTTTTTCCTAGACTTCAATTATCCTTAAAGATTACAGGAGGAAAGAACATGGATATCAAGATTCAAAAGAAACCTGCATTTACCGTTGCAGGTGTTCTATTGGAAGCTATTGACAATAGCAAATGCCCGTCTGCTTGGGAGCAACTCTATGCAACTCACAGTTTTGAAAGCCTAGAAGGTTTGGGTAGCGGTCAATCCTTTGGCGTCTGCTCGGATGTCAAAGAAGGTGAAATTATCGACTATATGGCTACTTACGATGTGACGGATAAAGTCAAAGCAGAAGAGCTAGGTCTGTCCATCAAAGATATCCCAGCCGCTGAATATGCTATCGTACCAGTCAAAGGTCCTATACCAGCTAGCATTCACAATGCTTGGAAATATGTTTTGGAAGTCTTTTTCCCAGAAACTGGTTATCGCCATTCAGGAGCCCCAGACTTTGAAGTTTATTTCGAAGGAGATATGTCGTCACCAGACTACCAAATGGAACTCTGGATACCAGTGATCAAGGGCTAGATCATTTTCTGATTTTTTATAAAGATGCAAACCGAACTCTGTAGAAAGAATCTCTACAGAGTTTTTAATTGTTGACATTCATGACTATAAATCACAAATACCCATATTTTTTGTTTGGATTTTATTGGGCATGCGAATAGTTTTCTCGGTATAATAGTCCCATAGAAGATAAGGAGGCAGGGATATGCAGATGTATTTTGGAGATGTGTCACTTTGCTATAGTTATTCATTGGCAATGGCACTGGATGCCTATGGTTATGACTTTAAAGCAGAGTTTTTAGAGGCAATCATGGTAATGGGCAATGGCGCTAGTATCGTAAAGGAAGATGAACAACACCCTCTAGTATTCTTTGATAATGGTATGCCAGATCTTTCTATCTCTCATTCTTTAAAAATACTAGGGTTTGACTATGAGGATTTCTATCTAAAAGATGGAGCTGAAGTAGATTTAGAAGAGATTAAAGGAAAGTTGGAAACCTTTCTGTCCAATGGACCTGTCGTACTGGGACCTCTTGATATGGGGCATCTGACCTACAATCCCAATCACACAATCCTTTATGGTGTGGATCATTTTGTAACCGTGTATGGTATTGATGAGCAGTACCTTTATTTGCATGATCCAGCTGGTTTTGCCTGTATGAAGGTTGCTTTTAATGACATACTAGAAGCCTGGAAGGCAGAGGCTATTGACTATAAGCGTGGAGCTTATTCCATGTGGGGAAATTTTAAGAAGGTCAAGAGTCCTAGTCAGTCTGAAATCTATCAGGAAACAGCAAGGATTATGAAAAACCGATATCTGAATGGTCAAAATGGTGTTTTGGAATGCTATGCAAAATCAGTTGCTGAAAACGGCTTAAATACCGAGCAAAAACAATTGCATCAGTATTTCAGCTTTAAACTTGCTGCTGTTCGAAATCTCTATCTCAGTAAGTTCTTAAAAGATCATGATCCAGAAGGGGCAAGATTAAAAGAGGAATTGGCTACTCTATTTGGTCAAGCCCACCTTTCATGTTTAAAAGAAGATTACCAAGAACTGTCCCACTTGCTCTATCAGATAGCAGAAGTGGACAGTCTCTTTAAAGATTTATATGTAAAGTAGTGACTATAAGCATAAAAAATAGTTAGTAAAAGCAGTTTTTCATAAAATGGAGAACTGCTTTTTGATTATGGTATAATGAAGTAAGAAAATAGCTTATTCTAGTTGAAAATGAAGGGAGAACTCCTATGCCTAGACCAAAAACAAAAGAGGAATTAGTACTAGCCTCTAAGGAAAATTATGAGAAGCTCAATCTCCTCATTTCTCAGTTAAGTGAAGAGGAGCTACAGACTACTTTTGATTTTTCAAAAGACCAAAAGAAAAAAGAAGCTCACTGGAATAGAGATAAAAATCTACGGGATGTCCTGATCCATCTCTATGAGTGGCATCAGTTACTTTTGACCTGGGTACATTCCAATCAAAAGGGGCATGAAAGACCTTTTCTACCTGAGCCTTATAATTGGAAAACTTATGGGGAAATGAATGTCGCTATTTGGAAGAAGCACCAGAAAACGTCTTTAGAAGAAGCGACTAAACTACTAGAGCAATCGCATGAAGAGGTTTTAGAGTTGATGGAAGGCTTTAGCAATGACCAACTTTTTACCAAAGGTTTCTACAAGTGGACGGGAGGGACAAGTCTAGGTTCCTACTTTGTCAGTAGTACCTCCAGTCACTATGACTGGGCTCTGAAAAAACTCAAAGCTCATCAGAAAAATTGTAAGTCCTACTAGTTAAAGTGAGTATGAAGTTTAGAAAAAGGTCTTCTAAGCTTCGAATAGCTTCATTCTCGTGATTTTAGAGCCATTCTAGCTTTAGAATCCTTTAAAAATCAAATTTTAAGGCTATCATAAACTTAGAATAGCACCAAAACATTTATATCAATGCAATTCTAAATTTAGAATTACACTGATATTAAAGGAATTGAACTGTTCGATGTTTAGAATGCCTTTGTTCTGAGAAATGTTGACTTGAAACGGATTCGAAAGGCTTATTTCTGATATAGGATGATAGATAGATGGTGGAAATGATGAACATACAAAAAGAGAAAGTCAGAAAAGAGTTGGTGTCCGTCTGTTTGGGAGAGTTCACAGCCGTCCTATCTATTTGGTTTTGTTTTTTCCTTTTGAAAAATCGGCTTGGTGATGTGAATAGTCTAGTAACCATTCTCTATCCTCTGTCTTTACTGACATTTATTTTGCTTCAAGGTTCAATCTATTGGGCGATTTTGATTAGAAGACTGTCAAATCCCCAGTTCGGAAGTGGAACTGTTCCCAAACTATATGGTTGTTTCAGAATACTAGACCTTGTTTTACTTATTTCAGGCTTTCCTTTTATAGTCTGGAACACACAGAGTGTTCGAGTGGCTATTATAGCCACACTAATACAGCTTTTTGCCCTTATCGAATGGGTTAATTATTTCCTCCTACGTTTATCCTATAGTCTGAACCCACTTGTTTTATGGAAACGAATTACTAAGGGAAAACTTGAAAAGAGTAGAATAGCCAAGGAGTTGGGGTAAGGGAGAATGAATGTATGTTTTAGATACTATCAATATAAAACTTTAGTTGACGTTAAATAATATTAAAAATGAGTAGGAGAATATCTATGTCTGTAGGGTTAATGGTTGGTTATAATTGGTGGACTATAGGAGAAGGGAGTCTTTTTAATTCATTCTTTTCGACTATTTATGTTCGCTTAGAGAATAATGAGTGGGGAAGTAGATACCCAGTAATAATGAATAAGCTTTACTGGGGAGATGTTTCTTTTGAATCTATTGAAAGAGGAATAGAGGAGTTGGTATCTATCCAAGAGGAGTTGAAAAAATTTCTCCCTCAGGATGTTATATGGGATTTTGAAGATTTGTCACTCACTCCTCCTTGGGGAAATAATATCGCAGAGCATATAACAAATTTATCGCATTATTTCATAACGAGTTCCGGAAAAGATTTAATAGAAGTTTTGCTGACTAGTTTTAGATTTGCACTTGAGCACGGTCAAAATGTGAGTGTAAAAAGTATTTGAAACTCAATAAATCAAAGATTCATTTATGCTATAATATTCTTAATGAATTTTCAGAAAGGAAACTCAATGCCCTACAAATTTCTACTCTTCGACCTTGACCACACCTTGCTTGATTTTGATGCTGCTGAGGATGTAGCTTTGACACAACTTCTAAAAGAAGAAGGAGTTGCGGATATCCAAGCCTATAAAGACTATTACGTTCCTATGAACAAGGCTCTCTGGAAGGACTTGGAGCAAAAGAAAATCCGTAAACAAGAACTGGTTAACACGCGCTTTTCTCGTTTATTTGCTCATTTTGGACAGGAAAAAGATGGTAGGTTACTTGCCCAGCGTTACCAATTTTACTTAGCCCAACAGGGACAAACTCTTTCGGGTGCTCATGAACTCTTGGACAGCCTCATCGAACGTGATTATGACTTGTATGCTGCGACAAATGGCATTACTGCCATTCAGACGGGACGTTTGGCTCAATCTGGTCTGGCTCCCTATTTCAACCAAGTCTTTATCTCTGAACAGTTGCAAACACAAAAACCTGATGCACTATTCTATGAAAAAATCGGTCAGCAGATTGCAGGATTTGATAAAGAAAAGACGCTGATGATTGGAGATTCCTTAACTGCCGACATTCAAGGTGGCAATAATGCTGACATTGACACTATCTGGTACAACCCTCAACGAATCGAAAATCACACACAAGCCCAGCCAACTTATGAAGTCCATTCTTACCAAGACTTGCTAGATTGTTTGGATGCTATGTAGTGCTTTTCCTAAGAGGGGATGATATGGAAACTAAAGTCATTGAAGAGATTGACAATTTACTAAACCTCATCGAGCAGTATCAGTTAAAAGGTGTGGTTGCTCAAGTAAATTCGTTAAAAGAGTTAAAGTATATCATAAGCAATCATATAGAGTTAAGTACTCGAGAGAAGATGAATATCCACTATTCACTCTTTCTCCCTAGGGGTGGTTTATCTGAACTCTACTATATGGACGCTAATTTTGAACGGATGATGTCTGTAAATAATCAACTTTCCTATGCTATTGATACAATCGAAAAGTTTTTAATGGCTGATTGATACTGTGAATACTAATGTCAAATAATAGGGTCAATAACAGTATATATAAGAACTGTAAAAAGTGGTTTAGATAGCCACTTTTTGCTATAATAGAGGCAGTAAAAATGAAGGAGTTGGCGATGCAACACTCATCATGGCATGCTTTGATTAAGGAGCAATTACCTGAAGGTTATTTCGGGAAAATCAATCAGTTTATGGAGCAGGTCTATGCTCTGGGAACTGTTTATCCACCTAAGGAAAAAGTTTTTCAGGCTCTCTTGACTACACCGCTTGAAGAAGTTAAGGTGGTAATTCTAGGGCAAGACCCTTATCACGGGCCAGGTCAAGCACAGGGCTTGAGTTTTTCGGTTCCAGATGCTATTCCAGCTCCGCCATCCTTGCAAAATATCTTGAAAGAATTAGGAGATGATATTGGAGTTAAAGCATCCCATGATTTGACCGCTTGGGCTGAGCAAGGAGTTTTACTTCTCAATGCTTGTTTGACGGTTCCTTCTGGGCAGGCAAATGGTCATGCTGGGCAGATTTGGGAGCCTTTTACAGATGCAGTGATTCAGGTTGTCAATAATCTCGATAGACCGGTCGTCTTTGTACTCTGGGGTGCTTATGCACGCAAGAAGAAGGCCCTGGTTACCAATCCTCATCACTTGATTATCGAATCAGCCCACCCAAGTCCTTTGTCAGTTTATAGAGGATTTTGGGGTTCCAAGCCTTTTTCCAAGGCCAATGCATTCTTAAGAGAGACAGGACAAGAGCCAATCGATTGGCTTAGATAAGGAGAGAAGATGCCTCAGTTAGCGACGATTTGCTACATTGATAACGGAAAAGAACTACTCATGCTCCATCGCAATAAAAAGCCCAATGATGTCCATGCAGGCAAATGGATTGGTGTGGGTGGTAAGCTAGAGCGTGGAGAGACGCCTCAGGAATGCGCAGCGCGTGAAATTTTTGAAGAAACAGGTTTGAAAGCCAAGCCTGTTCTAAAAGGCGTTATTACTTTTCCTGAATTTACGCCTGATTTAGACTGGTACACTTATGTTTTTAAGGTGACAGAGTTTGAGGGTGACTTGATTGACTGCAATGAGGGGACCTTAGAATGGGTTCCCTATGATGAGGTCTTGAGCAAGCCGACTTGGGAGGGTGATCACACTTTTGTTGAGTGGCTTTTAGAGGACAGACCCTTCTTTTCAGCCAAGTTTGTTTATGATGGGGATAAATTATTGGATACCCAAGTCGATTTCTATGAATAAAGGAGAAAGCAGATGCTACTTATCAAAAATGGTCGTGTAATGGATCCCAAGTCTGGTTTGGATCAAGTGTGTGATGTTTTAGTGCAAGATGGGAAAATTGTCAAGATTGCTCCCGAAATCAAGGAAGAAGGAGCAGAGCTAATTGATGCTACTGGTCTTGTAGTTGCGCCTGGACTAGTGGATATTCATGTTCATTTCCGTGAACCTGGTCAAACCCACAAGGAGGACATCCATACTGGGGCACTAGCGGCTGCTGCAGGTGGTTTTACAACGGTTGTCATGATGGCTAATACTAGTCCAACCATTTCGGACGTAGAGACTTTGAAAGAAGTTCTCCAGTCTGCTGCCAAGGAAAAGATTAACGTCAAGACAGTTGCGACTATTACCAAGAACTTTAATGGCCAAGACTTGACAGACTTTAAGGCTCTTTTAGAAGCTGGAGCCGTTGGTTTTTCAGATGATGGAATTCCGCTTGAAAGTAGTAAAGTGGTTAAGGAAGCAATGGTAGAAGCCAAAAAACTCAATACCTTTATCTGCCTTCATGAGGAAGATCCAGGTTTGAATGGAATTCTTGGCTTTAACGAAAACATCGCTAAAGAACATTTCCATATCTGTGGAGCGACAGGAGTGGCTGAGTACGCTATGATTGCGCGCGATGTTATGATTGCCTATGCAACCAAGGCCCATGTTCACATTCAGCATTTGTCTAAGGAAGAAAGTGTCAAGGTGGTGGAGTTTGCTCAAGGACTAGGTGCGCAGGTCACAGCAGAAGTAGCGCCACAGCATTTCTCTAAGACAGAAGCTCTTCTTTTAACTCAAGGAAGCAATGCCAAAATGAATCCTCCACTTCGTTTGGAGTCAGACCGTCGTGCCGTTATCGAAGGTCTCAAGTCAGGTGTTATCACAGTTATCGCAACGGACCACGCGCCTCACCATGCAGATGAGAAAAATGTTGAAGATATCACCAAAGCACCATCTGGTATGACAGGTTTGGAAACCTCTCTTTCTCTTGGTTTGACTTATTTGGTGGAAGCTGGTGAGTTGAGCTTGATGGAATTGCTAGAAAAAATGACTGTCAATCCAGCCAAGCTTTACAACTTTGAAGCAGGTTACTTGGCTGAGAATGGTCCAGCGGATATCACTATCTTTGACGCTAAGGCTGACCGCCTTGTGGACTCCCATTTTGCGTCAAAAGCAGCTAATTCCCCATTTATCGGTGAAACTTTAAAAGGGCAGGTTAAATATACCATCTGCAAGGGACAAATTGTCTACCAAAACTAGATGGGATTCTGCTCTAGAAACTATAAGAATAGAGAGCGTATATGTATCCAACCCATCAATTTAAAGACAAGTTTGTCTTATTTCTTAAGATATTTTTCCCTATTCTGATCTATCAATTTGCCAATTATTCTGCCTCTTTTGTTGATACAACCATGACTGGGCAGTACAATACCATGGACTTGGCGGGGGTGTCAACCGCAACGA
The DNA here is from genome assembly GCF_002096455.1 of Streptococcus oralis subsp. oralis. Lineage (GTDB taxonomy): Bacteria > Bacillota > Bacilli > Lactobacillales > Streptococcaceae > Streptococcus > Streptococcus oralis_CY. The sequence continues at coordinate 750,702 of NZ_NCUL01000008.1, read as the reverse complement.
GTCTATGGAATCCTTTCTTTACTTTTTTAACAGGGATTGTTTCGGCCATGGTTCCCATCATAGGCCATCATCTGGGACGGGGCAAAAAGGAAGAAGTAGCATCTGATTTTTACCAATTTATCTACTTGGCTTTCGGACTGTCTTTGGTCTTGCTTGGAATGGTAGTATTCTTAGCGCCACCTGTCTTAACCAACATCGGACTAGAAGCTCAAGTGGCAGCAGTTGCAGTTTCCTATCTTTGGTACCTGTCTATCGGGATTATTCCCTTGTTGCTGTTCAGTGTCATTCGCTCTTTGTTGGATTCTCTTGGATTGACCAAGCTATCTATGTACCTCATGCTCCTATTACTTCCGCTCAATAGTGGTTTTAACTATCTCTTGATATATGGAGCTTTCGGTTTCCCTGAGCTTGGTGGCGCAGGAGCAGGACTAGGAACTTCACTAGCCTATTGGGTTTTATTGGGGATTTCTATTCTTGTTTTATTCAAACAAGAAAGGTTAAAAGCGTTACATCTTGAAAAACGCATTCCACTAAATATAGATAAAATCAAGGAAGGTGTTCGATTAGGTCTACCAATCGGGGGAACCGTATTTGCTGAAGTAGCCATTTTCTCCGTGGTTGGACTAATCATGGCTAAGTTTTCATCGCTCATCATTGCCAGTCACCAGTCAGCTATGAATTTTTCGAGTCTCATGTATGCTTTTCCTATGAGTATTTCCTCTGCTATGGCGATTGTTGTGTCTTACGAGGTGGGGGCCAAACGTTTTGAGGATGCAAAAATCTATGCTCGTCTGGGGAGAGTAACCGCCCTTATTTTTGCAGGTCTTACCCTATCTTTTCTCTACATTTTTAGAGATCGTGTAGCAAGTCTATATGGGAATGACTCTCAGTTCATTGAAACAACTGCTGTATTTCTAACCTACAGTCTCTTTTTCCAGCTAGCTGATACCTTTGCGGCTCCGCTCCAAGGAATTTTAAGAGGGTATAAGGACACTATCGTTCCTTTCTATCTTGGCTTAATCGGATATTGGGGAGTAGCGATACCACTAGGATATCTACTAGATCAAGTAACTGACTTAGGGGCATTTGCCTACTGGATTGGGTTAATTGCCAGCTTGATTGTTTCTGGTTGTTTGTATCAATGGCGTTTGAAAACCGTAATGAAAAGATTGAGCTAATTTTAAGAAATTATCCTGAAAAAACAACTTTGTGAAAAAAAGCTCTAACTAGAGAGAATCCCTGTTTTAACAGGGATTTATTTTTTTATATTGTGAAATTTTATTAGCCATATACTTTGACAGTGTATACTAAAAAAGGTAAAATAGTAAGGTAAGAACAAAGTTAGAAAGGCAAGATTATGTCAACTTTAGATAAGAATCTTTTGCTAGAGATGTTCCGTAAGATGGAAGAAATCCGTCGCATGGACTTAAAAATTGCTCAGTTAGTGAAAAAGGGAAAAGTTCCCGGTATGACTCACTTTTCTGTCGGAGAGGAAGCTGCTAACGTCGGAGCAATGCTGGCTCTTAATCCAGATGATCTGATTACCTCAAATCACCGTGGACATGGACAGGCCATTGCTAAGGGGATTGACCTCAATGGAATGATGGCTGAAATCCTCGGGAAATACACTGGAACCTGTAAAGGAAAAGGTGGTTCTATGCATATCGCTGACCTGGATGCTGGTAACCTTGGTGCCAATGGTATCGTAGGTGGTGGTATGGGAATCGCTGTTGGTGCAGCCCTCAGTCAGCAAATGCAAAACACTGGAAAAATCGTCGTTTGCTTCTTTGGAGATGGTGCGACCAACGAAGGTGTCTTCCACGAAGCAGTCAACATGGCTTCTATTTGGAACTTGCCAGTTGTTTTCTACTGCATTAACAACGGTTATGGGATCTCTGCGGATATCAAGAAAATGACCAATGTAGAGCATATCCATCAACGTAGTGCGGCATATGGAATTCCTGGAATGTTTATCGAAGATGGGAACAACGTCATCGATGTCTATGAAGGATTTAAGAAAGCTGTAGATCATGTTCGTGGTGGCAATGGCCCAGTCTTGATCGAAAGTGTAACCTATCGCTGGCTTGGCCACTCATCATCTGACCCTGGTAAATATCGTACTCGTGAAGAAGTGGAATTGTGGAAACAAAAAGACCCAATCGAAAACCTTCGCAAATACCTCATTGAAAACAATATTGCAAGTGCAGAAGAATTGGAAGAAATTCAAGCACAAGTCAAGGAAGCAGTAGAAGCTTCTGTTAAATTTGCAGAAGAAAGCCCATTCCCACCACTAGAATCAGCATTTGAAGATATTTACGCAGACTAAGGAGAAAGAGATAAAAATGGAAACAAAAACAATGTCGTTCCGTGACACCATTATCCTTGCTATGTCTGAGGAAATGCGTCGCGATGAAAATGTATTCTTGATGGGAGAAGACGTCGGTGTCTTTGGAGGAGACTTCGGAACTTCTGTTGGAATGCTCGAAGAATTTGGTCCAGAACGTGTTCGTGACTGTCCGATTTCTGAAGCTGCTATCTCAGGTGCAGCAGCAGGAGCAGCCATGACAGGACTTCGTCCAATCGTCGATATGACCTTCATGGACTTCTCGGTCATTGCCATGGACAATATCGTCAACCAAGCTGCTAAAACACGTTACATGTTTGGTGGGAAAGGTCAGGTTCCAATGACTGTCCGATGTGCAGCTGGTAACGGAGTTGGTTCTGCAGCTCAGCACTCTCAGTCTCTAGAGTCTTGGTTCACACACATCCCAGGTCTTAAGGTTGTAGCTCCAGGTACACCTGCTGACATGAAAGGACTTCTCAAGTCTTCTATCCGTGATAACAACCCTGTTATCATCCTTGAATACAAGTCAGAATTTAACCAAAAAGGGGAAGTGCCAGTTGATCCAGACTATACAATCCCACTTGGGGTTGGGGAAATCAAACGCGAAGGTACAGATGTAACAGTCGTTACTTATGGAAAAATGCTTCGCCGTGTGGTTCAAGCTGCTGAAGAATTAGCAGAAGAGGGAATTTCAGTTGAAATTGTGGACCCACGTACCCTCGTTCCACTTGATAAGGATATCATCATTAACTCAGTGAAGAAGACTGGTAAGGTCGTTCTGGTCAACGACGCCCACAAAACAAGTGGCTATATCGGAGAGATTTCAGCTATTATTTCAGAATCAGAAGCATTTGATTATCTAGACGCACCAATCCGCCGTTGCGCCGGAGAAGATGTGCCAATGCCTTACGCGCAAAACCTTGAAAATGCAATGATTCCAACAGTTGAAAGCATCAAAGATACAATCCGTAAGACATATAACAAAGAATAATACATAATATAAGTTATGTAAATAAAATAAAAAAGACGAGAAACTTTGTATCTTTTAGGTGCAGAACTCTTTTCGTCCTTAATATCTTAGTATAGAATTGGAGAGGTCATGGCTGATGACAAGCTAAGAGCGACTCCTGCGGCTAGAAAGTTAGCGGATGATCTAGGAATCAACCTCTACGACGTTTCTGGCTCAGGTGCAAACGGTCGTGTCCACAAAGAAGACGTGGAAACTTATAAAGACACAAACGTGGTTCGCATTTCGCCACTTGCAAAACGAATTGCCCTCGAACATAACATTGCTTGGCAGGAAATCCAAGGAACGGGTCATCGTGGTAAGATCATGAAGAAGGACGTTTTGGCCTTGCTTCCTGAAAATATCGAAAACGACACCATCAAGTCTCCTGCTCAAATCGAAAAAGTGGAAGAAGTTCCAGACAATATCACTCCTTATGGTGAGATTGAGCGTATTCCAATGACACCAATGCGTAAGGTTATCGCGCAACGTATGGTTGAATCTTACCTAACTGCGCCAACTTTCACACTCAACTATGAAGTTGATATGACTGAAATGCTGGCCCTTCGTAAGAAGGTTCTTGATCCGATTATGGAAGCGACTGGTAAGAAGACTACTGTAACAGACCTTCTTTCACTCGCTGTTGTGAAAACATTGATGAAACACCCATACATCAACGCTTCATTGACAGAAGACGGCAAGACCATTATCACTCATAACTATGTCAACCTTGCGATGGCAGTTGGTATGGATAATGGATTGATGACACCTGTTGTCTATAATGCTGAAAAAATGAGCTTGTCAGAGTTGGTCGTAGCCTTTAAGGATGTGATTGGTCGTACCTTGGACGGTAAATTGGCTCCAAGCGAACTGCAAAATTCAACCTTCACAATCAGTAACTTGGGAATGTTTGGCGTTCAGTCCTTCGGTCCGATTATTAACCAACCAAACTCAGCTATCCTCGGGGTTAGCTCAACAGTTGAGAAACCTGTAGTTGTCAATGGTGAGATTGTTATTCGTCCTATCATGAGCCTGGGGTTAACTATTGACCACCGTGTCGTAGATGGTATGGCTGGTGCTAAGTTTATGAAAGACTTGAAAGCCTTAATTGAGAACCCAATCTCAATGTTGGTTTAAAAATACAGTATTTATTTTTAGAGATATAGATAAAGGAAGTAAGACATGGCCTTAGAAGTAATTATGCCAAAAGCCGGCGTGGATATGACAGAAGGACAAATCGTCCAATGGAATAAGAAAGTCGGAGAATTTGTAAAAGAAGGAGAAATCCTTTTGGAAATCATGACTGACAAAGTCAGCATGGAATTGGAAGCCGAAGAAGATGGATACTTGATTGCCATCCTCAAAGGAGATGGTGAAACTGTTCCAGTAACTGAAGTTATCGGTTACCTTGGAGAAGAAGGGGAAAACATCCCAACAGCTGGAGCAGCTGCGCCAGAATCAAAACCTGCACCTGCAGCTAGTGCCTCAAACGACGATGGTAAGAGCGATGATGCCTTTGATATCGTTGTGATTGGTGGAGGTCCTGCTGGTTATGTTGCAGCCATTAAAGCTGCCCAACTCGGTGGGAAGGTTGCCCTTGTTGAGAAATCTGAACTCGGTGGAACGTGTTTGAACCGTGGCTGTATCCCAACGAAGACCTACCTTCACAATGCTGAAATCATCGAAAATATCGGTCATGCAGCAAACCGAGGTATCGTCATCGAAAATCCAAACTTCACTGTAGATATGGATAAACTTTTAGAGACAAAATCTAAGGTTGTCAATACTTTGGTTGGTGGTGTTGCAGGTCTTCTTCGTAGTTACGGAGTTACTGTTCATAAGGGAATTGGTACAATCACTAAAGATAAGAATGTCTTGGTAAATGGTTCTGAATTGCTTGAAACCAAGAAAATTATCCTTGCCGGTGGTTCAAAAGTCAGCAAGATCAACGTTCCTGGTATGGAATCTCCACTTGTCATGACCAGTGATGACATTCTTGAAATGAACGAAGTACCAGAAAGCCTCGTAATCATCGGTGGTGGGGTTGTCGGTATCGAACTCGGCCAAGCATTCATGACATTTGGTTCAAAAGTAACTGTTATCGAAATGATGGACCGTATCGTTCCAGCTATGGATGCGGAAGTGTCTAAGAATCTTCGCTTGATTCTTGAGCGTAAAGGTATGACTATCTTGACAGGTACAAAATTGCAAGAAATCATCGAAGAAAATGGTCAACTTCGTATCAAGGTTGAAGGAAAAGACGATATCATCGCTAGCAAAGCTCTTCTTTCAATCGGTCGTGTACCAGACCTTGAAGGAATTGGCGATGTTGAGTTTGAATTGGATCGTGGTCGTATTAAGGTCAATGAGTACATGGAAACTTCTGTTCCTGGAATCTACGCACCAGGTGACATCAACGGTACTAAAATGTTGGCGCACGCAGCCTTCCGTATGGGGGAAGTTGCTGCTGAAAATGCCCTCAAAGGAAACCATGCTGTTGCTAAATTGAACTTGACTCCAGCAGCTATCTACACTCTCCCTGAAGTAGCAGCAGTAGGTCTGACTGAAGAACAAGCACGTGAGAAATACGATGTTGCAATCGGTAAATTCAACTTTGCAGCCAACGGTCGTGCCATTGCATCTGATGCTGCTCAAGGTTTCGTAAAAGTTATCGCTGATAAGAAATACGGGGAAATCCTTGGTGTGCACATCATTGGTCCTGCAGCCGCAGAATTGATTAACGAGGCATCAAGCATTATCGAAATGGAAATCACTGTTGAGGAAATGCTGAAGACCATCCACGGACACCCAACCTACTCTGAAGTGATGTACGAAGCATTTGCAGATGTTCTAGGAATGGCTATCCATTCACCTAAGAAAAAATAAATAAGTTTTTCAACTAAATTTTCTTAAAGTAGTACGGACGGCAGCGACCTCTATTAGAGTTCCATGCCTAAAAATTGAGCCTCTTGTCTCAATTTTTCCGAGAAATGTAACGATAACACGTTACATTTCTTTTTACCACTTTAGAAAATTTGATTGCTATGAACAGATTTTAAAAACTAAATTTTTGGAAACACTATGAAATATATTATCAATCATTCAAACGACACTGCTTTTAATATCGCCTTGGAAGAATATGCCTTTAAACACTTACTAGATGAGGATCAAATCTTCCTTCTTTGGATTAACAAACCTTCTATCATTGTTGGTCGTCACCAGAATACTATCGAAGAAATCAACCGTGATTATGTTCGAGAAAATGGTATTGAGGTAGTCCGCCGTATCAGTGGTGGTGGAGCTGTTTATCACGATTTAAACAACCTCAACTACACCATCATTTCAAAAGAAGATGAAAACAAGGCCTTTGACTTCAAGAGCTTCTCAACTCCAGTTATCAATACCTTGGCTCAACTCGGTGTTAAAGCTGAGTTTACAGGCCGTAATGACCTTGAGATTGATGGCAAAAAATTCTGTGGCAATGCTCAAGCCTATATCAATGGGCGTATCATGCACCATGGTTGCTTGCTCTTTGACGTTGATTTGTCAGTTCTTGCTAACGCCCTCAAGGTTTCAAAGGATAAATTTGAGTCAAAAGGTGTCAAATCCGTCCGTGCCCGTGTAACAAATATTGTCAATGAATTGCCAGAAAAAATCACAGTTGAAGAATTCCGTGATTTGCTCTTGGAATACATGAAAAAAGAGTACCCAGAGATGACTGAATACGTTTTTTCTGAGCAAGAATTGGCTGAAATCAATCGTATCAAGGATACCAAGTTCGGTACTTGGAACTGGAACTACGGCAAATCACCTGAATTTAACGTCCGTCGTGGAACAAAATTCACCAGTGGTAAGGTCGAAGTTTTTGCCAACGTCATTGAATCAAAAATCCAAGATATCAAGATCTATGGGGACTTCTTTGGTATCGAGGACGTTGCAGCTGTAGAAGATGTCCTCCGTGGAGTGAAATACGAACGTGAAGATGTCCTCAAGTCACTAGAAACTATTGACATCACACGCTACTTTGCTGGTATTAGCCGTGAAGAAATCGCTGAAGCAGTAGTGGGGTAAGGAAAAAGAATCCATTTATGATGGATTCTTTTATTAGGGTTAAACTTAATAATCATGCTGATTAGATTATAATAGAGATGAAAAATGAAAAGGAGTTATTCATTAATGTTAGAAATTCCAGTAGAAAGTCTTAATCTATTTGAACAGTTAGACCGCAATGTTGTTGCTTTCTATAGAAATGAAGAAATTTATCAAACTGAAAGTTTAAATATAAGCATCACACAAGAACATTATGATAAGAAATACAAAGAGCTTCAACCTTTAGGATACCAAGCTGTTCAAATACCTTTAGGAATGGCTTTAGATAATGTAATCCAGCAAGCCCATTTTCAAAATCTTATAATTGGCGGTCTTCTCCCCGATGAAATCAAAGTAAACAAAGGGGACTTAATGTCTTTGAAAGATATTGTTGATAGTTTTTGTATTATGTATGCTGCAGCGAATAACCGACTAGAACATAGTAAGGCTTATGAATTTATGAAAGATAAGACAGTGTTCTTTATTGGTAAACTGTTAACTGACGATCTTAAAAATGGTGACGAAATTTCGTATATGGGAATCGAAAGAGAATCAGCTGATGGTACTTCTTATGAAGCAGTAAAATGTTTTCTAACTAAAGAGAGTGCTGAGCAGTACAATGATTCAAAAAAACCAGTAAGCCCAGCAAATCTAGCCTATCTGCAAGCCTTTTGGGGTAAACCAGTAATTATAGAGCCTCACCGTAACTACTGGATTGAGTTTAAATAAATAAAAAACGAAAGATAAAGGAATTGGTCTTTCGTTTTTTAGCAATAGTTGCTTTACATAATTTATAATATGTAACAATCATAAACTATCTAAAGCATTCTTTTGTTCATCATTGACGATATGGGTATAGAGGTCAGTGACTTGTGTACTGGCATGTCCTAGCTGATGGCTGACCAAAACTTGCGATTTAGTAGCATCATAGAGCCTAGTCGCCAGGGTATGGCGTAGTTTGTGTGGAGTTACACGGACTTTGAAGTCCTCAGAGTACTTAGCAACCATCTTTTCAACACTAGAAGCATCAATACGATTGGGAACGCCTCGATATAAGGTCAAAAAGAGAGCTGTATCTGTCTTTTCCGTCTTATAGCGTTGATTTCGAATGGCTAGATAATTTTCTAGGTAAGGCTTAGCAAAAGCAGCGACATTGACAGAATCACGTTTCCCCCCTTTTCGAGTGACATCGATCACCATCATTTTGAGATTGAGGTCTCTTAGATCTAGATTAACAGCTTCAGATAAGCGGACACCAGACGCTAGGAGAAGGGCAATAATGGCCAAATCACGTTCTTTGTTCTTATTAAATGATGAGAGAGCGCGATTTGAGAGCTGTTGTGGGTACTCCTGATCGATATAAGTTAGAAAACCTTCTGTTTCATCACCTAGAAAGAGTTTTTGCTTGATGTTTTCAGCTCTAGCAGCAAGTGTTTCTTTCTTTTTCTTGGTTGAAACTTTCTTCATTACATTACGATAGAAATAGGGTTCTCCCAGGTCGTTTTCAACCTCCTCTGTTAGATACTTGTAAAGACTAGAAAGTGCTGATAAGGTCCGATTGATGGTCGTCTGAGATACACCTTGCTTGGTTGTATTAGCATTCAGCAAAGGTCGTTCACGTAGATACAGGATAAAGGATTCCATATCTTTTTTAGACATATTTTCCAAGACAGATAAAGGAATATCAGACATTTTATCAGCATTTGAAATTCCAGACTCTAAAACCCAGCTGAAAAATCGATCGTATTCCTTGAGATATTCGTACAAGGTTGTAAAACTGTAGGGCACAGCAAGCTTGGATTGGTAGTATTCCAGAACATACCAGGGCATGATTTGTTTTAGTTTGTCGATTCGTTCCAGTAAAATCTCACGTTTCATGTATTTTCTCCATAATTAAGTCTACTAGTAGTATAGCATAGACTCATATATTTTTCAAGAAAATTATAGTTTTTCGGAAAGATGATATAAGAAACTTTTAAAATATCTAACTTTATCCCATTCACTCTGAACCATTTTATTAAATTTCATCATACTTGAGTAACATATTAGGAATCTTTTCTTCAAGACTCTTGCGAACTTTTCCTCGTATTGCAGTGTCCATTTGGCTGTTTATGCTTGTGATAGTTGATTTGGTTTCTGTAGCAATTTTCTTAGCTGTCTTACTAAAGTTTTCTTTTAATTTATTTTTTGCTGTTATTGCTATCTTTGCTTCCGCAATGATTCGGTTTCTTTCCATCATTCGATACATTTGTTTCAGTGCATATTGATATTCTTCATCTGTGTAGTATTCATTCATTGGTGCTTGCATAATCTCTCCTTAGTTTGTGAAATTCTTCCTCTAATTCATTTCTTTTTTTGCGAAACTCGTTATCGTTTTTTTCTCTCTCATTTTCGAGTTTAATTCTATGTTCTCGGTATACTTGTTCCGAAAAGTGTCTCAGATTTTCTATTTCTGTAAAGTAGTCTCTAACATCATCAGCAGTTGATGAAAATTTTCTCAAGACTTGATACATTTTATCAACTTCATCAGACATCAGTTTTTCTAAATTTGCATTTCGTTCGTTTAAATCGAGTGCTTTATCATCGAGTTCTTTCTTTTGTTGATAATATTGTTCTTCTAGATTAAACAGTTCTCTCTCTTTCTCTCTAATTTCCTCCCATTTCACATCTTTTCTTTCCATTGTCTGAACTCCTTGGCAAATTGTGTGTCTGTTGCTACTGTTTTTTCAATGACATTCTGTAATTGTTTGTCTAACTGTTCAAATGCTTGGGCGGAAGCATTCATCTTAGTAGCTGTTTGATTTGTCTCTGTCTGAAACGTATCGATAAACTGTGCTTGAGTAATACCTTGACTAGCAAAAATGGCATCAACCTCATAGGGAGCTAATGCTGTGTAGCTTGTAAAATCGATTTTTGACCAAATTTCTTGTAATTCTTGATTGGCTTTTTTGGCTAAGGCGCTCACTTCATCAGCTCCAGTTCTTGCTGCTGTAGCCATAGATGATGATAGGATAGAACCTTGAGCTGCATCTAAGTATATTTCCTCAGAACTACTAATACCACCTGATGACCATTTTGATTTCAAGTCCTTGTAATGAGCCATTCCTCGGAGACTGTTGGCATAGGCTCGATAAACGCCACTGATTAAGGGTTTCCCTCCTTTGCCATCTACAAGTTGACCAGTTGCAGGATCAAACTCCCAGTCACCAATTTTATGACTCGAACCATCAAGCCAGTGAATCGTACTAGGCATAGAGTCAGTTATACCAGAATACCATTCAGGGTGATTGAAATCATTCCAACGTACTACGTCATCATGTTTTCTACGGTAATCAATAAACATAGCTGGATTATTTTCAATAAATGCTTTTTCTTCCAGTGTGAGCGCACCGTATTTAAACCAAGCATTAAATGTAGTTGTAGGTATGTGGTATTTAGCTCCCACCTTCAGCATGTAAGATCCTTGTGAATAGCCAGATAGTTGGCTAACTTCATATCTGGGATCATCCATAATTTCTTTAACAAATTGATCTGCAACCTTATATTGTGGTGATAAATACATTTTTTTTGCAATTATCGCACTATTGACATCACGTGAAACAAACATACTTTTATTCACAGGACTATCAGGGTCCGTTCCAGCAGCAATCACAGCTACATTTTTATAATCTGGTTTGCCGTTAACAATAGGTGCAACTGCCAGCCCATCAAAACCTGTTTCAATGTCAGACTTAGTGGCAACAACACGGAATTCTTGACCATCGGAGGTGGTTATAGTGTTGGTTTCATTTTCATTTTTTGGAATAGCTGTCACAAATTTCTTTTTATTTCTATCTGAAAATTCTTTATTAACACTATAAACAGCAAAATCTTGATTTAAATTATTCAATTGATTATCAGTATAATTAAATGTCATTATTGTTCTCCTGTTTCACCATTTGAATATTGCACTAATACAGTAGATTCTGTTTTACCAATGTGTTTTTTTAGTTTTAACCATTGTTGATTAATTTCTTCATCAGTATTTCCTTTCATAAGGCCATCGTGGTTTTCTTTATAAGTTAATCTGTGATTAATTCCATAAGTTATCATTTGATTATCACTGAACTTTATTTCAATATCACAAGACCATGATCCTGGTTTCTCACTATAATAAGGTTCCGTAATCTTAATCTCCTCAATCCCTTGGTAAGAATTTTTTAAAGCATTCACCAAACTAACTTCATACTCTCTATTCCGACGTTCCTCTTGAGACTTCCCTAACATGCTAAACATAAATATACCTCCTGCTGTGATAATTGCGAGTGACAAAACGATTAGTAATCTTTTGTGATTTTTTTTAGTGCTGGAATTGTTCATTTAAGCTTTTCTCCTTTTCTCTATTCTACTATAATTTAAAGATAAATAACAGTAGAATAGAGAAAATCAAGCCAATTGTCACAGATACTGCATCAAATTCCGATACTGGGTCAGACTTATTCGCAACGACACGGAATTCTTGACCATCGGAGGTGGTTATAGTGTTGATTTCACCTTTTTTAACTCGTTATCTGATTTAGCAGAACAATATTTGTTCGGTTTTCTTTACGCTGTGCGAACTCAGTATTAACACTGTAAACATTCGGACCTTGATTCAATTCATTAAGTTGTTTGTCTGTATACACGTATTTATTCATCATAGCTCCCCTTCTGAACCATTCGAATATTTAACTTTAACTTTTGACTTAGTACAACCTCGCCTAGAATTTAAAAAATGTTGAAATTCTTCATCATCCTTATTATATACTCCAATCCTAATTTTATTCGAGTTTATATCAAAAGCTAAAACATGTTCTTTAGATGTTCCATCAAAAAATTTTAGTTTCACATCCGCCCCCCAAGCGTCTGAAGGAATTGATCTGTACGATGGATTCGTAATCGTTACCTCCTCAATCCCTTCATATGAATTCTTTAAGGCATTTACCAAACTAACTTCATACTCTCTATTTCGACGTTCTTCTTGGGATTTTCCTAACATACTAAATATAAAAACACCTCCTGTTGTGACAGTTGCGAGTAGTAAAACTATGAATAATGGTTTATAGCTTTTTCTTAATCTGTTTTTACTCATTATCATTTCCTCTTTTTCTCAGCATATTCAGCATTGACACTGTATACATTCTTCCCATGGATTAATTCATTAAGTTGTTTTTCTGTATAATTAAATACCATTACTGTTCCCCTCTTTCTTTGTTAGAGTATGTAACCGTAACTGTATTAGTTGTTATTCCTTTTCTTCGGTTAAGAAAATCTCGCTGTCCATAAGTCATACGACCGTTATAATTTTCTATCTCATCTAGGTTATGTGGAATTCCATAGAATATTTTTTCCCCATCTTCAAACAAAATATCAACCTTACAAGACCAGTCACCAGGAGAGTTCGTATATGTTGGATTGGAAATTTTGATTTCTTCTATCCCTTCATATGAATTCTTTAAGGCATTTACCAAACTAACTTCATACTCTCTATTTCGACGCTCTTCTTGGGATTTCCCAAACATAGAAAACATAAAAATAGCTCCTGCTGTGGTGGTTGCGAGTAACAAAATGATTAGTATTCTTGTATGACTTTTTTTAATTCCAGAATTATTCATTTATGCTTTTCTCCTTTTTCTTATTATACAATATTCTAATCATTCTTTACAAAGTAGGGGGTAAAAATCATACTATATACTGAAAAATAGATTTCTAATTCTTAAAAAACCAAATCTTTTTTGATTTGGTTTTGAAGATTTATATTAATTTTATTTATACCGATTATACTCATCTTTTTTATGTATTACCATATAGCAGGATACCAATATGACGAAAATTTTGATTAGGTAGGTTTCGTATCGATTAGTATCTATGGTTAGCTGAGACAAGACATTAATGATCGAATGTGTCATAACGCAAATCCAGAGATTCTTTGTTTTGATATAAAGAGCTGAGAGTATGAAAGAATTCGTCAGCAATCCAAATAAAAACGGTAGAGTTTGCAGTGTTACTAGGGAACCATCTATGTAAAAGAACAACAGATGCCAAAGCGCCCAGCTGAAAAAGGTTAAGATTGTTGAGTAAAAATATGGCAACTTTTCTTGTAAAATTGGTTGAAAAACATATCGCCATCCAATCTCTTCTATACCACCAAAGACAATAAATTTGAAGAACATCAAAAATGGGAGATACCAGCTAAATTCTACTATTTGCCCACCAAACATTAGAAAAGAAAAATCAAGGACAATAAGGAAAAAAGATAATAAATAATGTTTGTAACTGGTATGAATGTTAAAAAAATCGTTAACAATCTTCTTAAAAGGAATATGAAAATAGTGATTTGCAACAATTATTCCCCAAAGAGCTGATGAAATGCCACCTAGAAAGATTCCTAAAATAGATAATAGATTGGACTGAACAGAAAAATGATTCAAGAGAAAGAAAAGGAGACAAGCTGATATTATTTGGCTAAAAGTGCCCAGCAAAAATACCGCAATTGCCTTATTTCTTTTCATGGAGAATCCTTTCAATAACATTTTACGTAAAATAAATTATGTAAACCAAAGCTTACAACAACAAATCTTTGACTTTTCCAATTTCACTTTTTGGAATCACCAGGTGAATCATATCACCCAGATACATTCTAGTTGAGCCGTTAACGGTTTGGCTTTTGCCATTATGGACTTGGGTGGTGATGAGTACGTTATGTGGCAAGTTTAGTTCGTGAACTTGTTTTCCAGCAATCTTATCTGATACAGGGATTTCAATGAGGGTGACTTCTCCTTCATCTGTCGCTTCTTCTGGCAGCATTTTTTCGAGCATGGCCTCATAGACTGGAGCACCCTTGAGCAGATCCATAACAATGTAGGCGACTAAGGTCACTAAGCCAAGTGGCATGAGGTTTCGAATGTCCCCTACCATCTCAGTAACAAGTATCATAGCGGTTAAGGGAGCCTTGGAAATTGCCCCAAAGTAGCCACTCATTCCCAGAATGACAAATATAGGGAATTGTTCCTGACTGACAAGCCCAAGATTGACACAAATGACACCAACTAGGGCACCAAGTAAGGAACCGAGCGCCAAAATGGGTAGGAAAATTCCTCCTGGGAGGCCACTTCCATAGCTAATCATGCTCCAAACAAAGCGAATCAAAAAGTAAGCTAATAGAACTTGAAAACTAAAATTTTGCTCAGTCAAGGAAAGAACGACCTGATTTCCACCACCGAGAATTTGTGGCAAGAAAATCCCGACTGGTATGATAAGGATAAAGGCTAGGATTGGATAATAAGCTCTATCTAAATGGATTTTTTGACCAACCCAATCATAAACTCGACCAACATTGAGTACAGCTTTCTCATAGAGAAAACCAGAAAGCCCGAGAAAAACTCCCATAAGGAGGTATATCCAATACTGGTCTAGGGTCATGAGAGGAATGTCGTCTGGCATATCCAGTACGGGTGTTAAGCCAAATATGAGCAGAGAAACAAAGTTTGCTACGAGACTAGCTGCTAGAGTTGATACCCAGAAAAATCGTGAAAAATGGTGATAGACTTCCTCTACAACAAAGAGGAGACCTGCAATTGGTGCATTAAAGGCAGCTGCTAAACCTGCAGCTGCTCCACTGGCAATCAGGGAACGTTCCTCTACTGGGCTAGATTTGAGCCACTTGGCAATACCTTTACCACCAACTGCTCCAAGTTGAATACTTGGCCCTTCCCGACCTAACATAAGGCCACTGGCAATAGCAAGAATACCTAATACATATTTCTTCCAGAGGACACTCCACCAGTTGAGACTCATCAGTCCCTTTAGTTCAGCTTCAACTTGAGGAATTCCTGAACCCTTGATATCTTTTTCTGACCGAGTTAGTTTCGCGCTAAGCCAGCAAACTATTACATAAAATAGGCCAATGATAAAAAGATTGCGCACTAAGTGCGCTTGATCTTGATAGAGTCCTTGTATCAGGTGGAAGCCCTTTTCGATTAAGAAACGAAAAGATCCGACGATTAGCCCGACGACGAGACCAACAATGATTCCCCGTCCAACTTGGGATAATATGGTGCTTGAGGCAAAGGCAAATTCTTTCTTGGAACTGAGTGTTTCTGACTGTTCCTCCATAATCATTTCCTCTTACTTGTCTTTCTTAGTTGAAACCAGTGTTTTGACTGGTTCAAAACTGGTTCGGTGAATTGGGGTGACACCTAGTTTTTCTAGTCCTTTTAGGTGTTTAGCTGTTCCATAACCTGCATTAGCTGTAAAATCATATCCAGGATATTGCTGATCATATTCCTTCATCAATTCATCCCGTGTCACCTTGGCTACTATAGATGCAGCTGCGATTGAGAGAGAGTTGGCATCTCCTTTGATGATTGCTGTTTGGGGAATCGACAACTCCAGTTTCATGGCGTCTATCAAGAGGTGCTCAGGTTTCGGACTGACCTGGGAAATTGCTTCCTTCATGGCCAGCTTGGTTGCTTCATAGATATTGACTTGGTCGATGACCTGATTATCCATGATACCAATACCGATTGCCAAGGCTTGATCTTGAACAGCATGATAAATTTCCAAATGTTTCTTTTTGGGGATCTTCTTGCTATCGTTGAGGCCTCTAATCTTACAATTTTTCGGCAAGATAACGGCTGCAGCGACTACAGGTCCAGCAAGAGGACCACGGCCAACCTCGTCAACACCTGCAATTAGAGTCAATCCTTGCTTATAAAGTTCTTTTTCATAAGAAAGCATAGTTTCCAGGCGAAGGTCTTCATCCAGTTCAGCCTGAATGGCTTTTTTACGTTTGCTGATTTCCTTTTGAACCCCAGAACGAGGATCCTTTTCCAGTTCAAGAAAAAGGGGATTGTCTAATTCTTTGACAGTGGCAAGAAGTTCTTTGATTTCTTTAATCGTCGTCATCGATGTCGTCCAATGTATCTAAGGTGTAGTTACCGAGCTTTCCATCACGGACTTCCTTGACGAAGAGGCTGTAAAAGCGGTCGTAATCATCTCGGAAACCGAGAGCACGGGTCATATCCATGATGATAACAGGTGCTTCTTCTTCTATCTTCATTTGTTTGAAGCGTTCAGCTAGCTTTTCTGGATAATGTTTTTTGAAATAATTGAGACCAAAAATGGTCACTTCATCCATTGGGAGTAGTTGATCTTTAATTGCTCCAGTCAAGGCTAGTTTCAAAGCAACGGTTTCGTCTTCGAACTTAGGCCAGAGAATCCCTGGTGTGTCTAAAATTTCAAGGTCTTTGTTGGTTTTGAGCCACTGTTGCCCCTTAGTAACACCTGGTTTATTGCCGACAACTGCAATCTTTTTCCCAGCCAAACGGTTCATGAGAGTTGACTTACCAGCATTTGGAATTCCGATAATCATGGTCCGCAAGGTTTCGATCTTGATACCTCGTTCTTTCTGGCGTGCAATCTTATCAGCCATGAGCTTTTTAGCGGCATCCGTCACAACTTTTACAGTCACTTGCTCTTTGGAGTTGATAGCCAGAGTTTGGATTCCCTGTGATTCAAAATACTGACGCCATTCTTTGGTCATTGCTGGGTCTGCTAGGTCAGCCTTGTTCAAAATCAAGAGTTTAGGTTTATCACCCACAATCTTGGTTAACATAGGATTTTGACTAGATAAAGGTAGCCGAGCATCCACCAAAATCGTCACAAAATCAACAAATTTTAAATTCTCCTGAACTTGCCGCCGAGCCTTAGACATGTGGCCCGGAAACCATTGAATAGTAGCCATAATATTTTCCCCTTCCGACTAAAAAAAACGTAGTAAAAACGTTTTCTTTCTTACTACCTATTCTATCATAAATGAGGAACTTTTGCACAGGCTTTGACCACAATAAACGACAAATAGTATTGGTCCGAAACATCCTTGATGCCAGTCACGATTTACTTGACTTTTTTTGCTAACAGGTATATACTTAGTGTATACTAATTCGTGGAGGTAGAGCGATGAATACAGTAAAGACTCGGAAGGTAGGGAATTCTCTCACTGTGACTATTCCTAAAAATTTGGGGATGACAGAAGGTCAAGAAATGGTTGTCTACAAAGGGATTGACGGAGTCATTGTCTTAGCTCCAAAACTGAAAGATCCTTTTGATGGGATTACTGATTTGAGAATGACAAATGATTTTGAAGGGGTAAGGTCACTTGATAGCGAAATCTGACTATATTCCTGAAAAGCAGGATATCATTTGGCTGGACTTTGATCCATCAGTCGGTCGAGAAATCCAGAAACGGCGACCTGCCTTGGTCGTTTCTAGGAGAGAATATGCCTTGCAAACTGGTTTTGTGGCTGTCTGTCCTATCACTCACGGCCAACGTCGTTTGGCAGAAAAAGGCTTGCTCGTTCCTGTCTCGTCGGACAAGGTAGATGGCGCTGTCAATCCATTTCAACTGTATACCTTTGATTTTCGGATGCGTAATGCTCAAAAAATAACAAGAATGGACACGCAGTGTTTTCAGAAAGTCGTCCAACTTTACCAGTACATATTTGGTGATACTTAAATCCTACCATGCATAGACAAGGTAGGATTTTTTCTATATGAGTAACCTATCTAAAAACGGATGAAGACAATTGAGGAGAATCCCTCTAGTCCAACTTTCTTGTGCAGATGATAGATGTTCTGCCTGAAGGCATTCTTTTAGAAAATCGCGGACTTGTTCTGGTGCAATTTCAAACTCAAAGGCTTTCATCTTGTAGAAAAAATCGATGAGATGCTCAGATAAGTATTCATCTGAAAAGAGTACTTCTCCACTTTTTCGATATTCTAATAGAAGCCGAGAAAATCTAGCTTTTTCATCAGGCAAATCCCGAAAATAGGAATTAAGAAGCCAAGTCTGCTTCTGCTTTCGTTCAATAGGATCTTGATTTGCAATTCGCTGATCCTTTTCCAACTCCTTTTGGTTTTGTTTAACCTTGATAGCCCGTTCGTCTCTATTTTTTCCAAAGAGGATTTTTTCCCATTTTCGTTCTTCTTGGGTCAAGGTTTCTGTAAAGCCAAAGTAATCTTGATAGGCTCGTTCTGCAGGTCCCATGGCAAGAATGAGGTTGTCAGCGTATTGCTTGGCGATTTTATCTCTTTTCTTGCGTTCTTTCTCTGCTTGAATCCGTAGATGCTGCTCGTAGTCGATTTTCTCCTTGCCTAGTTTGACAAGGTAGAGTTGTTCATCGGTCTTACCAAGTAGAAAAGGTTTGATACACTTTTCCAGCACTTCTTCCATACGAGCCTTCTTCTTTGGCTCTGCCTTGGTCCAACTTCCGCCTTGAAAGACCTCTAGGAAGAGCTGATAGTCTCTCTCAGGCGCAAAATGATTGCCACGATTGGCTTTGAAAACACCTTTTTCCCAAAACCATTTTAAAAGTCGTTCGTCAAAGTCGCTTTTATTGACCTTGATTTTTTCCTTTTTCTGAGCCTTTCTGGTTAGGTTTTCAAGTTTTCTGAGAAGCTTGTCTTCCTCTTCCAGTTGCTGATCGAGGATAATACGATGAAAATGACGGACGCAGTCACTACCGATTGGAAAGAGGCGTTGGCCTGTGACACCATTAAAGAGTTCGTAGGCGTATTTTATGGCATTCCCGCAAACACAATTACTACGGCCAATGCCATTAAAAATCAAGGAAACTTCATTCCATTCCTTGGTAGCTTGATCCCAAGTATCAGCTTTTGAAGCCTGTAAAACTGCATCATGAAGGGATTTTCTAACTGGAAGTGTCATGAGGTCTCCTTTCTAATACTCAATGAAAATCAAAGAGCAAACTAGGAAGCTAGCCGCAGGTTGCTCAAAGCACTGCTTTGAGGTTGTAGATAAGACTGACGAAGTCAGTCACCTATATACGGCAAGGTGAAGCTGACGTGGTTTGAAGAGATTTTCGAAGAGTATAAATTATACTTTTACAACTTGAACCTCATCTTTACCGAGCAAAATCAAGTATTTTTCTATGTTTTCAATCGAATAGGCTCTAGATAAAGCCTCTCCGTATAAGGCTAACTGACCACGATAGCGGTCTATGAGTTGACTTGGTTCATCGTAACGGTCTGTTTTGTAGTCGAAAAGAACGATGCGATCCTCATAAAGCAGATAGCCATCCAAGATTCCACGGACAACGAAATCTTCCTTACTCTTTTGATCTTTTTTGAGCATGGAGAAAGGTTGCTCGCGGTAAAGATGGCTGGTATTAGCGAGAATTTCCTGACCAAGTGCTGTATCAAAGAAGGCAAGAATTTTAGAAAGATTGATCTTGTCTCTAACAGCTGGACTAGTCTGAACTTGTTTGAGAGTTTCTGTCAGGCTAGCAAGTGTTGGTTGCTGAATGAGGTCAATTCTTTGCATGAGTTCGTGAGTAGCACTACCAATCTCAGCTCCTGTTACCTTTTCTTTAGTTGAAAAATCTGGTAAATCAAAACTGATTTGCTTTTCCGGTGATGGAGTTTGGTTAGCAATTTCTACCCCTTCCATATCCATAACGGGTTCGTAGAATTTCTTGATTTGGCTTGGGGTTTGAACGCTAGGAAGCTCAATGGCTGCACGGTGAAGAGTATTATAAACTTCCACCTCTTTCAGCACTTCCAAAGCTTCTTTGATGGTTTCTGACTGGCGGTTGTCTGCTTGAGAGCTATCTTGTAGAGGACTCTTGTTTTCCAATTGACCAATAGCTTCTCTGGTCAGCTGGTCTTCACCAATAAAACGATAGCTAAAGTTGAGATCTTCCTTGGCAAATACTTTGCTGATAGCCCAGATCCAATCTTGGAAATTTCTTGCTTGCAGTCTGGTATTGCTATCTAATTTTCCGCTCTCAGCTGATGGATATTCCTTTGCTTCTAGCTTTTCACGAGAACCCTTGCCGACAAGATAGAGCTTTTTCTCAGCTCTCGTCATGGCAACATACAGCAGACGCATCTGCTCTGAATAGCTAGCCAGTTGCAGTTCTTTCTCATTCTGCGTATAAGTTAAGCTAGGAATAGAGAGTTTAATGGTTTTAGGATAGTGTGCTTCCACTGCTCCTGTTTCCACCTTGGCAATGTATTTGACACCAAGCCCATTTTGACGACTGAGAATGACGTCTGACGTCGAGTCTTGTTTGTTGAAGTCCTGATCCATGTTGAGGATAAAGACATAAGGAAACTCTAGTCCTTTACTCTTGTGAATGGTCATAAGTTCTACAGCATCTTTTGGCGGTGCGACGGCTACGCTTGCGAGATCGTGCTGGGCTTCTAGGACTTGGTCAATCATACGGATAAAACGCGACAAGCCCTTGAAATTGCTCTTTTCAAACTGGTCAGCTCGTAGAGCTAGGGCATAGAGATTAGCCTGTCTAGCAGGTCCGTTCGGCAAAGCCCCAACATAGTCATAATAAAAACGGTCGTTGTAAATCTTCCAAATCAAGTCATAGAGAGAGTGAGTTTTGGCATACAGGCGCCAAGAATCCAAGATATCCATGAATTGATTTAATTTTTCCGCTAGAGCTGTATGAATTAACTCTTTCTGCCTAGCTGCTTGTTTTTGAGCATTGATCAGTTTCTCAAAAAGATTCTCTTGGACTTTATCTTCTGCTTTCTGGAGGGATAAACGTGCCAACTCGTCCTCATCAAAACCAAACATAGGAGACTTCATAAGGGCTACCAAGGCATAGTCTTGCAGGGGATTGTGAATGACGCGCAGGGTGTCCAGCATGACTTGTACTTCTAGGGATTGGAGGTAGTTGTTTTGCTCACCGTCGGTTTTAACTGGAATTCCGTACTCAGACAGAGCTAGGAGGATCTGGTCATTTCGACTGCGACTGGAAGTCAAAAGGGCTATTTCTTTAAAGGCTACACCTTTCTCTTGATGGAGCTTCAAGATTTCCTTGATGACCAGACGCATTTCTCCAGTGAGTTTCGTTTCTGCTTGGCTCTCTTCCTCCTCTTGCCCACTATCGTCCTTGTCGTATAAGAGAAACTCTGCCTTGTTCTCAGGATTAGGAGTCAGTTTGGTATTGGCAAAAACAAGCTGGTGCATGCTATCGTAGTTGATTTCTCCGACTTCTTGGTCCATAAGGCGTGCAAAAACATCATTGGTTGCTGACAGAACTTCTGAACTACTACGGAAATTTTCCTTGAGGAGAATCAACTTGCCTTCTTGGGGATTTTGCGCATAGCGTTGGAATTTTTCATTGAAGATCTGAGGATCTGCCTGACGGAACCGGTAGATGGACTGCTTGATATCTCCCACCATAAAGCGATTGTGACCATTCGACAGCAATTCCAACATTCTCTCTTGAATGTGGTTGGTATCCTGATACTCATCGACCATGACTTCGTGAAATCTCTCTTGATAAGTCTCGCGAACTTGTGGGAAATTCTCTAAAATCTCAATGGTGTAATGACTGATATCAGCGAATTCAAAGGCATTTTCTTGGCGTTTACGTTCGCGATAAGCCTCCACAAAATCACTCATAAATGTTTGGAAGGTTTTAGCTAGCTCCCAAGTATCTTCATGATAACGTTCTTGATAGTCGAGAATGGTTATCTGGTCCGCCAGTTGTCCTAGTTTAGCAAACTGGACCTTTCTCTCATCGTTATAGGCATCAGCCAGTGGTTTCAAATCGGCCTTACGACTAGAATTAGCCAGAGCTCGACCATTTTTCTCCTTAGAGATGACGACAATACGCGCAAGAACTGCTTGATAAGCCTGGCTATCGGACTCTTGATTTAAGGAACTAATTTCATCCAGAACCTGTTGCATAGCTTCTAAATAGGCAGCTTTGGGAAACTCCTTGGCATCATTATCCAGATGATAACGGAAAAAGCTTTCCAAATTCCAAAGCGCTTGCTTGATTTGCTCGGTCAGTTTGTCTTTTTCATTTGCAAAGTCAGCTTCCTCAAACCCTTTGAGAAAAGACTCGTTCAACCATTTTTGTGGACTGCTGGTGGATTGGAGGAAATCATAGATTTTGTAGACTTGTTGGCGCAGACCACGTTCATCCTTGCCTCGTCCAGCAAAGTTCTTGACCAAGCGACTAAAGTTCTCTTTATTTTCATCTTGGTAATGGGCTTCAAAAACCTGATGAAAAACTTCGTTCTTTAAGAGTAACTGTTCACTTTCATTTTGTAGAATACGGAAGTTCGGTGCGATATCAATCAGATAACCATGCTTGCCAAGGAATTTTTGTGTGAAGGAGTCCATGGTTCCGATGGCAGCGTTTGGCAGGTCTGCCAACTGACGTCCCAAGTGTTGTTTGAGATCAACATCATCGGTTTCTTGGATTTGTTGGCTGATTTTTTTCTCCAAACGTCCTTTTAGTTCAGTGGCAGCCTTGACGGTAAAGGTCGAGATAAAGAGTTGAGAAATTTCGACACCACGCGCTAACTGATCCAGAATGCGCTCTGCCATGACAAAGGTTTTCCCTGAACCAGCAGACGCTGAGACCAGAATATTTTGCCCTGAGGTATAAATGGCTTCGATTTGCTCGGCAGTTTTCTTCTGTTCCTTGCTCGAACTCGCTTCTGCTTCTTGCAGTTTTTGAATTTCTTCCTCAGTTAAAAAGGAAATAGGCTTCATCGATTCAACTCCTCTCTCATTTTTTCAAACCAAGCTTGCTTGAGTTTTTCTCCGACCAGTCGTTTGCCATCAGCTAGCTCTAACTTCTCTAGAAAACGAGCTTGACCTAGATGGTAGTTTGCTTCAAATCCTGTAATTGCCTGATGTTGCTGGACGTATGGAGCAATACTTCTTCCGTTCTCTGTGTATGGATTGATGGCGAACTGACCTTCTAAAATCTTTTCAGCTGCTTTCTTGTAAAGATGAGCATTGTAGTCCAGTAGGAGCTGAAACTCCTCGTCTGTCAGCTGGTTAGCCTTGTTTTTGTTATAAAATTCGCCCAAGTGACTGCTTTCTTTTTCTAAAAAGAGTCCCTGGTATTTCATTGATTTGCTAGCCTCTACTACTGCTCCATCCAAACTCTTAACGGTCAACAGAGATTGGACAGGTTCAGCCATTTCCAAGTACATGGCGCCGAAAAAGTTCTGCTCCCCTTCTCCCTTAAGAGCAGCAAGATAGGTTGGCAGTTGGGAATTGAGGCCATTAAAGAAATTCGGAAACTGGAACTGAGTCAGACTAGACTTGTAGTCTACCACTCCCAGTGCTCCATCAGCTTTCAAACGGTCGATTCGGTCAACCTTGCCTCGCACATGGACACTGCGACCATTATCCAATTGAATAAAGGCTTGATCTTTACCACCAAATGTTGCTTCCTCTTGGATGGTTTCAATGGCTGGATTATGACGAAGAATGTGGCCCGTAGTTCGCGCGACATCAAGTAGAACTTCCTTGGTAAACTGGGCTTCCAAACTTTCCTGATAAATAGCTTCAAATTCGCGTTCTTGGCTGGTTTCCTTGATAGCTTGCTCCAGTCGTTGGTCAAACGGATTTTCAGCAGGCAGTTTCAAGGCACGTTCAAAAATACGATGCAAAAAATTTCCGTGACTGCGAGCATCCGGACGAAGGAGCAATTCTTCCTGCAAACCTAAGACATAACGGAGGAAATAACTGTATTCATTGCGGTAAAACTCCGTCAAACCAGACGTAGACAGGTAAAACTCCTTGTCAGCTGGATAGAGAGCCTTCAAGGTCTCTTTCTCTAATGGTTTGCTGCTTGGGCTAGTTGGGAGTGCAGGATTTGTAAGACCTTTTTGATCAAGTTTTTTCCCCATCACACGCGCTAGAACCTTGACAAAGGTCACATCTTCTTCATTTTCACTAGAACCCGCCTGCTGATGATAGGAAACGAGACTAGACAAGAGACTGTGATATGAACCCATATCATCCTTAGACAGACTTTTTTGATGAATCTTCTTCTCTAACCGGCTAAATCCAAAACCCACCAGTTCCTGAAGATAGGCTGATTCCTTGCTCTCATTTTCATTGAGGAGACTTGGAGCTGACAAAATCAACTGCTTACGAGCAGCATTGACTAAAGAAAGCATGGTATAGCGATTTTTCTTGAGGTTTTCACTACTTGCAATCAGTAATTGCGCTCCCTCCTCAGTTGCTTGGTTTAGACTTTGTCTTTCTTCGTCTGTCAAAAGACTGGTGTTTTGCGCAATTTTTGGCAAATGATCCTGAGTCAGCCCAATGGCATAGACAAAGTCAGCGGTCATAGGTGCAATCAAATCGTAACTCTGCACCAGAACAGTGTCTACTGTCGCTGGAATGGTGCGATACTGGGACAAACTCATCCCAGAATGAAGCAAGGATAGGAAATCCTCCAGACTAACTTGTGAACCAGCAAAAACGGTCGCAAATTGTTCTAAAACATGGCAGAAGGCTTTCCAAACTTCGGCTTGTCTTTCCTGTTCTAGAGTTTCCATAGTAGCTGTCAATTCTTGCATCTGCTTGCTTAAAGCAGCATTTTTTAGAAAAGTATTCCACTTTTTCAAGAGATTTTCAGTCTTTTGCTTCCGACTGGCAAATAAGGTTTCAAGTGGCGCCAAAACGCGCAGACGAAGGGCATTCAAGCGTTCCAAATCAAATTTTCCGTGGTGAGATTTTGTGAAGGTCTGCTGAAAAGCTGGCAAGCCATTGATGCCAAGATAGCGGAGATATTGCTCGAAAGCATCAATATCCGCTTGACTAAGGTCGGTATATAAACCTGTTCTAAGAAGATTAATCAAATCTTCCTGACGGAAACGGTAACGTTTCAAACGCAAAATAGATTCGACATACTGAGTCAAAGGGTGGTGAGCCATGGATTCACTTCTACCAAGATAGAAAGGAATCTGGTACTGGTCAAAAATGGTTTTCAGTGATAACTGGTAAGAAGACACATCCCCCAGCAGAATACGGAAATTCTTGTAACTCAGATCTGGATTGTCATGTAATTTCTGACGAATAGCGCGAGCTACCAGCTCCAACTCCTCTTTTTGCATCAAACAAGACCAGATTTGCAGGTTTTCACGGTCCTTCTCATCAACATCTAAAGCGAGTTCTGAAAAGTCATAAGAAGACTCCAGCAAACGAGAGGCCTTGTCAAAACAATCCATCTTCTCATGTATCTGAGAACGATCCTGAGCAGGCGTTTGGTATTTTGCCCCCAAATGATGAAGAAATTCCACACTGGCTTGGTAGAGATTCCCTTCAGAGAACGGACTGGTATAGGCTTTCTTGCTTGCATAGGCCCCAATAACAATCTCGGCACCTTTTCGATGAAGTAGATCCACTACACGCTCTTCCTCGGCAGAAAAACGAGTAAATCCATCAATAACCAAGGCAATCTGACTGAAATCACTACTTACCTTGCCATTCTCAATAGCCTCAATCAAATGGGACAACTGACTTCCCTGAGCCAACTGACCTTGATTGAGATAGGCTGTTACTTTCTCAAAAATCAAGAGTAAATCTGCTCTCTTGTCCTCATCCGTCAAACTTTCTAAGTCCAAAAAGCTCATCTGAGCAGTCGTCATCTCATGATAAAGTTCAATCAACTGCTGGATAAATTGAGGATCCTGCTTAATCGCACCATAAACACGTAAGTCCTTGGAATCGAGTTCCGCAAGACACTTATAAAAAGCCATCCCAAGCCCGATATCATCCAGACTGGTATTAGCTGGTAAATCATTCAAGATTAGGTAACGAGCCATTTGAGTGAAACGCGTGACGGTAATCGCAAAAGAAGCCTGCTGGGACAAGCATTCCAGCACGGCGCGTTCTTTTTCAAATGAAAGAGAGTTGGGGGCGATGTAGAAGACCCGCTTGCCAGCAGCAACTAGCTCTTCTGCCTCTCTGGTTAAAATATCTGTCAAAGAAGTCCGAATATCAGTATAAAGTAATTTCATCTCTGCCTCGTTTGGTTTATCAAAGTTTCTTACTCTATTATAGCAAAGTTCGCTTCACAGTCCAAATCCAAAATTTTAGTTGACAATCATTTAACTAGGAAATCAATCATACTCCATCATCCACTTTCATATGCTGAAAAATATAGAGGAAAAAGTCTTTGGAAACTTCAAAATGCCCATAACGAAGTCGAGAAGTATAGTCTTTCCATTCAGGATGTTGTCTGGCTATTTCTATGAAGCAATCTTTGACTGGTTGATAATACTCGACATTTCGTCTAAAGGGAAAGAATCCTTCAAACTGCTCTACTTGATAGGCTTTGTCATCTGTAATTTTACCTACGGCCACAAAAGCCTGTAACTTATCTTGACCATTCATATCGTATTTTGGGCTATAATATAAAAGATAGTCTCCTTTTTTCATACGGTTTAAGGGGCCGCCCTTTCCATGACAGACCTGACAAAAATTCCCTTCAACTCCTCTTAAAACATGGTTCTTCGAAACAACTCCGACCCAATATCTAGGCATTTTTATCCTCCAACTCTACTAACAAACGATTAAAAACTTCTCTATCGTTAGATAGTTTTTTAAAAAATTCTTCATCAACACCTTCTACTAAAGGTAAAGCTTGATTGACCTTCTCCGCGCCAGACTTCGTCACTGAAACCAGTTTTGCCCGACTATCCTTTGGGTGTTGATCACGTTTAATGTAGTCTTTCTTCTCCAGTAGTCTAACAATCTGGGAAACCGTCATGACATCCATACCAGTGAACCGAGCAATATCAACTTGCGTTACATATTCCTCTCTATTAGACAGAAACAAGAGCGAGGTTAAAACGATAAATTGGGGCAAAGTGAGGCCATCCGATTTCAAGACTCTTTTTAAGTTGCTTTCCCACTTGTTGTAGACTTTGATGAACAGAAGACCTGTGGACTCTGTTTCATCATTTTTGTAAATTGAATTAAAGTGATACTTTGACATTTTTTCTCCTTTAATATTAAGTATACATATTATATAAGATTTTATTTTCTTTTTCAAGAAAAGGAAAGTCAAATGTTACTATTCTGTCAGACATTTCATAGTCTATATGCTATAATAAAAGCAAAACACCTAGAAAAGGAAGTCTTATGATTAAACTACTAGCCTTGGATATGGACGGAACCCTCCTTAACGAAGCCAAGGAAATCCCACAAGCCCACATCACTGCCATTCACCAAGCCATTGAAAAAGGTGTCAAACTGGTTCTCTGTACAGGTCGCCCGCTTTTCGGTGTCCTTCCTTACTATAAAAAACTGGGACTGGACCTTCAGAATGAGTATGTCATCGTCAATAACGGTTGTTCAACCCATCAGACCAGTGACTGGAGTCTAGTTGACTGGCAAGAACTCAGTCCAGCCGACATTGAATACCTTTATGATCTAGCAGAAAAAAGCGACGTCCAGTTGACCCTTTTTGATGAGGAACATTATTTTGTACTCGGTGGCAAGCCTAATCAAATCGTTCAAAATGATGCCAAGCTAGTCTTTTCAGACCTGACTGAAATTTCTCTTGAAGAAGCGACTAGTGGCAAGTATCGTATGTTCCAAGGCATGTTTTTGGGCAACGAAGAACAAACAGACGATTTTGAGCAGCGGTTTGCTGAGGAGCTCTGCCAACGATTTAGCGGCGTTCGTTCGCAGCCTGTCATTTATGAAGCCATGCCACTTGGAACAACAAAGGCTACTGCTCTTTCTCGACTAGCAGCGATTTTGAAGATCGAGCCCTCAGAAATTATGGCCATGGGCGATGCCAATAACGATATCGAAATGCTTCAGTTTGCAGGACTTGGCATTGCAATGGGAAATGCCAGCGACCATGTCAAATCCTTAGCCAATGACGTTACAGCCAGCAATGAAGAAGAAGGCGTTGCACGTGCCATTGAGAAGTATATCTTATAGTAAAAAAGCCCAGTTCAATGTCAACTGGGTTTTGTTTTTTTAAGAATCACAAAACTTTAGAAACTCTTTAGAATTACTTGAGCTTTCTTTGATTTCTATACCTTATACTAAAGTTAGAAAAATAAATCAAAAGGAGAAAATCATGAAAACAGTACTCGAAATTCATGGACTGACCAAACAATTCGGCCAACAAGCTATTCTTCAAGATCTTAGTCTAACCATAAAAGAGGGAGATATTTATGGTCTAATTGGAAAAAATGGAGCTGGTAAAACCACCTTGATAAAAATCATCACACAACTACTGTTTGCGGATAAAGGAACTATTTCCCTCTTTTCTAGCCAAGAACAAAATGAGTGGACCAAGGCTCTATCTCGAGTGGGTTCTGTTATCGAATCACCTGTAGCCCATAATCACTTAACAGCTTATCAAAATCTGAAATATTATTGTATGATTCGTCATATCCCAAATGCTGATAAGGTGATTCATGAGACCTTGGACTATGTTGGCTTGTCAGATACAGGGAAAAAAGTCTTTCGTGATTTCTCACTAGGAATGAAACAAAGACTTGGCATTGCCATTGCCCTCCTATCAAAACCTGATTTCCTAATTCTTGATGAACCCATTAACGGTCTCGACCCAATTGGAATCAAAGAATTTCGTCTCATGATCCAGCGGCTCAATCAAGAAAAAGGAATAACTATCCTCATCTCTAGCCATATCTTGTCAGAGCTCTATCTCCTAGCTAATCGCTTTGGTATTCTGGATCAAGGTAAGATTATCCGTGAAATCAGTAAAGCTGAGTTTGAAACACTGAGTGAGGATTATATTGTGCTTAAAACAAGCGACAAAGAAAGAGCTTGTCAGGTATTGAAAGAACAAATCCAACTCCAGTTTAAGGTTGTCAATCCTGACAATGAAATCCATATCTTTGGTAATGAACAAGATGTCAAACAGATTCTCAAGCAACTAACTTTGGCCGATGTTGCTATTGATGAGATATACTTTGCCCGTCAAAACCTAGAAGAATACTTTACGCAATTGGTAGAATAGGAGAAAAATCATGATACATACCATTCAAGCAGATTTTTACCGTCTTTTCCGCTCCAAAGGATTCTGGATTACAGAATTCATTCTCTTTGTACTTATGTTACTGGGTGCTACTATCGGAGCTACAGGACATCTAATGTCAGTAAATACTACACCTGAAACAGAATTTCCGACCAAAGGTTGGGACGGCGTTCAAGCTCTTATCAACGCGTCTAGCAATGGTTCAAACCTCGTTTTTCTCTGCATCGTCCTGGCATGCCTCGTTCTTGGAGTTGATTTAATCGGCAAGCTTTATAAAAATAGTTTGACTGTCGGCGTTTCTCGTACAGAGTTTTTCCTTGCTAAATCCTTTGTTCTAGCAAGTATCGCTCTCTTGCAGCTCATCGCCAGCCTTGTGATTGCCTTTATTCCAGCAACTATCTTAAATGGATTTGGGACCATGCCTGATGGATTTATTGGCAATCTATTGATAACCATTTCCCTTCAATTCCTTTGTCTCCTTGCTTGGCTTTCCATCGTTTCCTTCATTCTCTATGTTAGTCACTCTTATCTAGCGGTATTTATTGGTTATTTGGTCAGCTCTATCTTACTTTCTATTCCAATTCTTGTTTTCCCAGACATTGAAATTCTACGATATTTAATTCTAGATTTTGCCTATGCTATGACTACTAATAGTCAAGCTATTCTCTATACCATCACGGTTTGCGTAACGGTCATACTTTTCTTCTCTTTCAGTGGACTGATTATTTTCAAGAAGAAAAGCTTATAAAAAGGACCTCCTCTAGGATATAGAGGAGGTTTCTTCTGTTAAAGATAGATAAAGACCGAAAACCATTCTCCATCAGTGGCTAGCTTCATTTCCGCTCCAAGAAGATGAACCAATTCCTCAGTAATATAGAGACCTAAACCAGAGGATTCTTCGGTATCTGACATATTTTCAGAATAAAAACGATTGCTGAGATTGTCTATATTCTTGATAGGTTTTTTGACTAGGTTATCAATTTCCAAAACAAGCCTATTGTCTTCCTTTTTCAAAGAAAGCCGAGCCTTCTCCTTACCGTGCTTGAGAACATTTCCAAGAAGGTTTTGTATAATTCGATCAAGCAAGTCCTCATCAGTCGCCGTTTTCAATCCTGGTTCAACATTAAAATCAAGAACAATCTGTGAAGATTGAAAAACGTCGTAATAAGCTAAAGTCTTTTTCGTTATAAAAGTTGATAAATCAAGTTCTTCCAGTTTCGGTTTGACTGCTCCTTCCATCAAATGACGGTATTCTAGGAGGGCCTCCAAACGTTTGGAAACCAGTTCCTGATGATGGGCTATTTTATTTAAGGTTTCTGAACTATTATCGGGGTGTTTTATTAGTTGCTGAGTATATCCTGAAGCGATTGTCAAAGGTGTCCGAATATCATGAGCAATGTTACTGATTGCCATATCTAAGGTGCGTTTTTCACGCTTCATGATTAGTTGGTTTTGCTCCACTTCCTGAAATAGATTCTCAATTTGCTTATGTAGACGCAAAATGGTCTTTGAAAAGAAATTTACCCCGATCCTCTTCATGCTACCAGAGCGAATCTTCTCTTCGATTTGTCTGCTTAAATCTCTAATTGCTATATGATAGCGAATCAAAGAAATCGCCAAAATGATGTTAATGAGGAGCAATATTGATATCAAAATATACATCATTGCTTGTCTCCTTTTAATCGAACACCAACCCCCCAAATGGTTTCGATGTATTCGTTATTTGGATCCAGTTGATGTAGTTTCTTACGGAGATTGCTTAGATGGGTGTTGAGCGTATTGTCTCCAGGCAGGTAACTTTCTTCCCAAATCAATTCATAGAGTTCTTCCTTGGTGAAGATCTTTTTAGGGTACTGGAGCAACATTTGAAGAATCTGACACTCCTTCTTTGCAAGGCGAATGGTTTCAGTTGCGTTGCTTATTTCAAAACTATCCGCATCGAACTGGATATTTTTAAAGTTTTGTACGAGGTTATCAATTTCTCTTCGATCTCCTGACTGATGTTCACCACTTTGGCGTAATTGCACGGTGACTCTGGCAAAGACTTCGTCCAAATCAAAAGGTTTTACTACATAATCATTGGCACCATCTAAGAGATATTGGCTGATGAGCTTTTTATCACCTAAAGCAGTAAGCATGATGACCGGAGTCTGACTAATTTGTCGAATAGCTTGCAAGACTTGGTCGCCATTTTTCCCAGGGAGCATGATGTCTAGCAAGACGAGATCGATGCCACCTTTGTCAAATTGCATGATACCTTCTGTCCCAGAAAATGCTTGAATCACCTCGTGTTCCTCTGCAAGAAGGGTTCTTAAGATTTCCTGGATTTCATTATTATCTTCAACTACAAGTATGTTCGCCATAAACCTCGTCCTTTCTAAAACTATTATAACATGTTTTGTTGGGAATTCCAGATACAGAAAAGCTCCTCTCACATTTTAAGCAAGAAGGAGCTAATGAATATTGAATCTACTTAAGCAAATAAGCAATCAAAGTTATGATCCATAGATGAGCCGGGTAGAAAATATAAAAGAAATATTTACTCCAACTGGTTTCTTGTCCTCGCTGTCCATTATAAAGTGCAATAAAAGGAAATACGGTGATAAAGAGCCAGTCAGAATTGTAAAGCATCATTTCTAGTGTTTGGTGCCAAGTGTCGTAAATTTGGATGGAAGTCACTAACAAGAAGGCCCACAGAAAGGCATATAGGAGATTTCGCAATCCCTTGCGATTTCGACAAGAGTAACTAATCAAGAGAAATGGCAACATGGTGATGCCACCCTCAGTAAAAAGACAACCGAAAATCAAGAGACCAGCAACTCCAATCCGACGCCACAACTTTTCTTTTTGATCCATCTCTTTTCGAGGAAAACCAAGCCAAAGCATGGTGACACCGATGGCCAAAGTCAAGAAAATATTATTAGTGACCATTACTCCTTTGGATACAAATAGGGCGTTGAGAAGGCTATTTCCAGCAAACATGATAAGCGCCCAAGACCAGAGGCGGATGAGGTAGTTTTTCAAATTTCGAGTATGGATGAATCCTTCCATAGCCATATAGGCAAACCAAACTCCCACACAACGGGTCAAGGCGTGAAAGATACCTTCCCACAAAGGAGAAACGATTCCGGTAATATGCGGAATATGGTCTAGAACCATTACTGCCGCCATCAGATACTTCAACTGTGTCGCATTCCATTTTTTCATAATAAACCTCTTTCTTTTTGATCTACATAGAGTATAGCATACATTTCCGCGTATAATCGTACACCCATCTTACATTTAAAAAGCCTATCTTACATTTTTGTAAGACAGGCGTGAATATCAAAAGTTTATTATGAAAGTTACCTTCTAGTCCGTAATTCGTTGGTACATTTCGGGTCTTCTATCACGAAACAGTCCCCAGTTGAGGCGTTCACTTGCTCCCTTATCAAGGTCATAAGTTGCTAACAGAACAGCTTCCCCTTGTCTTTCGGCTCGCTCTAGAATAGCTCCTGTTTCATCCGTCATAAAGGAGGAACCGTAGAAGTCAAGACTGGAACTTTGTCCACCATTTTCCTCGCTAGGAGTGACTTCCTCCAAACCATAACGATTGGCTGCAATGACTGGAACAATATTCGCTGCTGCGTGTCCTTGCATAGTACGTTGCCAGTGACCACAACTGTCTGTATCCAAAATTGGCTCTGAACCAATAGCTGTTGGGTAAAAGAGTAATTCTGCACCATTCAACGCAAGACAACGGGCTGTTTCAGGAAACCATTGATCCCAACAGATACCGATCCCAATCTTGGCGTAGCGAGTATCCCAGACCTTGAAGCCAGTGTTACCAGGCGTAAAATAAAACTTTTCTTGATAATAATGATCATCTGGTATGTGGGTCTTCCGATAAACACCCAGCACTTCACCATCTGCATCAATGACGGCGATTGAGTTATACAAGACATTGCCATCTTTTTCATAGAAACTGATCGGTAGAACAACCTGTAGTTCCTTAGCAAGCACTTTAAAATGCTGAATGGCTGTATTTTCTGTCACTGACTGGGCATACTGGTAGTAGTCATACTGGCGTTCCTGACAGAAATAGGGACGTTCAAACAGCTCTGGCAAGAGGATGATTTGTGCGCCTTGTTCCGTAGCTTGACGTACTAGACGTTCCGCTGTTTGGATATTTGTTGCCACATCCTTGGCACATTGCATCTGGATCGCTGCAACTCTAACATTTCTCATCTTTTTCTCCTAATCTGGGATTTGTTGGGTGATACAGTGGATATTGCCACCACCTAATAAAATATCTCTGGCTGGTATTCCTACCACTTCACGGTCTGGAAAACACTTGCTGAGGATATCTAGGGCCACTTGGTCGTTTTTATCTTGAAATTGAGGAACAAGGACAGCCTTGTTGGCAATATAGAAATTGACATAGGAAGCTGCAAGACGTTCACCTGCATAACGCTCTTCTTCCCCTTCTTCATATATGTAGCCTGGCAAATCCTCTTCGGTTACAACTTGATGAAGCGCTGGGATTGGCAATTTATGAATGGTGAAGGGACGCCCTTTTGCATCCGTTTCCTTCTCTAAAAGCTCTAAATCAGCTACTGACATGGCATATTGGGGATCATTTTGATCATTTGTCCAAGCCAAGACAAGCTCTGCAGGACCAACAAAGGCAGCAACATTGTCAACGTGTTCATTGGTTTCGTCCTGATAAATTCCGTAAGGAAGCCAGATAACTTTTTCAGCGCCAAGGCACTCTAATAAGGTGTTTTCGATTTCCTCTTTACTGAGATGAGGATTGCGACCAGGACTGAGTAAGCAGCTTTCAGTCACAAGAATGGTTCCTTGACCGTCACTGTGAATAGCTCCACCTTCCAGTACAAATGGTTTAGCATCGTAAACAGGTATATCTAAGACTTCTGCAAAGCGACTGGCTACTTGGTTATCTGCTTCATAGTCTTGGTAAAGACCGTCAACAGCACCACCCCAGGCATTGAAAGACCAATCTACCGCCAACTTTTCCCTTTGATCGTTGAGGAGAATAGTTGGACCAGTATCACGTGCCCAGGCATCATTTGTCTGAATATCTAGATAAACAACATTGTCTCCAAGATAGGATCGTGCTTCAGATAGATAGTCCTCCTCAACCAAAAGGTAGACTGTTTCCCCTTGGGCAATGGTTTTGATAATCTGGCTAAATGCTTTTTTTGCAGCCTTTCCTTGAAAAGGCCAAGACCCTGGTCGAGTCGGCCATATCATGAGAGTTCCATGATGGGGTTCATACTCGGCTGGCATACGATAGCCTAATTTTTTGGGACTGTCCATCATGATAATCTCTCCTTAAAGTCTTGATAGCCAAATGCTTTGACTAGACTGCACTCACCCTCTTTATCCATGAGATACAAACTTGGAAGCCCAATGCCGTTAAAGGTATTATTTTTGACAAATGAGTAAATAGCCATGTCTTCAAAATAGAGGCGATCGCCAATTTCAATCGGTTTTTCAAAGCTGTAATCCCCAATGATATCCCCTGTCAGGCAAGTATTTGAAGAGAGTCTATAAGTATAAGGTTTTTCTTGCGCTTCAAATCCATCTCTCAATGGGGGACGATAAGGCATCTCAAGAACATCTGGCATATGGCAGCTTGCTGAAGCATCTAACACCAAGGTCTCAATTCCATTTTCAACAATGTCCAAGACTTCTGTCGCTAGATAGCCCGCGTTAAGGGCAATGGCTTCACCTGGTTCGACATAGACATCAAGGTTATAAGTTTCTCGAATACGTTTAATCTCAGTAATCAGTAAGTCCACATCGTAATCTTCTCTTGTGATGTGGTGTCCACCGCCCATATTGAGCCATTTAACTTGGTGCAAATAGGCACCAAACTGGTCTTCAACTGCTTTCAAAGTCGTTTGTAAATCATCTGCCCCTTGCTCACAGAGGGTATGAAAATGAAGTCCGTCAACCAAATCCAATAGATCACTTGGTATCTTATCCAAAGTTACTCCAAAACGAGAGCCGGGAGCACAGGGGTCATAAAGCGCGTGGTCACCCTGCGTTGAACATTGAGGATTGATGCGAAGACCCACACTGATACCAGCCTCACGACAACGTTGACCATACTTTCGAAGTTGTCTCTCTGAGTTAAAATCAATATGATCAGATATTTGCAGTAGCTCTTCCATATCTGATTCCTTGAAAGCAGGCGCAAATACATGGACTTCCCCCGGAAACTCTTCTCTAGCTAACTTCGCTTCATAGAGTCCACTAGCTGTCGTACCTGATAGATACTGGCTAATCAAAGGATAGGTTTTATAGAGAGAATAAGCCTTTTGAGCTAGCAAAACCTTACAACCTGCCTTTTCCTGAACCTCTTGCAGAATGCTACAATTTTCTTCTAGTTTTGCTAAATCTATGACATAAGCTGGCGTTGGTACTTGTTCTAACTTCATTAGTCCACCATTTCTGGATTTTCAACCACAACCCATGGCAAACCGTATTTATTTAAAGCTTCCATGAATGGGTCTGGATCCAACTCTTCAAGGTTATAAACTCCTGGTTGTTTCCATGTACCATCCATCACTAATTTTGTCCCAATCATGGCAGGAACACCTGTTGTGTAAGAAATGGCTTGTGAACCAACCTCTGCATAGCACTCCTGATGGTCGCAAACATTGTAGATGTAGATGGTCTTTTCAACGCCATCTTTGATACCTGTAAAGATACATCCGATATTTGTTTTACCAACAGTACGTGGGCCAAGGCTGGCAGGATCTGGAAGCAAGGCTTTCAAGAATTGGATTGGTACGATTTCTTGTCCGTTAAAATTAATAGCATCTGTACGAAGGAGACCAACGTTTTCCAAGCATTTCATGTGAGTTAAATAAGATTGACCAAAAGTCATAAAGAAGCGAATTCGTTTAACACCTGGAATGTTCTTTGCTAATGATTCGATTTCTTCATGGTGGAGGAGATACATGTCTTTTTGACCAACTTGAGGGAAATTATACTCACGTTTGATAGACATGGCTTCGACTTCTACCCATTTTCCATCTTCCCAGTAAGAACCTGGTGCAGAAACCTCACGTAGATTGATTTCTGGGTTAAAGTTTGTCGCAAATGGATAACCGTGGTCACCACCATTACAGTCTAAAATATCGATATAGTGGATTTCGTCAAAGTAATGTTTGAGTGCATAAGCTGAAAAGACACTGGTTACACCTGGGTCAAAACCAGAACCCAGAAGAGCGGTCAAGCCTGCTTCCTTGAATTTTTCTTGATAAGCCCACTGCCATGAGTAGTCAAAGTAAGCTGTAAAACCAAGTTCTTTGCAACGTTTCTCATAAATAGCACGCCATTCAGGGTCTTCTGTATCCTCGGCCTCATAGTTGGCAGTATCGATATAGTGGACACCTGTTGCCAAACAAGCATCCATAATAGTCAAGTCTTGATAAGGCAAAGCTACGTTCAAAACAGCTTCTGGTTTGTAGCTTTCGATCAAGGCAATCACTTCTTCTACCTTGTCAGCATCAAGAGCAGCTGTCTCAATCTTAGTATTTGTTTTGCCTTCTAATTTAGCCTTCAAATCATCGCATTTTGACTTGGTACGGCTAGCAATCATAATTTCTTTAAAAGTTTCGCTATCTTGGCAAATCTTTGAAATAGCAACTTGGGCAACTCCCCCACATCCAATAACTAATAAACGACTCATTTTTTTCCTTCCTCTTCTTCTAAAATGTCTTCTACATACTTAGGCAACATAAAGGCCCCCACATGTAAGTTTGCAGTGTAATATTCCGTAAATAACTGGCGTTTTTTCCAGCCTTCCTTGTCAAAATCTTTGACAGGGTGATATTTTTTCGATGCAAATCCAAACAACCAATAGCCCGCAGGACTAGTTGGGATATGTGCCTGATAAACTCGGCTGATTGGAAAGGCTTGATTGACCTTGCGGTGCATACTTCGGCAAGCTGACTCATCTTCGTCAAAGAAAGGACTACCATGCTGGTAGATCATGATACCGTCTTCTTTCAAAGCTCTATAGCTATTGCCGTAAAATTCCTTGGTAAAGAGCCCTTCCGTATGGCCAAATGGATCTGTCGCATCGTTGATGATGATGTCATAATCATCTTCACAGTTTCTCAAAAATCTCAGTCCATTTTGGTAGTAAATGGTGACACGAGGGTCATCAAGTCCTGCAGCAAAATCAGGGAAGTATTCTCGACAAACCTCAACCAGCATCTCATCTGGTTCTACAATATCGATTTGTTCCAATTCAGGATATAGTGTCAAAACCTGGGCAACACCACCGTCACCACCCCCAATAACCAAGACTTTCTTTGGATTTGGATGGACAGCCATAGGAACGTGAACCGTCATTTCGTTGTAGACAAAGTCATCTGCATCTGAGAATAAGACATGCCCATTTAAAATTAATACTTTCCCAAAAGCTGGGGTGTCCAAAACCTCTATATCCTGCCATTCACTTTGACCAGAATAAAGCTGTTTGGCTGTTCTCATTGTTAACTTGACATCTGGAGTATGAACTTCAGAAAACCATAAATCCATCTAGTTCTCCTTTCTTTCAATGACATTGATGTGATTGACCTCTGGATCTTCCGTTCCTTGGAGGGAACAACCACGTTCTTTGGCGAATTGAATATAATCGACAATTTCTCGTGTAATCCGTTCACCTGGCGCTAGGATTGGAATACCTGGAGGATAGCACATGACAAATTCCCCACAGACCTGGCCAACGGACTCGTCTAATGTTAAGCTTCTTCTCTCTGCATAGAAGGCTTCCTGAGGGGATAGCACCAACTCAGGCTGGATATATTCTCCAGCAATCAAGTCCTTCCCATCTCGTGAGTATAGTCTCTTGATATCAGCCAAAGCACCTACCAAGCGCTCAATATCTTGGATACGGTCACCAATCGAAATGTAGGCTAAGATATTGCCGATATCACCAAACTCAATTTGAATGTCATATTCATCTCGTAAGAGATCATAAACCTCGATACCTGTTAAGCCAATACCCTGAGTGTACACTGACAGCTTGGTTACATCAAAATCACAAACTGAGACACCATCTACTAGTTCTTTTGAGTAGGCATAATAGCCACCGATGGCATTTATTTCACGACGTGCGTACTCAGATAACTCAATAACTTTCTCAAAGGAATCTTTGCCACGAAGAGCTAGATTTCTACGAGAAACATCTAGACTAGCCATTAGCAAGTAGGATGCTGATGTTGACTGTGTCAGGTTAATAATCTGACGTACGTACTCAGGATTCATCCGATCTCCAACTAAAAGAAGGGAACTTTGAGTCAAGCTACCACCGGACTTATGCATAGATACAGCTGACATATCTGCTCCTGCATCCATAGCGGATAGAGGAAGTTTATCTGTAAAGTGTAGATGAGCACCGTGAGCCTCGTCTACTAAGACTTTCATTCCTGCGGCGTGAGCCATCACTGTTAATCCCTTAAGATCTGAACAAATCCCATAATAGGTAGGATTGTTAATTAGGATAGCCTTGGCATCAGGATGGTCCTTAATAGCTTGTGCCACACGCTCATTTTCAAGCCCCAAAGCAATACCAATTTTTGGATCCACACTCATCTCGATATAGATAGGAATAGCTCCGCATAAAACAAGAGCATTAATAGCTGATTTATGGACATTTCGTGGAAGTATGATTTTATCACCTGATTTACAGGTAGAAAGAATCATGGTTTGCACGGATGAAGTTGTCCCACCAATCATCAAAAAGGCATGAGCAGCACCAAAAGCCTCTGCTGCTAGCTCTTCCGCTTCTCTAATAATCGAAATAGGATGTCCTAGATTGTCCAAGGGCTTCATAGAATTGACATCAATACCAACGCATTTTTCCCCTAAAAGTTCCACTAATTCCGGGTTCCCACGACCACGCTTATGACCTGGTACATCGAAAGGTACAATTCTTTTTTTTCGTAACTTGACCAATCCCTCATAAATTGGAGCTTGGTTTTGATTTAACATTATAGAGACATACTCCTTTATCATAGTTTTTTTCACCTTGTGTAAGGCTCTAAAGGATACTTATGAAAAAAGAGCAGGTTGGCACCTGCTCTACAATCTACTGACGTGTTTATGTTTGTTTCTTTTGAGTATGTCTGTTCCTGATGTTTCCTAACTCTCTAGTAGCAAATATTACGTACTTTATTGATCGTTTCACAAGATGACGTGTGCTTTCACCACACTAACAAATGTATACGAATTAGGACAAGTGTCCTAACATCAACTTATAAAAGTAGGCTTTTAACCCTATCAATAATGTGGCTTTTCAACCACGCTTCGGCATTCAACCCTGCCTGTCCGTAGGCATTTTTTACTCGGGTTTATATTTGCTAGAAAACATCATCTCATTTTCTAAGCTTCATTACTATACCATGATTTCACAATCTTGTAAAGTATTTTTAGAACTTTTTTTAAATAATTTAGTGTTTAGTTCGTGTAATTTATTCAACCAATAAATAGAAATCGTTTTACATTTAAATCAAAAAACAAAAAAGGAACTAAATAGATTAATTCCTTTAGATAGGCATAAGCAAATTCAACTATTCAAAATCGTATTATTCTTCACGCGCTACTTTGGCAGCTAGTTCAAAATCAGTCATCAAATAATTTTCATCTAGACGTATAAGACTATAATACTCATTCCAAAATAGAGAGTCACTGTTACTTGACCACTGTAATCCATACCACAATTGAGTGACATCACTTGTATTTGATGAGGGAATTGACCATAGATGCTTTCTAAAAGTTCCTTGAACAAGCGGGATATCAAGTCTAGTAGTCAAGTCGAGTTCATCCAATTTCAAAGTGATAGAATGTTTCTTGGCTTCTTCAATACTGTCCTTATTAAATCGAACCTGAATAACCTTAGAATCTTCTAAAGCCACATCCTGGTCCTCAGCACCGTAAAAAGAAATACTGCCCAGCACTATACCATTTTTTGCTATTAGATAAGGAGCGTAGGGAACAGCATTGCTATCAAGTCTGAAGCCTTTTTCGATAGTGACTGATTTATCTCCTGAATACTTTTGGAAATTGCCATCTGTCAGGAGGTCTTCATAGTCTCTAGCACCATCACCTTGTCTTACATAGATATCAAATCCAGCTTCCATCAGATCTCTTGCTTTGGTTTCTGCTAACGTGATTTTACTTTCATTTATTTGCAAAATTGGTGCTTGAGGTGGCAAACCAATCGTGAGATTAAACATGACTCCAACTAGAAAGACCATCAAGGTTATAAGGAGGGCAAGCAAAGACTTTCCAGTCCTTTTTCTTGCATTGAAAAGAGCCATTATAGCTGGGAGGAGGATCATTTTTGCTAAAATAGAATTCCCCACACCACCTCGATTTAAGGTCTGAAAAGCAAACATCCCCGCGATTGCAATCAGTGTCAGGTAGACCAAAATCTCACCTAGCCCCAGTTTTTCTGTTCGAGTTTGCTGATTTACAGGAGTTTCGTACAATGACTGCCCATTCTCTTTCCTCTTTTTTAGAAAGAGATAAAAACCCAGACCGAGTAGCAGATTAAAGATTGCAAAAACCATTAAAGTACCTATGATCACCGTTCTACCCATGGCTCTCTACTCCTTTATGTTCTCTCTCAAATCTTATCTTTCTCTTTATTGTCCAATTCCCAATCAATAAAACCATTAAGAAGAAGGGGCCGCCTTCTATCAGTACAATCGGTAAAGCTTAAATGGCAATGATTCTCATCTTTTTATCTTTAAGGAAACTGCTGATATTTCTAGCTCTATTTCCCTAGAAAGTGCTATAATGGAGCTAACAAAATTGTTCTCTAGCAATTGAAAAACGGGGGAAGTAGTCATGCTCACCACTATTGTTTTAGGATTTTATACTCTTTTCTTTCTATCCTTGTGCTTTACTATCTATCTCTATATTAGACTTGTAGTTGCGGTTAAAAAAGGCAAAGACATTCCCAAATGGATTTATAAACTTGGCCATGCTGTTCAAGGAAGAATTCACGTTGACTATGAAGAAATCACTGATGCTAATGCCCTTAAAGAGATTCATTGGTTCTTGCTAATCTATTTATTCGTAAATCTACTCGTATTGGCTGTCTTCTACTATCATGGTAATAGCTTTCCTCAAGCCATTTATGAATGTTTGAAAAAACAATTTTTTATCGTAATTGTTAGTATGGTTTTAAAAAGTATTGGCAAATTTGTTGTACTGGCTATAAGAAAAAACTTTCATAACAGTCATGTCTATGCATCAACCAACGCTTTTATCGGGACAGCTTTTTTAACGAGTTATGTATTTATGTTTTGCATCATGATGAGTGGTCTTCCGGCTCAACCTGTTCCAGTAACCATTCAAGATACTACTGTCATTATCGGTGAGAGCAAGGCTTCCGAGCTTTTGGACCAAGGCTTTAAATTCGAAGATAAGAGTCCAGAGAGTTCCATCACAAATCCCAAAAACGACCACTTCTACTACGGTCAGCTTCTCGAAGTCAAGCGGGATAACCAGTCCTTTGGCTTTATGAGCCTTACTCCCATAGGTAAAGATACTGATCAGCTCAAAAACTGCATCATTACCTATTACAGAACACCTAAGGATAACAATAAACTAGAAGAAATTTCCATCAATCATGTCAAGCTAGCAAATCTCAAGCTCCAAGACTTTCAAACACGAAAATTAATCGATATCTTTGAAGTCAATCCAGCTGATTATAACGTCTCTGATAAGGATAACAACTTTATCCTAACCATTCAAACAGCAGATTACGACCTCTGGAAAAGATACCGTATTGAATCCAAGTTCAATTCAGATGGTTCGATTGATAGTTATGGTGTCAGAGCCCAACACAGTCAATGGGAATGATTAACCATTAACCCCTTTATCACATAAGCATTAAACTGGAAAAATATCGTCGACAAGTTTATAGGTTTCGATGAATCTAAGGCCAGAGGAACCTTTATCTCTAGTGATTTCTTCATAAATATCTTCTAAATTTTGGGCAGGTGATAGCATCCAAAGACTAAAAGGTCTAAGTTTCACCTGTCCAATTTTTTCAATATTATCTAATAATTGGCCTAAATCTTTGTGATTGAACCAGCAATCTGTAACGAGAGCAAACTTTGTATTGTCCATCTTACAGGAGATTTGACTGGTCAAAAAATCATCGATGGTGGGCTTTTTTGTTTGTAAGAGGCGCGTGCAAGCCAGATGGTACTCAAGCTTTCTAGGACTCTGCTCAACCATAGATACAAAGACAAGACCATACTCATCTTCGAACTTTACAGCAAGGATATCTCCTTCTTCAAAGTAAGGTTTGCGTTTAGCTTTTGCTTTAGGAACCTTTAGAGGTCTAGGATTTTCAGTTTGCAACTGGATAGCAAGTTTATCCAAGACCTTTTGCCTTTGTTTCAAAGCCTTTGAGTCTATTTCCAACCAAAATGGATCAGCCCCTTTTTTGATAAGCACCAAGGTTTTATCTCTGATATCGTCTGTCAGGTAACCAATCTTCCACAGTGAGTAGGCAAGAGCAGTCCAATAAATTTCTGTAAAAAAGTCTGTTTGACAGTAATCTTTCTCCTCATCGAGGATATCCTTTATAATGTTCGTCACCTGTTCACCGTCTCTATAGCGACCGACTACTTCATTGTAAATGTCATAACCTAGATCACTGTCAATGATTTTAACGCCATCAATAGCCATACTCAACTCCTATATCTTATTAAATCTCAAAGCTTATTTAATCTTATGCTTATTCATTTTTTCTTTGAAAATATCTGTAAGAATTTGTCGTAAGTCTTGAGCTTCCTTTTCAGGAAGTTGGCCTTCTTGTTCAGCAACGGCGTATAATTCTGGATACTCAAGTGTAATTCTCTTGACAGTACGTGTAATGGCATGTCTTCTAACAAAAAACGGGATACGCTTAATCATCTCTTGAGGAATTAGAGCGATTATCTTATCGGCTGTTTCCTTATCGCTAAGTTTAGAAAAAGTTAATCCCTTTTTAATCATTTCTTGTTCTTTTTCTGTAAAATCTTGTAATTCCATAT
The DNA here is from genome assembly GCF_002096455.1 of Streptococcus oralis subsp. oralis. Classification (GTDB taxonomy): domain Bacteria; phylum Bacillota; class Bacilli; order Lactobacillales; family Streptococcaceae; genus Streptococcus; species Streptococcus oralis_CY. Next base: position 707,337 of record NZ_NCUL01000008.1, on the reverse strand, counting down.
GTCAACTTCTCACCTTCTGTCACTTCCCAAACTTCAGCTTGGTAAGGTTCTCCATCTTCATCGTATCGATTGATATAACCAACAAACCTTTCATTTCTTCTCGGTTTCTGCTGGTTTCCTTTGATAACCCAAACAGCCCATACTCCGATTAAAACAATTACTATGAATGCTAGTACTACTTCCATTTCAATGCCATCCTTTAAAATTGAACCCACTTATCATTATCCATGATAAATGGCTTAGCTAGACCTTCACCTGTATAGTTTTCGTATTTTGTATCTAGATATTTGTAACAATCTTCCTTGGTCGCAAATTTGATGGCTTGATAAGGCTCTTCAAAGGTCAGCTTTTCGACAAAGAGATAGCCATCCTCGCTTGGTACAAGTATCCCGACATGGCCAATAAAGAGCGATTGACCATCCAAGTCATCATGGACTACTACAGAGAGCATTCTTGCATTTTCATTAAACTTGAATTGAGAAAGGAATTGTTCCATCTTTGCAGCATGAACTTTGACATCTGTCGTTGCTTCGGTCTTGACTCTTGAGAATAAAATATCGAAAGCATCCTTGTCTTCTGCATCAAAGACCTTACCTTTGTCAATGGCATCATTATCGACAAACAAGAGAGAATCATCTTTCTCTAATTTAGGAATTTCGATAGAATTTTTTAATAAACAATAACTGTTAATACGACAGTTGGTACCGACAAAATCACCTTTTTTAGGTGTCCAAAGATTGCTTATCTTTTCAACGTCATAGTTTGTTTTGGTAAATGTTGAAAAATCTCCAGTTAAGCCAACTGAACCGACAGTTGCGTTATAATCATTTACAAGCTTGAAAAATGCATCGACACTATCTTTATCCAAATGTGCAGCCAAGGCTTTCCGAACTTCTTCTGCACTCGGTTGATTGTTCAAATTGCTATAAGTTGCTTTCCAGGAAACTTGCTTCGACTGCGATTGAGTCACTGAAGTTTCAGCAGTACTATCAGAAGTCTTTTGAGTTTGACTGCAAGCTACTATGGTCAAAAGAAGTGTTGAGCAAAGAGCAATAGTCGCTAATCTCTTAAATTTCATAGGCATTCCTTTATTAAAAATATCGTTAAAAAGACTTGTCAAAGTTTAAAAATCTTATTCTTTCGGTTGAGAATAGACCTCGATATGCTGACCTAGGACCTTGATTTCTACTGGTAGGTCATCAGATTTGTCACCATCAACATCCGTTTCTAATTCAGTATCTGAAGAGATTTTGATATGACGAGCTTTCATATACTCGATATTATCATTTACGACGACATCACCTTTTAATAAATCAGGGATAACTGACAATTTAGTAAGGATTGAGGCGTCTTTTAGTATCAAAATATTGGCATATCCATCCTTGTCTTCATCAAAGATTTTTTTGTCAGCAAAATAATTGGTAAGAAGAACTAAAACATGGCTGGCTAGGCCAATATAATTTCCATTTTCTGTCTCAACTCTAATATTAAATGCTTGATCTGTAACGACAGACTTCATGGTATTAATCGCATAGGCAAGCATACCAAATTTTGTTTTATCTTCTATCCCAACGTTATGGATGGCTTCTGGTAGTGAACCAATACTAAAGATATAACCAAAATAATTTCCATTTGATTTTCCGATATCAATCTTATTGGTAGAATTAAAATCGAGTTCGTCAATGGCACCATCAATATCTTGATTAATTTCTAACAGTTTCGTAATAAGATTCCCAGTTCCTCCTGGAATAATCGCAAGTTTAGGAATGTAGTCTTTTTCAGCGATACCAGAAATTACTTCATTGACAGTCCCATCTCCACCAAAAACAAGAACAGCATCATATCGCTCACGAGAAGCTTCTTCTGCAAAGTTTGTGGCATCTTGCGCTTTCTCCGTAATTTTAATTTCCACATCTTCAAAATAGTCTCTAGCTTTATTCTCCAGTTTGACTTTATAATCCAAGGCTTTTTCGCCACCAGAGGTTGGATTGATGATTACCATAATTTTTTTCATTTATAATTCTCCTTAAAGATTTTAAAAACAATTTAGATCATTTAAAAAACCTTCTTCGTCTCTCATTCACTTCTTTGATGCTGTATTAGATTGATAGCTTTATATTGAGCTAAAAACCAAACATATAAAACTATCTAAACTCATTGTACTTGATTCTAGTTTATTTAGCAAGTTTACAAGATGAGCATTAAAAAACCAACCGATATTTCCTTTCGATTGGTTTGTTTATTTGTGAAGAGTTAATAAGTTTAACTATACAAAAACTCTTCCATCTCTTCTTTAACATATTCTTCTACATCTTTAACCTCTACAAACAGCGGGTCTAAGTGGCATAAGAAGCGCCAATCTTCGTTGCCTATTTTTCTATAAACAATAGCTTCGCCGTCTTCACTTCCGAAAAAACTTCTGTCAACTTCATATCCACTGCGTTCTAAGAAAGCTTTTGCCTTGCGGAAGTTTGATTCTCTGGCTTCGACATAAGCTTTCACTTCATCGTTATTCACGACATAAGCATCGATTTTTGTAGCTCCTTCAATCACTCTATCATTTTTAAGGGACAGATTTGAAATCTCTTTCCAAATAATATCCACATTTTCCTTAGGATCGAACGAAAATCTAGATAAAGGCACAATATTTCCGTTGAAGACAATCTCCATATAATCCGGAAGATTTTTTGGATTAAAATACTCCACTTCAAAACTATCTTCTTTTTCTAAAGTATATCCAGGGATTTGAGCTACAAATTCTCGTCCTTCTTCTAAAGTCTCAAATAAGACTAAATCCTTTGAATAATTGTTTTGGTACAATTCCAATATAAGCATTGATCACTCTCCTGACCTTTTTTGTACTAAACATTTTTATGTTACCGTCAATAAGCCAATCTCTCAACATTAGATTTTAAGGCTATTTCTAAATTTATCGTTGCTCTTGTAAAAATACTGATTTTACTTATGTTACATCTAATCTGTACACTCAGTCTTTGCAAATCTCAATTAGGCTATTTTATAAAACTATTCTCTCACTTAAACATTTTCTAAAAGTAAGATTCTATTTACATTCTCTTGTCCATTCATATTTCGCGTTTTATTTTGAAGAATATCAATATTCTTTATTAATTATATACATTTCAAAAATTTTAACTGAGTTTCCTCTAATCCTCTCGTATATATAAATCTATATCCCATTGACTTAATTCAGCCATTTCTAGAGTAAAATCTATCAAATACACTGGAATTTCATCATACTCATTAATGTTTTTTATTTCTTTTAAATGTTCCTGTGAAACTCCAACAACAATAATATTACATTCCTGCTCGAAATTTTTATACTTATAATCTTCAGCCAATTTTTTACTTGAAAACAGTAAGATCTTATTTGATAATACGCTGTTTTTTTCTATAGGTGTTTTACCATCTGTATTCATTAACATCCAAAAAGGATCTCCTATTGTATTGAAATCAGGTTTTAAGTACCTAGTATATTCAGACATAGCAAAAGTATCAAATTCATCATATTTTATCAATTTAATTCCATTATACTCTGATACCTTACAAGCACCGTTTTGAAATTCACTTTCTGCAGAAATAAATACACCATTAATACCACCAATATGCTTCAGTTTGTAATCGAAATTTCTTAATTCACTAACATTGATTGAGTTTTTCCAATTTTTACATTCTATACCAACTTGATAAAATATACCAAAGTGCTCAAATGAATAAAGAACGTCTATTTCATGAGTCGCACCATCATCACCCACCATCTTAACTTTCGTTTGGATTTCTGCATTTATTCTCTCTTTCTTAGAAAGTAATAAACAAATATTTTCAACTACTTTTTCAAAATCATCACCTTTTCTCATCTATTCACCTCACATATACTTTTCTAATAAGATTATAATCTACAATATACATTTTTACATTATAGTCTATTGTGGAAGAATTTTGTTTACTTGGTCGAACAAGACCGAATTTATCTGGCAAAATCCCCTTCTCTGCAAGAGAAATCAAAAATACTAAATGACGTTGTGAAATACCAAATACATTGTACCCATTTTGTTGTTTACAGTATGCCTCGGCAAGTTTTTTTGATGTAAAAAGTGGCAAAGCATTCTCTTTAATCAAATAATTCCCTGTATTATTTTTTGTTCGTTCATCAATTTGCATCAAAGTCCAAAAAGGATCACCAATATCATTTTCATCAGGTAAAACTTCTCTGATAGATTGCAAAACATTTATTCTCGTTTCTTCCATAGTATCAAAATAAATAGTTTGAATATGTTTATTATTAGCAATATTCAATGCTTCTTCATCTATTTTATCGTTGTAATATAAAACTCCTTTAGGAAAATAACCTAAATCTTTTAAGAGGTTATCGAACTGCCATACATCTTCAGCTTTTACAATTTTGTTATCTATTATTTTTATAACCGTTCTTTCTAAATTATTCATCTGAACAAATTCAATGTATATATCTATTTTGTGTTCAATATTTTTCCCTTTAACTCTAATATTTTTAAAAAGTTTAGGATTGATTAAATTTTCTCTATTTATCCTATACTCGTATAGAGAGAATACTAAATCAATCAGCTCCACTCCATTATTTTTATTGTTTCCGTTATTATCTTTCATTTGATTCTTTTTACAAAAAATATTTTTGAAAAAATTCATTATTATTACTAACCTCCTTGAATATAAACTGGAAATCTTAGAGAATATCTGTTACCACATTGTTTTTTCTCCGACAGTTATCGTATAATCAGTTATTAAACTATTCTTATCAATTCTCTCCTCTTAATCAAGACTGCACCTTCACATGAGATTTTTAGAATATTTGAAAAATTATAGATTTATTCAAAATCCATTGATTTTTCAAATCTTACAACATTTCTATTGTTTCAAGACTATTTTTTTCAATCTTAGTAAGTGAAATTCAACACATCAACGCAACATATTAAACATTCGCAGTCATCAGGAAAATATCCACATCCTTTTTAACGATAGCATAAGGTTACCATTAAAAAGTGATACCTCGACAACCTGGGATTATACTTAGATGGAATCCACTCTTTCTTTGATAGACAGGTTATGTGCTCTGTGCGAAGGACTCCTTCCAATGCACATGGCGCGTTCTTTATTGTATGATGATAACGAAACCACATTATTCCTGAACTCTCATCGACTTCGTATTGCCGTCAAAATAACTGCACCACAATTTCTCCAGATTTAAGTCATCAAATCCATGTCTCATCATCTCACGAACGGCTTCTGGTGTAAGCCCCTGGCCCCAATACGGAACCCCTACCAGTAAGCAATCTCCGCCTCAGTTTCAGGAATCCCTATACCACTTGCAGGGCCAATCTTCAATCCAATACTACCCACTTACTGCATAGTTTCTTTAAAACTACGGCATATGCCTCAGGTGCTGAAAGCACACTTTTTATAATCTCTTTGCTGTTTTCAACACTGGTATATACAGGCCAACCTGCAATCGGACCAACCTCTGGATCACTGGCATATTGAAATAAATCATTAGCATCTCTTACTTCCCATGGGCGAAGAATCAATCTTTCCGTTTCTAAAATCATTTTTTTCCTCTTTAATTCCAACTGTTTGTAAAATTGCTTCAGACGAAGTCTTTTTCATTTGACTCTTTTAACAATAGCATAAGGTTATCGTTAAATGGTATTACCTAGATAAACTGAGATTTTATTATTTCTTTTTCTTTGGTTTTGGTGCACGTAACTCATCATACATTGAATTGAATAAGCCGGTTAAAAATTCTTTGTTGTCAACATCATCTACCAATAGCATTTCCTTTGCACCTTCATACGGCAATTCGTATTCTACATTCGGCATATACGCTATTGCAGTTTTGACAGGCTTCACTAAAAATCTATCATCATAAATCCCACCCATGATTTTCCCTCGATAATAAATTATATATTCACCCATCATTGATCTATATGTTATTTCTTCCAACTCGGATAGTTGTTCTAAAATGAAATCTAAATATTCTTTACTTGAAGCCATTTTTGCTATCTCCCTTAATTACTAAAATTTCAATAGTCCATTTTCATCAAATTGAAAATTGGGTCCCCAAGAAACTTCCCAATAATATCCATCTAAATCCGAAAAATATGCTTGATATCTACCCCAGAAAAGTCCCTGTGGCTCTTTTACAATTTTTCCACCTGCTTTTACTAATTCTATTACTAACCAATATAGTATAAATTAAATAAGCAATAAAATTATAATAAAAATAACATAGCAGCCAGTCTTACAACTTACTACTTTTCATATGATAATTTACAAATGTCTTTCCAGCCACTCGATCTTTTTAAAATCCTTATTGTTATTGTGATCATTTCGATAGGAGTCTTGAGAAGAAGCTTTGTAAATACTTAGATACTGCTCCAGACTTGGAAGACGAAAAGTGATGTCTTCAATGTGAATAAGCTCTATATCCGATTCCGAAACTCCTGCAAAATCAAGTAAGGAATCGATACTTCCAAATTCAACACTCACTCTATCCTTTTGGAATTCGTGTTCATGAAAATCTATCAAGCTATATCCCAACTCTTTCATCACTTGCATGATTTTCTCCCAATCATAAATCCTAAGATGATCTGTAGCTTCCCAGCCCTTGGGATCGCCAGGAACATGAATATCAATGTCAGACGGATCCCATTTTTCTTTCGTTCTAAACTCCAATCCCAAAGAACCCATCAGTGTCGGTGTAATTCCGACTCGATTTAAATGGAAACAAATGGTTTTAAATTTTTCAAATAAGAGACTCATGTTTACTCTAAACCTTTCATATAAATGTTCGTTATTTCTACTTTATTACCTTGAACAAAATCATCTTCATTTTCTAGAGTTTATCCAGTTATTTTGGATATAAATTCTTTTCCTTACTAATTCTATTACTCGCCAATATAGTATAAATCAAATAAGCAATAAAAATGATAATAAAAATAAGATTAATTTTTAACACAAAATAGAGATTTAACAAATTTGCGAACGCATGAAATAAAATACAGTACCCCACAGATTTCGTTTGATGGTAAAGAAGCCCTAAAACAAAACTTAAAAATAATGTATATATAAAAAATAAAATAAAAAGAAATCCTTGATGACTTTCTCCAACTATAAACCATAAAGGCAGATGCCAAATTCCCCAGATTGAACCTACAATCAAATTAGATTGCCAATAAGTATATTTTTTATCAAGTAACGGTTGTAATATTCCTCTCCATCCTAATTCTTCATGTCCACCACCAAAAAAAATTAGTTGTATAAAGAATAATGGCATCAGATAAATGGATACTCCGTTTAATTCTAAGGAAGAGACAGAAAATAGTATCAAAATTGCTAACATATGAATAATGAAATAAATACTACTATTATCTCTCTTGTTAAATAAAAAACGTTTAAATTTTATATTATTCCTTTTCAAATAAAAGCCACTTGCAATAGCTGGACCAAGTGCACCTACTATATGTAATGTTCTTCCTATAATTGTTTCTAATCCAAAAATATGAGATTGAGTAAAGATGGCAAGAATCCCCCAAGCTATATAAGTAATTCCAAATGTACAATAAAGATAATTTTTTAAATTCTTTTTGTCAATTTCTGTCATTTTATCTTCCTTATTTTGATTATTTTATATGTGATATTTGTTACTGCTTCTTAGTTGCTCTCGATTATAACTACCTATATTTTATCACAAAAATGCAAAAAAAGCCTTACAATCAAGGCTTTTCATTATTCCTTTTGTTAAAAGGTATTTACGCTTTTATCAGCAAAGCTACACACTCAGCGGTTCGCTGTTGCCGTATCGTTTCGTCGTAAACTCCTTACTCTACGACATCTATCGCATGGGCGGAACATCTCCTTCTACTACGCTGATGCCTCAGCTCGTACAAGCAGTGATACCGCCTCAACGTGTGCTGAGAGCTTTCTTCTATACTAATAGACGAAAGGGTGTGAAAATGATTTTTAAATGATACTGTGGAACGGAACAGTAGCCCTAGTATTGACTACTGTCGTTTCTATTCATATTGGCTATTCTAGGACTGAGATGAAAAAATCTATAAATGCTCAGAATAAAATTGAACCCGCAAATCTCCCCAAAACAATGGTGAGTCATGTACTTGTATTATTCCGAAAAAATACACCTCTGGTGCAGTGAGACAAATTGGTGTATCTTATAGTGGCTTCGTAGATGAAAGCTATACTCTACTATCACTCTTTGATGATGTAGAACAAATTGAAAAAGATAATAGACTTCAGACAGCTATTGATGTTGTCAGAGAACAGTTTGGTTTTTTAGCCATACAAAAAGGAACCGTCCTAACTGAAGGTTCCAGAAATATTGAACGCAGTAAACTTATCGGTGGTCATTCCGCGGGTGGATTGGAGGGATTAAAATGAAACAAGAAAAAAATACAGTACAATTTTCAGAAATCCGTAGCAAAGGATGTAATGATATTGAAATGCTTGAAAGATTTTTACATGGAATCGTTGAAACAGCAACTTCAAAACTTCGTCAGAGAAAACTCAAAACAACTGAAATATCGATACGACTAGTACATGCTAAATCTGAAAACCGATTACCATTGGAATTTACATTTAGCATTAAGCCAACAAGCTCATCTGTGATAATCTATACTGAGGTAATCAATCGCTTTAAAGAATGTTACACAGGTGGGGGAATTCAAGGTTTTACGATTCAATTTGATAAAAATACCCTTGCCTCTGCATAGAAAGGATTTGATATGATTGACCGTTCATATTTACCATTTCAATCAGCAAGAGAGTACCAGGATACAAAGATGCAAAAATGGATGGGCTTTTTCCTATCTGAACATGCATCAGCACTCTCTGATGATACAAACAAAGTAACGTACATGTCTGACTTATCACTAGAGAAGAAATTATTACTCCTCAGTCAAGTATACGCCGGGCAGCTACGCACACGCATTCAAGTGATTGAAAAAAACAAGCGTGTTTCCTACACTGGAACAATACCAAGTCTGACCAAAGATTTCATTTTGATAAAAACTACAACAGGTCACATCAATTTGAAATTAAAAGACATTATTAGTATTGAACTTGTCGAGGAGGTGCTCTATGAATCAGCTTGAGTTTCAGCGTAATCACCTACAAATGGACTATTATAGCGAGAGCTACCAAGATTTTGAACGTGACTTCTACCGCTACTCTAACATGAATATTCCATTGACCTTCCTAACTGATGATATCCTAAAAACAATGGCGACTTCACGTAAGAATTACTTTGTCCTCAATAAGGAAAAGTCCAGAGATAACCGCGATCACTTCTTCATATTTGAAGTAAGTACCGTAGATGAGAATCCGCTAATCTATCATTATACATATAAGAAAACTACAATATATTTAGCAGAAAAATAGGAGCAGTTCAATTGACTGTTCCTATTTTTAATATTCATAAAATCTAAAGTCTTTATACTCTTTAACAATGGAGTCGCCAACCAGAACAGACTATACTGACCAGCGACTACCTTAAATTTAATGTTTCAGATTTATTTTCTTATCTCTAATTTCATAAACTACATCTGCTACATTTTCGAGTAATCGTTTATCGTGGGTGATAAACACGATAGTTCCGGTGTACTCCTTCATTAGTATTTCCAAAGCCTCTAAACTTGGTATGTCAAGGAAGTTACTGGGTTCATCCATTATTAGGATGTTATATCTACCCATGAGCATTTTAGCAAGCAACAATTTTATAATTTCTCCACCGCTTAAAACAGATAAACTTTTTCCAATATCGTTCTGTTTGAACCCCATAGATGCTAGCACTGAACGAATTTCTGATATATTGTAGTCACAATCCTTCTGCATAAACTCCATAACATTCTGATTACTGTTGTACTTGTAACCATTCTGTGCAAAGTAACCTATTTTTGCCTTAGGCGAAATAGAAATTCCTTCTTCATGGTTTAAGATCATTTGGATTAAAGTTGTTTTTCCGATTCCATTACCACCAGTTAACGCCACTTTTGCTCCTAACGGAATTTGAAAAGATGCATTTTCAAACAGAGCCTTATCCCCAAATACTTTATTAATTTCTGCACCGACTATAGGGTATGGATTATGGAGCTCCAATGCTTTACTTTGCCTGAAACGAATTCTGCGAATGCCTTCCGGAGCTTCTACTTTTCCTAAGGCCGCAATCCTGTGCTCTAGGGTTTTAGCAGCATTATACATCTTTTTTTCCTTACTTCCTATTGATTTTTGATGAGCTAAACGCCCTCCGTCTTCAGTACTTTTTTTCTTTGAAGAACCTTTTGCCTTCTGTTCTATTTTACGAGCCTGTTTTCGCTTTTCCTCCGCAGCCCTTTCCAATCGGGCACGTTCCGCAATAAATTGTTCGTATTCTGCAGCTTGGCTCTTACGTTCTTCCTCTTTCTGACGAAGATAATCAGAATAGTTTCCCCAATACTCAGTGATTTTGCCATCTTTCAGTTCCCATATTTTATCTACTATTTCATCAAGAAAATAGCGGTCATGGCTAATAACTAACAGTGCACCTGTAAAATATTTTAGCTGTCCTATTAGAAAATCAATTCCTTCACGGTCTAAATGGCTCGTAGGTTCATCCGCTAAAATACCATGAACCTGTGCCGATAAGGCCTGTGCTATTTTAAGCCTTGTTTCTTCACCACCGCTCATAGTCTGTATATTTAATTGCTCAACACCTAGCTTGCCTACAAGTGCAAAATCTTTTTCCTCCTGCAGAGTTACTTCGTCCAACTGGGGAATATAGGCAAGTTCACCCAGACGATTCATTTTACATCCTGGGGGAGTTAATTCTCCTAAAAGTACCCTGAGTAAAGTGCTTTTTCCAGCACCATTTGCTCCTACTAAACCAATACGGTCATAATCATATACTTCTAATTCATTTATATCTAAAACATCGCGTCCTTTGAATTCCACACGAATGTCTTTTGCTTTTAATATTAATTCCATAACATTTCCTCCTGTCTATAATCGCATGCTTTCATTTGCTTGTATGCAGGGAAAACCCTGCGATTTTAGCAGGAAGAGTTACATGAAAATAAGATACATAAATATTCCTCCAATATTGTTTATTTTAAATCTAATTTTCTAACCTCAGTTATCATTTGGCAAACTATAGCAATGCCAATAATTAAAATACCTGATAGTAAAAACCAATGATTTACACCGATTTTATCAGCAAAGAATCCAGAAAGAATTAACCCAATTGGCATAGCAAGTGACATGATACTTCCGATCAAAGAAAATACACGTCCTAAATATTCAGGCTTAATTTTCTCCTGAAAAAGAGCTGTTTGCACACCGCTATAAAATGGCACCGAAAGCCCCATTATTGCACAGCAAACTACGAATATTACAAATCCATTTGGAGGAAGTATTCCCGAAACGGCTAAACTGGTCCCCATTATAAAAAATGAACTTGTTATTAGTAATACATGCTTTTCGAAGCCCCCTAATCTTCCTAATAATAAGCCTCCTGCTAGCATCCCAAATGCAAAGGAAATTTCCGTAATAGAAATATGCACAGGTGTTCCATTAAAGTGTTCCATGCTTATTAAAGGAAATAGTGCATTGATTGGCATATAAACAAAAGTATATAGTGTTCCTAAGAGTAATAAGGCAAAC